>SKON01000189.1 GCA_007120035.1 Myxococcales bacterium
CCGCACTCCTCGGCGGCCTGGCAGTCCATCCAATCGTCGATGGCCTCGCAGGCGTCGGGCTCCGGCTCCGGCTCCGGCTCCGTCAGCGGCGGGAAGCAAGAGTATTCATGCGCCCCGCAGGCGTCGCAGTCCGAACCCGCGCAAGGGTCCCAGGTGAAGGCAAAGCACTCCAGCCCCTCGGGGCACTCGTCTTCAGCGCCCGGCGTGCACTCCATCAATGGCACGCAGGTTGGGCCCTCCAGGGGGTAGTCATCCTCCGAACCGCACCCCGGCGCCACCCAACGGCAGGCATCGGGCGCGCAGGAGTCCCAGCTCTCCTGCTCATGGCAGTCCTGCGTCTCCAGGGCCCGGCAATTCGTCGCCACCGTCGCCTCCGCCGCGGGCAGGCAGCTGGCCTCCACGACCTCCCCGCAGGACTGGATCAACCACCCGCACTCCTCGGCGTCCTCACAGCTCGCCCGGCTCTCGAGCTCCCCACACACCACGGGCTCTGGGTCGAGCTCCTGCTCTTCACCGGGGCCACAGGAGAAGACCGTCAACATCGAGATCGCGATCGCCGCGACGAGGGACAGCGGGAGTAGTCTTTTCATTTCATTTCTCGAACAATGAGGGAATCTGGCAGATGACGAGGCATAGTAAACAAGTACCCAGGCGAGAGTCACGGAATCGCCTGATACCACGAACTCATGACTCAAATAGGAATCACGTGTACAGTATCAAACTGGTAGCGCTCTTCGCAATTCTGGTCGGCACAGTGATTTTCATCGCGCTCTTCCACTTCCTGGTCCCGCGGCTGGAGCGACTGTACCTACCGTTGGTTCACCGTCTGCACGGCAAAGATCGGCTCCTCGACGTGAGCACCCGGCACGGCCTCGACTGGCGCGTCCCGGGGATCTTCAAGCGGCCCGGCTTCTCCGGCCACATCGACCACCGCCGCGTCGAGGCCCGCCTCGGACGCGACGGCATGATCCGTGGCCGCGTCGAGCTCTCCCCCGGCTGGTACAGCGAGCGCTACGTGGTCTTCGGCCACAGCGGACGCATCTCGATCTCCGACGACGAGCTCATCTCCCGCGGCATCACCCCCGATCGCGTCGAACGCCTCCGCCCTGACCGAATCGTCCAGGCCGTCGCCCCCGTCTCCCAGACCGCCGATTACCTCCGCCTCCACAAAGGGGCTCTGGAGTTCGCCGTCGCCTACCAACACGAAGAGGCCGCCGAGAGCTTCTTCGACGACCTCTTCCACGCCGCCGAGCTCCTCTCCCAGCCCCCAGCTGTGGATGAGGTGGAGCAGGACGAACCCGCGGTGGACGCTGCGAGCTCCGACGCGGAGGCTGAGACGGTCGCTGAGGCGGAGATTCTGGCGTTCGAGTCCGAGCGGGATACGTGGTAGCGGCTATTGGGCCGGAGTACTTGAGCGGCGGGACCGATTCAGGTGGGCCTTGATGGAGCGTCCCTTCAGGTCGCCCGAGAAGCCCGGTCTCTAGATGATCCCGCTCACGCGGTGATAGTTCCTCTCCTTCGCCTAATCTGCACCACCATCAAGAGCACCAAAAGCACCAGCCCCAGACCACCCCCACCACCCGAGACCTGCGCGCAACCACGCCGCGACGAATCGTCACGACCCCAGTCCTCCCACCCATCACAGGCTCCGGATGTGTCCGTATACACCACGCTCGTGCGCAGGGTCCCCGACTCCTCTCCCATGTTCCACGCGAAGGTCTGCTCCGAGACCTCCCCTTCGGCGGCGCTGACCAGCTGCAGGTCGGCCTCCTCGTCGGGCTCGATCACCTGGTCTTCGTGGCAATCGTCGCAGTCCACCTCGACGAACTCCAGCGGGTCTTCGCATTCGCTCTTGAAGGGGACCACGGGCCCCCAGTAACTGAATGACGTTTGCTCACCGACGTAGCCCAGGTTCAGTTCCAGACAACCGGGGAGGTCCGATTCAACGATCTCCACCTGGTAGGGCGGCGCCGGGTCGCAAGCCAACGCATCAGACGTGAGCAAGAGGGAGCCGCTCAGGGCCCCCGCGACGAACAACGCGACGATAGCAGACTTCTTCATACAGCCCTCTTCTCCTGCGGTTTCCAATGAGCGTTCTGCCACAGGGTAGGTAGATGGGCAGCGCAAGTACAGTTTCTTGCATGATGACGCGGAGCACCTCATAAACACACAAGAATGTCGCACCCTGGGTACGACATCTCCCCCGCGCCCATTGACGAAAACGGCCTTCCAGGTAGA
Source organism: Myxococcales bacterium (assembly GCA_007120035.1). Taxonomy (GTDB): domain Bacteria; phylum Myxococcota_A; class Bradymonadia; order Bradymonadales; family Bradymonadaceae; genus SKON01. The sequence continues at coordinate 2,239 of SKON01000189.1, forward strand.
ACGTGGCCCATCATCGACGACAATGCCATCACAGGAGCTCCGACCATGACCACCACCACGGACCGCTACCACGGCGCCCTCCTGGGGCTGGCCGCCCCCTGGTGGCAGCGATCGTCGAGATTGCCGCGGGCTCCTTCAAAGACCAAGAGCCCCCGGAGATCCAGGGTCACGGGCTACGTCGTCCGATCCCTGGAGGCCGCCCTCTGGGCCTTCCACCGCACAGAGGACTTCCCAAGCGGCGCTCTGCTGGCCGTCAACCTGGGCGACGACGCCGACACCACGGGCGCCATCTACGGCCAGCTCGCCGGCGCCTACTACGGCGTGGAGGATATCCCCGACTCCTGGTGCCGGCTCCTGACCCGCCACGACGACCTGGTGGAGCTCGCCGACGGGCTACTGGAGTTCTCGTTGAGCCCTGTCCCGGCGTGACGGACACCTGCTCGGCGTCGCTTCACTGTCGGAACTGAACCACCAGGTACTCCGCTCGGGTCTCCCCGGTATTTGATACCTGATGCTGATCGGCCTCGTGCCAGTGAACCTCTCCGGCGGTCCAGGTCGTCTCTTCGGGATCTTGATCGTCCATCGTAAACTCGACGGAGTAGTCCGTAAGAGAATAGATCACCCGGTAGCCGCCATCATGCGACTGGGTACTCTCACCGGGCTCCAGGGCGACTCGGGTCACGCGGGCGAGGTCGTCTTCGAAGACCACCTCGGAAAGGTCTGCGTCGGACTCCGCGACGTCGTGAACGTCTTCGTGCTGGTGGCCGGGGATGGCTGCGTCTAAGCGGGCAAACACAACCCATCGGATCGGCGCCTCACCGATGTTTTCGAGGGAGTGCACCTCCG
>SKON01000116.1 GCA_007120035.1 Myxococcales bacterium
ATCCACCCGTTCTTACGCCGAGAGCCGCCACCTTCGAGGTCGGCTCCACCTCCACCGCTCACTTGCACACTCGGCGAACACCTGCGCCGGAGGCGGCAGGGCTCCGGTGCTCCTTCCTTACTCGCAAACCACCCGTTCTCACGCCCAAACTCGACGCCATCACTGCGCGCCCCCACGAACCGGATCCAGGGGGCTGCCGCGAAGCGCCTGGGGGTCGTCCCGCGCCGCCCCACCCTCCACCAACCCGCCCCCCAGACTTGCCACCAGCCCCTCCAACACCACCTTTCATAGACCAACCGCAACAACCGACAACCAGGGGAGAACGATGACTCGATGGCCAATGATCTGCGCGTGGACTATGGGAATCTCCATCCTTTGTATGAGCTGCCTCGGCGACGGAGATCACCCCGAGGCCATCGCCGACGCCGCCGACCTGATGCAGGGCCTGACGGTCTGCCTCTCATCGGCGGACTGCCTCCAGGACGAGGCCTGCACCCAGGGCGGACACTGCGTCAACACCACGGGGGAACGGTCCGCCACGGCGGCCCTCCAGGCCGACTTTAACTCTCTCCCCGACGCCGTGGGCCTCGGGGTCCCCTACGACCTCCCCCCCAACGCTCGCCTCCTCATCGACGACATCGACGGCGACGGCGTGGGCCTTCGGATCCAGAAGAAGATCCTCCTCAACGGCAACGGCGCGGCCCTGATGATCGACAACGACATCGTCGGCCTCCGCGTCGAGGGGCCCTCGCAGTGGTCCTCCCTGCGGGACCTCTCCTTTGTGTCCACCAACTTCTCCCAGGTCCACGACGGCGTCGGCCTCGACGTCCGATCCCACGGCCTGCGCCTGGACAACCTCTTCTTCAACCGCATGGGCACGGGCATCCGGGCCTTCAGCAACCTCGACGGGGTCCACGCCAACAACAACATCCAGCAGTGGAGCCGGATCGTCTTCAACCGGTGCCACCAGTACGCCGTCCATCTCCGGGGTGGCGACGTCAACGCCGGCCTCTTCACCGGTCTGGAGGTGATCGCCGGCAACGGCATCCGAGACAACTCCTTTCTAGGCAACACCTACGTCGCCCCCGTGTTCAACAGCACCTCCGAGGACAGCCTGACCATCGCCAACAACGCCGCCTCCTCGACGGTCCTCGGGGTCTACGCCGAGACCAACGCCCCCTGGATGCGGTCGGCCTCCTTCCACGATCTCCACGTCGGGGGCAACGCCATCGACCGCCTCGAGTCCCCCGGAGACCGCATCGGCCGCCACGCCGCCTCGATCCGATTCCGCCACGAGAGCGGCTTCCGAGTCCGGATCCCCGGCGCCGCCCACGCCCCCATGGCGTTCAACGACCCCATCGAGAACGAGTGGTGGTTCTTCCGGTACTTCCCCCACCCCTCCTGGCGCCTCTGGGCCTTCTCCCACCGCAACCAGGGCCACCACACGGTGTACCGCTTCACCGGCAGCGACCACGAAGAGGGCCCCGGAAAGTACCACCTCGGCGAGCCCATGAACTCCCCGGACTCCTCCGACGACTCCAACGACTCCAACGGCGGCGGTCCTCCTCCCCACGCCCGGGCGCGGCAAAACCGCGACCAGGAGGCCACCACCTTCCCCCCCAACGAACCGGAAGAGTACTTCCAAGAACCCCTCGAGCCGGACCATGATATCGGCCCGGCTCAAGAGGAGATCTACTTCTGGGAGGGCATGGACATCGACTAGCGAGCCACTGCCTCGGGCTCATCGCCTCACCACAGGCCCTGCAGACTGGGCATCGGCATCGTGTCCACCGCCTGGAAGGTGCAGGTGCCGATGCCCACGATGCAGGCCTGAGCCCCGGCGCTCCCCACGGTGATCGTCGTGTCGTCTCCGGCTCGGGGGCAGGCCATGTCCATCTGGTAGCTGCCGCCGCTGTTCTCGATGCACGCCGACGCCTCGGCTCCCGCCTCCAACAACCAACCCGAATCGTAGAGCTCTTGCTTCTCCTCTTCGTCCAGGTGGGGATCCAGGGGCGCCTGGTCCTGCTGGAGCACGAAGTACTCCTCGGACTCACAGGTCGCTCCCGGCTCGTTGGTCTTCACGTAGAGGTCGCTCGTCCCACAGAGGTCATTCTCGACCCCGAAGTAGTGGGACACATCCAGGGTGATGCTCCCCGCCGTCTCCCGAACCATCTCCACCCGCTCTCCCGACGGCCACACCATCAGCACGTTCCGATCGGGATCCACATACCCCTCGCAGCTTCCCTGGGGCGGGTTGAAGCAGTGCTGCATCAGCGTGTCCGTGCAGGCCCCGAAGAAGGGGTTGCTCGCCGACGTGCAGTCCTGACTATAGATATTGTTCAGCTCTCCCACGTACCGCTGGTCGCCGTCGACGCAGAACTGACCGCTGTCATTCCAGCTGAAGAGATCCACCGTCGGGAACCGGTGGTTGATGTCCACCAGATCCCACTCGTGGGTCCCCAGGAAGATCCGGCTCGCGTCCACGAAGGCCGTCACGTTCCCCGTGAAGTAGGAGTCGAAGGTCACCCCCGCCGTCATGCACGGGGTCTCTCCAAACGGAAGGTACTGAGCCTCGGCCGTCAGATCCGCCCCGGCTCCCATCCCGCCGAACCCCACGTAGTTGTTCCCCGCCACGGTCAGGCTGAAGTGGACCTCCGCCTCCAGGGTGAACGACGCGTTCAGGTCCACGTGAGCGTAGGCGTCGCTCTCGAAGTTGAAGTTCCGCTCCCCATCGGCGATCGGCGTCAGACCTCGGAACCCCGTCTCGTGATGCCACTCAAACCCCAGCGGCGCGTAGAGGTCGGCGTCGGCCTGGTAGTCCAGGTACCCCTCACCGTGTCCGTTGGCGTTGGCCCGGGCCGTCACGGTCACACCCGCCGTCAACGACAGGGGGCCCACCAGGTGGATGTCTTCGTACTGTCGGTCCAGGAGCACCCGCTCGTGGTCCGTCCCCCGGGTGAACTCCGCCTCCAGGCGAGCGTGGGCCTCGGCGTTGGCGTGCAGCCCCAGCGAGAGGTGGAGGAAGTCGGCGCAGACCTGCGCCTTCGTGCCCCACCGATCGTGGTCCAGGAGCGCGTTCGC
>SKON01000240.1 GCA_007120035.1 Myxococcales bacterium
GAGGGCAAGCCCCTGGGGTTGGTCCACCGGGATATCTCGCCGCACAACCTGATGTGCACCAGCGACGGGCATATCAAGCTCCTGGACTTCGGGGTGGCGAAGTCGACCGTGGACGGGGTGGAGGCGACGTACTCGGGGAACCTGAAGGGGAAGTTCGCGTATCTCTCGCCGGAGCAGTGCCTCCACGAGCCACTGGACCGTCGGAGTGATGTGTTCTCCATGGGGATCGTCCTGTGGGAGATGTGGGCCATGCGGCGGCTCTTCAAACGGCGCACCGAGCTGGAGATGATGCAGGCCGTGATCGGTGGGCAGGTGCCGCGGCCGTCGCAGTTTCGGCCGGAGTTGCCGGAGGCCCTGGAGGAGGTGGCCCTGAAGGCGCTGCGTACCGATCGGGATGAGCGGTATGCCACGGCGGACGAGATGCGGGAGGATCTGGCCCGGGCCTGCGAGGAGTGCGGGGTGGTCCTGGGGGAAGACGGGGTGGCGAAGTTCTTGCGGGACGTGGCCGGGGAGCGGTTGGAGGAGCGGCAGAGCACGGTGGCCGAAGCCTTCGAGCGGGCGTTGACGGCGGCAGAGCGGCGGCGGCTGATTCACATGACGGGGTCGAATTCCCTGTCGCGAACTCGGGACGAGATCGAGGACGACGCGCCGACGGTGGTGCAGCGGCCGTCGCTGGAGCAGGCGCCGGGAGAGAGCGTGTCGGCGTCGCGGGCCTCCGTGACGGCGGCCATCGAGGAGAGCTCGAAGGGACCGGGGCGAGGGCCGAGGATCGCGATGGTGGCGGTGGCGACCCTGGTGGTGGGCGCTGTGGTGCTCCACTTCTCAGGGGTCTTCGACGGGGACTCGGGGGTGGCCGAGGGGGAGATCTTGGAGGACGTGGAGGTCGAGGAGGTGGTGGTGCTCAGCGGGGAGCCGTTGCCCCTGGGGTGGGCGCCGACGGTGGACCCCGAGGTGTTGATCGAGGAGGTGGAGCCCCTTCACCGATACCTGGAGCGGGCCACGGGGCGGCCCGTTCCCCTGGTGATGACCAGGGACTACCGGGAGCTCTCACAGATGCTCCTCGATGAGGAGATCGCCTTCGCGTCGCTGCCGCCCCGACTCTACCTGGAGACCGAGAAGTCCGACGACGAGATCGAGATCCTGGCGCTGAAGGAGTTCGACGGTGCAGTCTCGAGCGATGCTCTGCTCTTGGTGAGGATGGACTCGGCGGTTCGATTGTTGGAAGACCTAAGGGGATCGACGTTTTGCTTCATCGATGAGCTCTCCACGTCGGGGTACTTCTTGCCCCGATTCTTTTTGGAGAAGCAGGGGGAAGACCCGGACGAGTTTATCGGAGATGTTCACTTCAGCGGCGACCACCTGCAGGCCATGAGAGACCTGATCGAGGGGGAGTGTGACGCGGCGGCGGTTTACTCCGGGGCGTTTCTGTCGGCGGATCAGTTCGGGATCCGGACGGGGCGGATGAGAAACCTGGCGGTGACGGGGCATATCCCGCAGGACACGATGACCGCGGGTAGTCACGTCAGTCCCGTGGACCGGGAGTTAGTCCGGGGAGCGCTCTTGGCCTTCGATCCCACGGAGGAGTTCGGGGTGGAGCGGCTGGGGACGACCCAGCGGATCACGGGGTTTTCGGCGACCACCCGGGAGAGCTTTCAGCCCCTGCGGGAGATCCTCTTCGCCATCGCCGATGACAACGAGCACGCGGACGAGTCCGACGACGGCGAAGAGGAATAAGCTCAGTCAAAGACCACCAGGTCGATGTCGACGGTGGTGTCGGGGATGAAGTGGCTGACCGGGGTCTGGTCGCGGTTGTCGCGGCGAGCCTCGTCGGGGACGTGTCCGGCGATGAAGTCGGCGAGCTCACCGAGGCTGACGCGGCCGTCCTGGTCGCGATCGGCAGCGCCCCGAATCCCTTCGAAGAGGTAGTAGGAGAAGAGGCCGTGCTCGCCGTCGGCGGTCATGCCCGTGACCTCGTCGGAGGAAGCGGCGGCGAGGAGGGAGAACCGGGCCTCGCCGGGCTCTTCGGCGACGGCGATGTCCTGAACGGGGACCAGGGGGCGGGTGCCTTCGGCGAGGACGCTGCGGCCGCCGCTGCCGGAGAAGCAGGAGTCCATCATCAGGACTACCTCGGCGGCGGGGAGCTCCCGGAGGGAGGCGGTGAGGTTGTCGATGTGGATGCCCTGACGGGTGATGAACCGGGGATCGCCGTCCCAGGGCACCAGGTAGCTCTCGCCGGTCTGGGGATCTGGGGCGCCGTGGCCGGCGAAGTACACGAAGACCCGGCCGTCCTCGCGGGCGTTACGGGGGAGCCACTCCTCGAAGTAGGCTTCCAGGGAGGATCGGGTGGCCTGCTGGTCGAGGAGGACGATGATGTTGCGGCGGGAGAGGCCCAGGTGGGTCTCGGCGAGGTCGGCGAAGACCTCGGCGTCCTTGCGGGCGCCTGTGGAGTCGGGGATGTCGCCGCGGTAGTCCTCGATGCCGATGATCAGGGCGATGTCGTTGGGGCGGGGCTGGCCGACGACCTCGCCGGGCTCGGGGCGTGGCGAGGGCTCTTCCCGCTGGGTCACGTCCTGGGGCGGGGCGGTGGCGGCGGCCAGGGCGTCGGCCTCTTCAGGGGTGACCCCCGATTGGAGGGAACGGTGGGCGCGGCGGGCGGCTTCCTTGACCTCGGCGTCGCCGTCGGCGCCGGAGAGGACGGAGAGGATCTCCAGGGCTCGGGGTTCGGCGACGCCGATCTGCCGGAGGGCGTCGATGGAGCGTTTGCGGATCAGGGGATCTTCGTGGCCGAGCCCGGTGATCAGGGTGGAGATGCCCGAGCGGCCTTCGAGACCGAGGGCGCCGAGGCCGACGGCGGCGGCGTAGGCGTTGACGCCCTGGAGGGCGGGCACGGCTTCGGCCCCGAATTTCAGGGCCGTCTGCTCCACGTGGGGGCAGCCGCCGTCGCGGACGGGGTCGCTCTCGAAGAAGTGATCGATGCGGCAGTGCTCGGAGTAGTAGAGGATGAGCTGGGGCATCACGGGGCGGATCACCTCGGCGTCGGCTTCGGTGAGCTGCATCGCGGCCCGGCGGGCGTCGTTGCCGCCGCCAGCGACGATCTCGACGAGGCGAGCCTGACCTTCAGGGGTGTTCATCTCGGAGCGGTCGTCGAACCCCTGGCGGACGTGCCAGGGAGTGCAGCCGGCGGCAGCCATGAGGGTGGCGAGGAGGGCGACGAGAGCGATGCGAAGGGTGTGGCCGGTCATCGGAGGCTCCGAGGGGATGCTGGGGACAAGCAAGAAAGACAAAAGGACCGGCGGTGAGAGCACCGCCGGTCCTACAGGTGAGGGTTACTCGACGTCGATGGAGTCGTCGCCGGTCTCGTCCCGAACGGCGCGGACCATGTCACGGCTGGCGCCGTCGATCTGCTCGTTGGGGATGAAGGCGAGCACCCGAGAGATGTACATCAGGCCCTCGGGGGTCTCGAGGCGCTCCGGCGGGCAGTATCGCTCGGCGCTGACGCGGGCGGCGATGCCCTCGGCGGCGGTGGCCACGACGGTCTCGTCTTCCAGGTACCCCTGGAGGGTGCCGACGCTGACGGACTCGGCGACGATGGCTTCTCCGAGGTACTGGACGACCTGGGTGCGGGCGTTTCGCATGGCGAAGGTCCGGGCCATGTCCTGGGTGGCAGCCGGCGGGGAGATGCCCACGAAGTAGTAGCCTTCGTCGGAGCGGGGAGGCGTGTCGACCCAGGAGCAGCCGCCGATGCCGACGTCCATGATGCGGAAGGCGAAGTAGACGTCGTCGAAGGTCATGGCTCGTCGCCAGGCCCAGCCGTCGGCCACGTCGAGGTCACCGCCGGCCTGAACGGCGGCGTTTCCGCCGCTGCCACCGCCGGAGAGGTCCGTGGACCGACCAGCGACCTGGTAGACCGTGCCGGTGCCGCCCCAGAATTCGCCGATGTAGTAGCCGGAGCACCCACCGACGGTGGACTCACAGCAGTCGGTGAAGGCGTCGTAGTCTTCGATCTCGGCGATGAGCCGTCGGTTCAGCTCGTAGTTCACGCGGATCTCGGTGCCCCGCTGGTGGTCGAGGTTGGCCTGACCGCCAGGGCCGGCGGCGGCGTCGACGCCCATGGAAGCCTGCACGCTGGTGGAGCTGTTGTAGTACTCGTCGAAGTTCCCCTGGGCCCGGACCTCTCGGTAGGAGATGTGCTGGCTGCAGGAGGTGCGGACGGCACGGTTTTCGTCGATGGCGTCGCCCTCGACGCCCTCGGCGATGAACCGACCGAGGTACATGGAGGGATCGTCATCGAAGGCGGCGCGAAGGAAGACTCCCTCGCGAGGGCCGGCCAGGGTGGCGCCGGTCTGAATCTGGTCGAGTTCGGGGCGGTCGGCGTGACCGCTGCTGCAGCCCGTGGCGACAGACACGGTCGCGAAGAGGCCCGTTGCGGCCATCAGGGCGACGGGCAGGGAGTGGGTTTTCAACAGTCGGGAAAGCATACCTTCTTCTCCTGGAAAAGGATTGATTCGGTTCATGTTCTGCCACGTCGGGCGTCGTGGTGCAAAAGACGAGCGACGCTCAGTGTTCATTCAAAGGAAGTTGAAAAATATCCTGCCATAGGGGTGGAAGGTGCGCAATGAGGGGTCGGTGTGATCGGCCTCCGTCGGTAGGAACGGCGCCATTCCGCAGCGGGCCTTGGCCCGCGAGGACCTTCGGGCCGCTGTTTCAGGCCCGACTCGCCAAGCCTCGTGGCCTTGGCCCGAGGAGAGGCGCCAGATTCGCCTCCTGGGGTCGCTTGTGGACGAACCGCCGAGGAGGACCGGTTTGTGTAACGGAAACAGAGGGCGGCCCGGAACCTCCCCTCGGGCCAAGGCCACGAGGCTCAAGCGAGTCGGGCTTCGCCCGAGGGTCCTCGCGGGCCAAGGCCCGCTGCGGGCTGTGGGCCAACCGATCGCCGTGGATCACACTCACGCGGGGTGGTTTGTTGAGCGTCAGCCCGAAAACAGAGTACAATCGGGGTGCGTTGAATTTTCATCACCCTTCGGCGTCCAACGGGGCACGATGGTTGAGTCCTACGAGAGTGCCTATTACCCGGGAAGAAACGAGATGGTGAGAATGGGAAGATCCCTGAGTGCGATCGCGTGTTGTGTGGTGGCCCTGGCGTGGCTGGGGTCCTGTGGACCGGCGGGTTCGGAGAGAGTGCCCGATGACGCGACCGGTGAGGAGGACCTGGCGACGGCGGAGCAGGAGCTCCTGGAGGGAGTGGTCACGGATCCCGAGGTGTGCAGTGGGACGATGGTGCCGCCCACGGGATACCGGCAAGAGACGGCGTTCGTGGCGGCGTCGACGCCGGCGGCGGCCGATGAGGCGGCCCAGCGGGCGCGAGAGCGGCTCCGGGATCTGATCTGCCAGGGCTATCGGTGTGAGCAGGCCGAGTCGATCGTGACGATCTGGCGGGTGGGTAGCGACGGCCGGCAGGTCTGCGTGATGGCTGTGGCCAGCGTTCGGGCGATCCATGAGTTCGAGTCCGGGCCGCGGCGGCAGTTGACCGAGGGGTTGCAGCGGGTCGCCCAGCGGATCGCCGAGGGGCTACAAGAAGATGGCGTGGAGGCGCCGGCGGTGGTGATCGACACGATCAATGACCACGGGGTCAACGGCGGGCCCCGGGCAGAGTGGCTCCACGACCAGCTTCTGGGAGCGCTGGCGACGAATGACGTGGACACTCGGCGGCCGCCGGCTCGGTGGACGGGCCTGGGGCTGCCGCCGGCGACGACCGGTGTGATCCGGGGGACGATCCGGGAGCTCCCGGGTCGAGAGGCGATCCTGCAGGCGAGCTGGCGGTTGGAGTTGGAGGATCGCCGGGTGCGGAGCGTGGGGGACGTGGAGTTTCCGCTGGCGATCTCTCCCGAGGTGGACCGAGCTACCTACATGCCGCCCCTGCCGCGGGGGACCGGAAAGGTCTCGCTTCACGTGGACTCCCGGCCCGGCGGCGCCCTCTGTGAAGGGCAGGAGACGGAGCTGTGGTTGGAGTCGTCGGAGCCGGTGTTCGTGCGGGTGCTGAACCTCTACGGTCAAGGCGACGGCGGCCTGATGGTGTACTCCACGGGATCGGAGCGCCTGGAGGCCCATCACCCCGTGTCTCTGGGGAATTTCACCGCCGTGAGGACCACGGATATCCCCGTGGAGCGGCTGCTCGTCGTGGCGTCCCCCAATGAAGAAGACCTGGGGCGGTTTGGATCGCTGGACAGCCTCTGTCGGCTGCCGGGATCGATGTCACAGGCTCTGCATGAGGGTCGAGAGATCCCGGCGGAGACCCTGGAGTGGTTGGCGAGCCTGGACTATCGGATCATGAGCGGCGAGGGCTGCGAGGGGTACGAGGCGCCTCGGGGCCAGGACTACAAGGCTGTGATCGCGGCGCTGCCGGCCTGCTGGAGCGGCGATTAATCCTCGTCGTCGGCGTCCTCGACGTCGTCGTCGGCGTCGTCGGCACCTTGGATATCGCTGAGTTCCACGGGCTCCGGGGGGAGCTTCGCCCAGTCCGGGTTGCCGCAGGGGTTGTCGCCGAGATCCTCGGGAGATGGCATCTCGGCGACGCGGGCTCGCCGCTGCGGGGGCTCGTCGTTGACCTCGGGGGCCGAGCGGCACCCCGTCAGGACCAGCAGGCCAGCCACCAGCGCGATCATGAGGGTGCGAAAGAGAGGGAGATCAGTCACCGTTGCCTCCGCAGGCCGCGTCGTCGCGGCGATCGATATCGAAGTAGAGATTCTCGCAGTAGTCCAGCGAGAAGGTAGTGTTGAAGTTCAATCGGCCGTTCAGCTCCCGGGGGGAGTCCATAAACCACTCGCCGCCGGTGGAGGCGGTGGAGAACCACCGGAATGGGAGGACCCCGTAGCTCGACGAGGTCGAAGAGCAGAGGGACCGGGGCAGGAAGAGGGAGAACCCCGGGGGGCCGGTCAGCGGTGGGGTGTCGCCGCTCTCCCAGGGGTCGTAGGTGAACCCCAGGGAGCTAAAGAGGCCGCAGTTCAGGTCGCCCCGGTCCGTCCAGAAGGGATCCGTAAAGGGGATCAGCTCGTAGGTCATCTCCAGGTGGCCGGACTCGCCGACCTCGGCCTCGGAGTAGGTCTGGGCGGTGTCGCCGGGGTAGAGGACCACCCCGTGGCCGCCCAGGAAGGCTTCGGGGAAGTTCGGGCAGAGCGTCGGGCCCCAGGAGAGGTTCCGTTCATACCAGGAACATCCGGCGTGGATTCCACTGGGGATGTAGAGGGGGAACCGGTTTCCGTCCTTGAGTTGGGAGACGTCGAAGGTGCGGATCCGGTCCCGGTGGAAGTCGGTGCGCCCCTGCACGGCCGAGGTGTTGGGGCGGAAGGTCAGGGTGGTGTCCGAGGCGCTTCCGTGAGCGGTGCGGACGCCTTCGAAGAGGACGGCCTCGCCAGTGGAGCGATCGACGACCACCTGGAGGGCCGCGAAGTCGTGGTCGTGATAGGTGTGCACCTCGTCGGCGGTGACCCGCCTGGTGGTGTAGTAGAGGGTGTAGTGAAGGAAGTAGTGGGTCTCTGTGGAGATGGCCGAGTAGTACACGTGGGCCGGGACCTCGGTGCCGGCCGCGGCGGCGCTGGCGGAGTTGTTGTTGGCCTGGTGGTCGCCGTCGAAGTCGACCCGGGTGGGCATGTCGCCGTTGAGGCCGGCGGGTTCGTCGGTGACCCGCATCTCCTGGTAGACCACGGGGGCGAACTCGTGGATGGCGTCGAGGAGATCCTCGTCGTAGGTGTGGCCCGTGGAGAAGGTGGCCTGATCTTCGACGGCGGCGAAGGCCAGGGTCTCGTCGGTGATCAGCGCGCGGACGCGGATGGTGAACTTCGACCCCGCCCACAGAGGTTGGTCGGGGGTGAACACCACCTCGCGCTCGTCGGCGAGGTACTCGAGGTTGCCGGGGATGTGGTGGCCCTCGGGGCTCTGAAGAAAGAAGCTGTTGGCGGTGACCGAGAAGGGGTTCAACGGGGTGTCGAAGGTGGCCCGGATCACCACGTCGGGGGAGACGTCCGTGGACCCGTCAGGGGGGTGGAAGCTCTCAACTTTGGGGCGGTTGGGATCGGTCTGGTTGTCCGGAGACTGGTTGTTCTGGTTCTGGTTGTTCTGGTTGTTCTGGTTCTGGTTCTGGTTGTCCGGTGACTGGTTGTTCTGGTTGTCCGGTGACTGGTTGTTCTGGTTGTCCGGGGACTGGTTCTGGTTCTGGTTGTCCGGGGATTGGTTGGAGTCTCGGACGCAGGAGGAGGCCTCGCAGACGAAGCCACCGGGACAGTCGTCGTCGTCGGAGCAGGAGGCCGCCGAGACCTCGCGGCAGAAGCCGTCGGAGCCGCAGATGCTGGTGTCATCGCAGTCAGCGGAGGTGTCACAGGCGGCGGGCTCTTCGCCTCCGCAGGCGGCGAAGAGGAACGCCGTCAGGAGGGCCCACAAGATGGCGAGCGGGGTGTGGCGGTGGTGCATGGTATCTCCGGCGGAAATGCCCCAGGGACGAGACGGGATGGAGGGTACCAGATGGTGGGGGGAGGTTCCACCGGCGTTGGGGTGTGGGGGGGCGGTGGAGGGTGGCGCACCACGCACATAGAGTCCACTCGAACCGGATCGCGGGAGTACGCAGTGATGGCGTCGGGTTTGGGCGATGCGGGAACTCGGACCGTCGAGGTTTGCGGCGAAGGACATCGAACCGTCGGGGTTCGCGGCGAAGGACATCGAACCGTCGGGGTTCGCGGCGAAGGACACCGAAACGTCGAGGTTTGCGGCGGGTCGTTTCCGAACATAGTTCAGGGCCCCCACGGTCCACCCCGGGACAAGTCCCGGGGCTATAGGTAGCGGGGCTCCGCAGGGGCCAAGGCCCCGCTCCACCTTCGGTGTTTCGGAGAACGGAGTCGTTCCGAACCAGGCCCGGATTCATTCCGGCACCGTCGAACTCCGCACCGGGTTAGTTCTCGAGTGGTCGACTATGCGGAGAATATCTCAGGCGGAGCGGGGCCTTGGCCCCTGCGGAGCCCCGCTACCTATAGCCCCGGGGCTTGTCCCGGGGTGGACCGTGGGGGCCCTGAACTATGCTTGGAAATGACCGCCGCGAACCTCGAAGTTGGGATGTCCTCCGCCGCGAACCCCGAGGTTCCGATGTCCTTCGTCGCCAACCCGGACGCCACGAACGATGCGGCCGCAAACCCAGACGTTCCGCTATCCTTCGCAACGTCCAAACTCTACGCAATCACTGCGGTGGTGCGCCAGCACCGGGGGTCGTTGAGGTTCGCGCCGGGTGCCGACTCAGTCTCTCAGTCGTACCGGAGACCTTCGACGGGGCTCATGCGGGAGGCCCACCAGGCGGGCCACACCGTGGCGATAAGGCAGATCACCATGGACATGGCGCCGACCAGGGCGAACTCCAGGGGGACGATCCGGACCGGGAGGTGGTCGATCATGTAGATCTCGGGGTCGAGGCCGAAGTCGGTGTGGCGGATGGCCATGCAGACCAGGAATCCGCCGATCAGGCCGTTGATGGTGCCGATGAAGCCGACGATCAGGCCCTGGTAGAGGAAGGCCTTCAGGATCCCGAAGTTGGTGGCGCCCATGGACTTCAAGATGGCGATGTCCTTGTTCTTCTCCAGGACGATCATGATCAAGGTGCAGACGATATTGAAGCTGGCGACGAGGACGATGAAGAGAAAGAGCACAGCCAGGACCAGGCGCTGGAGGCCCAGGCTGGTGAAGAGGTTATGGTTGAGCTGTCTCCAGTCCATGATCCGGAAGTAGGTGCCCATGGACTCGGTGTCGCGGAGGGCATCGGCGAGGGCGCCGACCTGGAAGACCTCCTCGACGCGGACGTCGACGCCGGTGACGGTGTCGCCCTGGTGGAAGAAGTCCTGGACGGCCCGGTAGTCCACCAGGGCCATGCGGTTGTCGTACTCGTGGAAGCCGCTGCGGTAGGTGCCGACCACCTCGAAGTGTCGGCTCGCCGGGCGGTGGCCCTCGGAGCGGAAGCCGCCGACGTCGAGGCTCTCCAGTGGGCTGGTGACCTGGATGGTGTCTCCCGCCTCGACCTGGAGGCGGTTGGCCAGGGAGGAGCCCAGGAGGACCCGGGGGGTGTCGACGACGCCGTCGTCGGGGAACCGGTCGAACTCCAAGGCCATCACGGAGTCGGGGTTGGTGGCGTACTTGGGGATGTCGCTGACCGTGGCGGCCGTGGAGGGCTCGATGCCCTTGACGAGGATGCCCGCGGACCGGTTGCCGTGGGTGGCGATCATCTCATGAAAGATGAAGGGGCTGGTGGCGATCACCCCCTCGTAGGTCTCGATCTCTTCCTGGATCTCTCGGTAGTTGCGAAAGTCCGTGCCCTGCTTGATGACCAGGAGGTGGCTGTTGACGCCGAGGACCCGGTCCTGGAAGGCCTGCTGGAAGCCGCCGGTGACGGCGATCACGCTGGTGAGGGCCGCCACGCCGAGGAAGACGCCGAGGATCGCGATGATCGTGATCGTGGAGACGAACTGGCTGCGGCCGCTGCGCAGGTGTCGGATGGCGATGAAACGTTCGTAGGACATAAGGTCGAGGGTTCGAGGCGAACAAGAGGCGCGCGCCCAGACGACGCGCCGACAGGCTTACCCCAGGAAGTGGGGAGGTGACAACCGCCCAGGGGGGTGGGGAGATTCCTGGGAGGCTCTTCAGGCGGCCCAGGAGATCCGAAGGGCCCGGCCGATCTCGTCGGCGTGGGCCCGGTGGTGGCGAGCCTCGTCGGTGTGTCCCAGGGCGGTCAGGGCTCGAGCCAGGAGGTCGTGGCCCCGGAACACGTCCTTGGGGACCCCCCGCTCGGTGGCTCGTCGCAGGCTGGCCCGTAGCTGTTGAAGGGCGGCGTCGGTGTCGCGGCCGAGCGTGGCCAGGGCCAGGGCTCGGATGTCGCGGGCCCGCTGCTCGCTGTAGTAGTCGCCGTGAGACTCGGCGTAGCCCACGACCTGGTTGGCCCAGGAGACGGCTTCTTCGAAGCGATCGAACCGGAGGTTCAGGCCGGCTCGCTCTCGGAGGAGCTCGATGGCCAGGGCGGTGAGCCCGTGGCTGCGGGCCAGGCCGATGCCCTCGTCGTAGTGATCGCCGGCGGCCATGAGGTCGCCCATGTGGGCGGCCAGGCGGCCCTGGGCGATGGCGGCCCGGCACCGGATCGACGGGTAGGGAACGGCTCTGGCGAGCTGCATCAGGTCCTGGACCGGCTGGTAGGCCCGGCGGAGCATCCCGCGGTCGGCCCACATGCGGGCGGTCCGCTGAAGGAGCTGGGCCCGGGCTTTGAGGTCCATGCGGCCCGTGCCGAACCGGCGGTAGAGGTTGACGGCGCTCTCCAGGCGGTCCAGGGCCGAGGCCGGGTCGCCGTAGCGCTCGTACCAGCTGGCCAGGGCCAGGGTGGAGCGGGCCAAGAGTTCCCGGTCTTGGATTCCGGCGGCGGTCTGGACGCTTCGTTGGAAGTGGGCCCGGGCTTCGTCGAGGTCGTCTTGCTGGAGGGCCAGGCGGCCGAGGAGGAGCTGTGCGCCGACGAATCCGGCCTCGTCGCGGACGGTCTCGGTGAAGGCGCTCAGGGGCTCGAGGAGGCTGCGGCATTTGTCGATCAGGGCCATGTCGAGAGCGATCTCGGCGGCCTCGAGGACGAAGTGGACTCGCATCTTGGGGGCGCCCAGGCCGTGGCTGTGGATGAGCTGGCTGAGGTGCTGGTGAAACTCCATGGCCGAGCGGTGCCAGGCGTTGCGCTGGAGCCAGGAGGCGTAGCGCTCGGCCAGGGGCAACGCCTGACGGCGATCGCCGGCGGTGGCGTAGAGGCGAACCAGGGTGGGGGCCAGGCGGTCCTTCTGGGTGGCTCGGAAGGAGTAGTGGCGAGCCAGGGCCGATGCCTGGCGGGGGACCTGGCCGTCGGGTCGGTTCGCTTTGCGCCAGGTCAGCCAGTTGGTCACGTCTGCCCGGAGGCTGTCCTGGCGAGGCAGACGGATGGCCCCGGCGGCCAAGAGCTCGTCGGCGGGTCCATCGACGTCAAACCCCAGGAGTTGAGCGGCGGCGGCCCGGTCCAGGGGCTTGTCGGCGAGGCTCAAGAGGGTCAAAAGGAGATCCGCTTCGGGGGAGAGGTCCTGGAGGGTGTCCGGGGGGGCCGGGGGTTCGCCGCTGACCCGGATGGACTCCAGATCCTGGGGCGTTCCGGCGTCAAAGGTCTCGCGGACCATGTCCTCGTTGAGGGTGCCCAGGACGACCAGGGCGGGGAGATCGCCGATGGCGGCCACGGCGCCTCGGAGGGCCTCCATGGAGAGGTGGTCCAGGTTCTCGACGCGGTCGATGATCAGGACCGTGGCTCCGGTGTCGGCGGCGTTCTTCAGCAGGGCGGTGATGATCTCTACGGTGGCCTGGCGGCGGGTCTCCCAATGGGCGCGGCCGGCGCCGTCGGCGTCGAGGAGGGAGCCGACCAGGACCTGCCCGGCCGGGGAGACACCCCATCGCTGCAAGAGGTCCGTGACCCGGCCGGGTTGGGCGTCGTCGTGGTCGACGTTGGCCAGGTGGACCAGGAGGTCCGTGAACACCCCGAAGGGTCGGAATCGGTCGTCTGGGGAGGTGTGGAGGAAGGCGGAGATGCTGCCCGGGCGGCTCTCGGCGGCTTCCACGAGGCGGTCAAGGAAGGACTGCCGGCCTCGGCCGAACCGGCCCGAGAGGAGCACCGCTTTACCATTGCCGGCGGCGGCGGATTGGAAGATGTCTTCCAGGGCTCCCGGGAGGGTCCGCTCATCGACGCCGGCAGCGGCGTTGCCCACCCGGCTGGAGGGGATCGCCGAGGGGCTCAGAGAGCCCGTGGAGGGGCGGTCGGGATCGACGTTGAAGGCGCCGCCTGTGGCGAATGCGGTGTTCAGTTCGGCCTGGCTGATCTCCTGGAGGCCCACCTCGGCGGTGAGGTCGAGCTCGTCGGAGGTCTTCTCGTGTTGCCTCAGATCTTGGAGGGCCAACGAGAGGAGGCGAGGGTCGGCCTCCAGGGCGTTGCCGAAGATGTAGCCGATGAGCTCCTCGTAGATCTGGCCGGCGCTCTGGGCCCGACCGGCGGGATCGGCGACGAGCATGGAGTCCATGATCTGCTGGACTTGTCGAGGGATGTCGGCCCGGGTGGAGGCCGGGGGGATCTGGGCGGCCGTGGCTAGGCTTCGGACCTCGTCGACCGAGGGGGCGTCGTAGGGGTGAACGCCGGTGATCATCTGATAGAGGAGTAGCCCTAAGGCGAAGATGTCGCTCTGTCGGTTGTAGGGCTTTCCCCGGAGAACTTCCGGGGGGGAGTAGAGGATCCGCTGGCGCTCCTCTTCTTCGTCGAGGGCCGGGGTGGACTCCAGGGCTCGGGAGAGGCCGAAGTCGGTGATCTTGATCTCCCCGTCGAAGGAGAGCATCACGTTCTCCGGGCGGAGGGCCCGGTGGAGGATGTTGAGGTTGTTGAAGTTGAAGTCCTTTCGGCGGTGGGCGTAGTCCAGGGCCTTGGCGATCTCGGAGGCGATGAACACCGACAGGTTCTGGGGCCAGGCATACCGGCAGGATTGGGCCAGGCGCAGAGTCCGGGCCAGGTCGAAGCCGGAGACGTACTCCATGGCAACGTAGTACCGATTGACCTCTTCGACGAGGCCCAGGTCGATCACCTGGGCGATGTTGGCGTGGGAGAGGGCGACGGACCGCTTGGCCTCGTCGATCAGGGCCTCCACGAACTGCGGGTGGGCGGCCAGTCCGTGGTGGAACATCTTGACGCAGTAGACCTTCTCGAAGCCCTCGACGCCGTGGCTCTTGGCCTTGTAGACGTCGGCCATCCGGCTGTGAGCCAGGAGGGCAACGAGCTGATATTTGCCGAACTCTCGGGGTTGATCCAGGCGCTGGGTGCGTCCCATGGGGGCTCTCCGGTGGACGTGGACCGTTGGTCGTCAGACGACTTTACCCCAGTTGAGGCGGGCTGTCATGATCTCCGACGGTGTGCAGATTTCTCGGTAGGAGAACCAGTTCTTTTGCCGGGGGGAGATGAGATGAGTCGAATCGACGTGGGGTTATGCGTATGGGCTGTGGTCTTGGGAGGAGCACTGGTGGGGGCTGCCTGCGGGGTGAACAGCATGGGGAACCCACCAGGGGAGGTGGTGCAGGCCGAGATGATCACCGGAGAGGAGGCCCGGCCGCAGCTCTCGCTGACGCCGGAGCAGCTCGAGGGGTTTGAGGCGGAGATCCAGGGGCAATACCGGCAGCTGGGGATCCACTACGAGGAGTTCGACCAGCTCCAGGCGACGCCGGAGCTGAATCAGGGCGAGGAGGCCCATCGGCTGCATCGAAAGCTGAAGCGACGTCACCTGACGCTGGCCCGGCTCCACGAGGATCGGCTGCGGATCGGGGTCGGGACGGAGGCCCCCGATCAGGATCTGGCGAGCCTCCACCGGCGGGCGGCGAAGTGGCACCGAGAGCGGTTTGAGCCGGGCCGAAGCGGGGTGGAGCCCGCCGATCCCGAGATCGACGCTCTTCGCAAGGCCCTGGACCAGCGGCGGGGCCGTTAGTTGCGCGGCCTCTTTGTGATCGGTACAAAGGGGGTGGTTTCCCACCGATCACGGAGCGCGACAGGATATGGCAGCCAAGGACAACCGCAGTTATTACAACGAGTTCGCCAACTGGTACGAGCGGGAGCGTCACCACGGCTACCATCGGCTGATCGACGATCTTCAGGTGGACCTCTTAGAGAGCGTCGTGGGGCAGCGAGATGTCCTGGAGGTGGGGTGCGGTACGGGGCTTCTGTTGGAGCGGGTGGAGCCCCTGGCCCGATCGGCCCGGGGAATCGACCTGAGCCCGGGGATGCTGGAACAGGCCAAAGCCAGGGGGCTCGATGTGGTCGAGGGATGCGCCACGGATCTGCCCTTCGAGGACGAGTCCTTCGATGTGGTGTACAGCTTCAAAGTGCTGGCCCACGTCCGGGACATCGAGCAGGCCCTGCGGGAGTGCGGGCGAGTGACCCGGCCCGGGGGCCAGCTCTTCCTGGAGTTCTACAACCCCTACAGCCTGCGGTACCTGGCCCGAACCCTGGGAGGGGCCAAGCGGATCTCCGAGGAGACCAAGGAGTCGGCGGTGTATACCCGGTGGGACGAGCCGGGGAAGATCGTGGAGTATCTGCCAGGTGGCGTGGAGCTCGAAGGGTGGGCCGGGGTTCGGATCTTCACCCCGGCGGCCTTCTTTCATCGGGTGCCCGTGGTGGGGTCGGCGCTGCGGCGGCTGGAGTTTGTGGGACGGGACACGCCGCTGGGCCGTTTCGGGGGGTTCCTGGTCGCCCGGGCCCGGAAGAACTCGTAGAAGACCTGGGAGAAACCCGGGAGACGGGACGAAATATTCATGAAACTCAGCGGCTCTTCGGGTACACTGGGAGAAGCGTGAATTCGGTGTCAGAAGGCTACGGATGAAGACTCTCTTTAAAGAACCTCTCTTTGAGCCCGACGGGAAGCTCCGGATGGACCGGCTGACCGATGGTGCTCGGGAGGTGCTCCTCTCGGTGCAGGGGGAGTTGGGGGAGCTCGGTCGCCGGATGTTCTTGCCACTTGATCTGGTGATCGCCCTGCTGGATCGGGGGAACGCCGAGCTGGCGCGGCTGATCGCCCTGGGGACCGAAGGGGTGGTGCCGGCGACGGAGGTGGCCAATCGCCTGCGGGTGCTGGCTCGAGAGATCGAAGAGGAGGAGCCGGGGCCCACGCCTCAATTGGATCGGACCAGCTTCTCCCGGGGGTTTACGCGGATCCTGGAGGAGGCATGGGACCTGGCCCTGGGCCGGGGGAGCACCCGGCTCGCCGAGGAGGATCTGGTCCGCTCCGTGCGGTGGCGAGTGGAGGCCGTGGAGTCGGCGTCGGTGCGGTGGGCCGTGCGGCGGCTCAGCGAGGGGCGGGGCGATGAGCTCTTCGACGAGCGGGGCCTGCTGCGGCTCGACGCCTTTGACGAGACCAGCCGGGGGATCCTGCGAGGGGCGATGAAGATCGCCTCCTCCCATGGGACGTCATTCTTGGGGACCCCCCACCTGGTGGCGATGATGGCCTCCGTGCGGGAGTCCGTGATCTGGCGGTCCGCTCGGGCTCGGGGGCTCGAGCCGGGGCGGCTGCGGGAAGAGCTGATTCGATTGATCGGGACCAAGCCCGAGGGCATCCCGGAGTTCTTGATCGGGCGAAAGACGCTGACCCCGCGGATGATCCGAATGCTCCAATGGTCCGTGCAGCACGCCGGGGAGGGGCTGGTCGGGGAGTCCGACCTGGTGGAGGCGTTCCTGGAGGATGGAGGGTCGTCGCTGGAGCTCGTTCAGGCTCTGGGGCTGGAGGAGGAGTGCCGCAACGCCCTGGGAGATCCTCGAGTGTTGGCCGACGCTGAGCCCATCGAGGCGGCGCTGCATTTCGTGGCCCGGCGACAGTCCTCGCCGACGTTGGACATGTTGGGGCGAGATCTGACCCACGAGGCCATGGAGGGGGCGTTGCCCCGCATTGTGGGCCGGGAGCGAGAGCTGCAGCGGGTGTTCAACGTGTTGATGCGCCAGGAGCAGCGCAACCCGCTGCTAACCGGGGAGGCCGGGGTCGGGAAGACCGCCCTGGCCGTGGGGATGGCCGAAGCCCTGGCGAGCGGTCGGGGCCCGAAGAACCTGCAGGGCTTTCGGGTGATCGAGATCAACGGGGCCAGCCTGATGAGCGGGACCAGCTATCGGGGCGATCTGGAGGCCCGGATCAAGAGCCTGATCGAGGAAGCCAGCCAGGACGTGATCCTCTTTATCGATGAAGCCCACGCCGTGTTCTCGCCGCGGTCCGGGAGCAACACCCCGGCGGAGGTGCCCAATCACTTCAAGAGCGCCCTGGCGTCGGGGACGATCGCTGTGGTGGGGGCCACCACGGAGGACGAGTACCATCGATGGTTCGAGCAAGATCCGGCGCTGAAGCGGCGCTTCGAGAGGATCGAGATCGCCGAGCCCAGCGAGGAGATGGTGAAGACCATCTTGAAGGCGCTCTCCCCATCGCTGGAGGCGGACTACGAGGTGAAGGTCACCGACGACGCCGTGGAGAGCGCGATCACCTTATCCCAGCGGTATCTGCCGGAGCAGCGGCTCCCGGATAAGGCCAAAAAGCTCCTGATGGACGCCTGTATCGACGAGGCCAACCGCCGGGGGACCGGCGTGGAGGTGGGAAGCGACGCCGTGGCCCGGCAGGTTCATCTGAAAACTGCGATCCCCCTGGACCGGCTGATGAAGGGGGAGATCTCCTGGTGGGTCGGGCTCGAGGATCGGTTGCGGGAGGCCGTGCTCGGTCAGGACGACGCCATGGGGCAGGTCGCCCGGGTGCTGGTATCGAGTCGTCTGAAGAACGCCCGGCAGCGTAAGCCCCTGGCGGTGCTGGCCTTCCTGGGGCCTCCCGGGGTGGGCAAGGCGACGGCGGCCGAGGCCCTGGCGAGAGAGGTCTTCTCCGACGAGCGAGCCCTGATTCGCCTGGACATGACGGACTTTCAAGAGTCTCACGCCCTGAGCCGCCTGATCGGATCGCCGCCCGGGTACGTGGGGTATGAGGACGCAGATATGTTGGTGACGCCCCTACGGCGGCGGCCGGCGAGCGTGGTCCTTCTGGAGGACTTCGACCGGGCCCATCCCCGGATCCAGGATCGGATCTTGCGCCTCCTGGAGGAGGGTGAGCTCGCCGACACTCGAGGGCACCGGGCGGACGCGACGAACGCGATCTTCGTGCTTACGGTATCGCTGGCGGCGGGTAAGGCCGGGCCCATCGGGTTCGGGGGAGATCGAAAGGAGTCTGTCGACGAGGGCGATCGTGGACCCCTGATCCGAAGGTTGCGGGGGCGCGTCGACGGGGTGGTCCAATTCGTCGATCTCTCCGGCGAAGGCGACGGATCCCGGACGCTGCTGGAGGCCCTGGCGAAGGGATTCGTGGAGAGCACCTCCCGGGAGTACCAGGTGGAGGTCGAGATCGGCGATGGGTTGGATGAGGAGCTGCGGTGTCGGGCGGGGAGGGCGGCGTCGGCTCGTGCCGTGGAAGAGATCGTCGATCAGCTCCTGGTGAACCCCACGGCAGAGGCGTTGCTCCGCGGAGACGCGGGCCAGCGGATTCTCTTGCGGTGGGATGCTGAGGACAAGCGGGTGGTGGTGGAGACCAGGGGTGGCGAAGGTGATCAGGCCTGAGGTGGTAGCGCCTCGGCTTCGGTCTCAAATTCTTGGGTGGAGAGTGACTGCCTTGACGGGACTTGTCGTTTGGCGTCGAGCACCTCTTGCTCGAGCTCCATCACCTCGGCGAGGAGGTTTGTGCCGCAGGCGTGGCATCGGGCGTGGATGATGGAGCGGCCGCCGAGGACCAATCGGGCTTCGTGCTCCCCACATTTGAAGCAACGCACGTCAAAGACCATGAGGCCTCCCAGATGTTGTGCCGAGACCGGCGACGAAGTGAGCTATCACTAAGATAGCCCACGGTCACCGAGTTGTCACCCCCTGGGAGGAAAAAGGGTGATCGATTTCCGTCGGTGGGTTGTCTCCATTCCGCAGCGGGCCTTGGCCCGCGAGGAAGTTCGGGCCGCTGTTTCAGGCCCGACTCGCTTAGCCTCGTGGCCTTTGCCCGAGGGGAGGTGCCAGATTCGTCTCCTGAGGTCGCTGGTGGACGAACCGCCGAGGAGGACCGATTGGCGTACCCGGACGTAGTGCCAGATTCGCCTCCGGGGGTCGCTGGTGGATGAACCCCCGAGGAGGACCGATTCTATGACGGAGATAGAGGGCGGCGCGGAACCTCCCCTCGGGCCAAGGCCACGAGGCTTGGCGAGTCGGGCTACGCCCGAGGGTCCTCGCGGGCCAAGGCCCGCTGCGGGCCAACCGATCAACGTGGCTCACACAGGAGGAAAAATCAGCTCACGGGGGCTTCGCGGACGGGGGCCGTCGGCGGAGGACCGGGGACGCGGAAGACGCCTTCCCAGCGGTTCCACTCGTAGAGGGTGGGCTCGCCAATGGGCTGTCCGTCGCCATCGAGGTCGGTCCACTCGATGACGCGATGGTCTTCGCCTTCGAGGAACCGGAAGTCAGCGATCCGCTGGACTTGGCCGTCAGCGGCCTGGCGAGCGATGGGCTTGTAGAAGGTGGTGCCGACGAACTGACCGATCACCTTGTAGATGCCCAGGTAGTAGGTGATGCCGTCGTCGTTTGGCACGGCGTGGACGAGCTGGAGCTGCTGGGCGTCACCGCCGGTGAGGTTCACGGCGGTGGGCTCCACGCCGAGGTCGGCGTCCACCGGGGCGTGATCCTCGAAGCGGTGTTGAGCGATGAGGGAGCCGTCGCGGTAGAAGCGGAGGGATTGTCCGGGGAGATACATGGCGATCGTATGATCCCCGGTGGCGTTGAAGCCGCCCTGGAAAGCGAGGGCGCCGGCGGGGGGGTTGAACCCGTAGGCCGTGGCGAAGGTGGCTCGCTCTCGCTCGGTGCTCAAGGGGATCATGGCCGAGGTGACCGCGGGATTGGCCACGTCGCCGGTGGCTTGCTGAGGGGCAGGCCGGGTGGCGCGGGGCTGTGCCTGAGGGGCCGGGGCCTGCTGGGCGGCGGCCTGTCGGACCGCGGTCTCCACCTGAGGTGCTTCGTCGGCCTGCTCCTCCAAGATCGGGTCTGCCGTGTCTACTTCGTTGGCGTCGGCGGCGTCGGCGACGTCGCTGTCGTCGGCGCTGGCGAGGGCTTCGTCGAGGTCGACATCGGACGGGTGGTGGAGGGCCATCGCCTGGGTGTGGGCGGCCTCGACCTGATAGACGGCGATGGCCGTGGCGATCTCAATATCCCGGGGGGTGGGTGCGCAGGTGTCGGCGACCTCACAATCGCAGATCACCGGTTGGAGCTGTTGCTGGATCGTGGAGCAACCGGTGAACAAAGAGAGCGAGAGTACAGCGAGCGCGAGCAGGAGTGGGAGTCTCAAACCGATCACCATCTTAAGGATTCATCACAGCCAGGTGGAAGTGGCTCCGGGAGGGGCGCGTCCAATACCGCAGGTGCACCTGTTGGAGGCCTACTTCCAACGTACCAAGAGCTTCGGCGGTGGCGATGGACATGTCCAGAATTCCTCGCCAGTTTTTTTCCGGGGAGCTACTTACCACAAAGTCCCACGTCCCGTCTTCCTTAATATACCCGTAAGGTCCACGATCGTTGATCCGGCACCAGACCCGCCGTCCGTTGGCCCGGTTCTCGATCAGCACCATGGTGTTGAACGGGAGGCTCCGGTGGGCGCAGGTCCGTTGGGTGGGGTCGAAGGCTTCCCCGTTGGCCGTGATATCTCCGTGCCAGGAGCCGTCGCCGTACCAGGAGGCCAGGCCGGTCTGTTGGATCGGCGGGGCCTCGACCTCGGGAAAGTCGAGATCGTCGGCGGTGGCCATATGGCCGTACATCACCAGTAATAGTGCCCATTGTGCGACAGACATGATCTTCTCGTTGGCTCGTGGGAGACCGTCGAAAGGCCCACCCGCAGTTCCAAAATGCGAGGCAGGACCTAGCGGAATTGATCCCCCTGATCAAGTGAAACCCCTACTTTTTCCACAGGGCGATCCCGGCGAAGGCGGCGAACGGGACCGGCGGCGCACGGCGTGAGAGGCGACCGCATTGAAGATGATGGTCACCAGGGGCCTCAGAGCAACCCCTGTAATGGGATCGGGTCCGCAAATATTCCTTGACAAGGGGGACCCAACTCCGGTCTCTTGTAGACCAGTATGTCGAATGCCTTGGTCTGCACTGTGTGCGGCCTGGTTTGGCCCTGTGGGCAATTGAAAGCGGCTCCCGTGTCGGGGAGCATAACCGCGAGGAGAATAGGATGAACGGCTTTTCGAAGTGGCACCTGGCAGTCGTGACGACCATGTTGGTCGCGCTGTCTATGACGGTGGGCTGCGCCCAAGAGGTCGGCGATCTCGACCGAACCCAACCGGAACTGCTGGAGAAGGAGCAGTTCCTGACCGACCACGAATGGTATTACCAGCAGACCGTCGTGGACACGGACATGCAGGGCTCGATGATCTTCAAGACCTATCAGGGGCCGCTGAAGCGCATCCGATGGACTGTGACGGAGAACTATCTCTACGCGCACTCCACGGTGGAGCTGGCCGACAACCTGATGGACGGGTTCGATGACGACGACACTCGCCGCCTCGGCGTGGTCGCCGCGTTCCCGATTCGGGGCCACTTCGACGTGCAGCGCTCCTACAACGCCGCGACCGGCGAGCCGAGCAACGTGATCATGGAGAACGCCTCGGACCGTCCCTGGTACGAGCGTCAGTACATGCGGGTCGACTGGTCCCGGAGTATGGCCAACGGCCTGTGGATGTTGGGCGGCTTCTTCCAGATGGCTCCTCTGGGTCACACCTTCCCGCAGGAGTCGGATCGTCCCCACCCCAACCGAGTTCGGATCTCCGATGACTACATCGACACCGTCACGGAGTACGCCGCGAACACGGACATCATGGCCTGCTACGGCGCCTACGGATACGACACGATCTTCAACTGTGAAGGCGGTCGCGTGTCCGTGCGTAACTCCTTCATGCGGGTCCCGGAAGAGCAGACCTACCTTCCTCTGAACTACCTCGACGCTCAGGAGCTTACCCGGGACGACACTCCCTACGGTGAGCGGATGCTGGTGGCCGACGTGTACGACTCCACCCTGGGCTACCAGGTGGAGGTGGAGTGCACCGAAGAGGTCCGAAGCTGGCTGATGGAGCAGTGGGGATACGACTGGGAGGTTCGGTGCCGGCCTGCGGTGTTCGACTTCTTCGGTCGCTTTGGCTACTTCCGCACCGATCGGGTGTTCTGGGATCGTTTCGTCGGTACCGCCGATGACACCCGACAGTACTGGGTGAACCGGTGGAACATCTGGCAGACCATGGTCGACGAGGACGGAAACGAACTCGACATGGAAGACCGGATTCCCAAGCCGATCACCTTCTACTTGAACCTGGAGTATCCGGAGTTCATGTTCGACGCCGCTCAGAAGACCGCCCACGAGTGGGACCTGGCCTTCCGTGGCGCTGTCAAGGTGGCGCAAGGGATCACCGACGAGGAGCTCGACGCGATCCTGGAAGAGCACTACGGCCACACCCACATGTACCGAATCGTGGAGAACAGCTGCCACCCCGGACCGCTCGTCGAGTGGCGGAACACCTTCGGTGAGGGAATGCCCGAGGATCGCGACAGCGTCCACGGCATCTTCCAGACCTACGTGGGCACCATCGCCGACGACGCCCGATTGGAGGCGGCCCTCTGGGACCTGTCGAACCAGGCCCGAACCCAGCTCTGCTCCGAACTGGAGTGGGCCACGGAGACCCGCGACGACCTGGACGCTCGGTTTACCTGGGAGCGCTTCGGCGACCTCCGGTACAGCTTCTTCAACTGGGTAGAAGAGAGCGTTCCCTGGGCTGGTTATGGCCCGTCCGCTGCTGACCCCCTCACGGGTGAGCTGATCCAGGGGAACGCGAACTTCGCCGGTGCCTACATCCGACGGATCGCTACCTACGCCGCCGACCTGGTGCAGTACTTCAACGGGGAGCTCTCCGACGAAGACATCATGGCCGGGACCCAGATCCGACGAGACCTCTTCCACAACACCGACACGGCGAGCCAGCGGTTCGGTCTGACCCCGGAAGGTCGTCAGGAGATGTCCTTCCGATTGGGCGTGGATCCGGCCCAGGCGAGCACGACGAACTTCCAAGAGCGTCCCTCCGTGGATGATCTCCACCCCTTCATCTTGAGCCACGGTCGGGCTCGCATCGAAGAAGAAGTCCAACGTCTGGCGGTCGCCGCCTCCAAGGCCCAGGCCCGGGATGAGCGGATGATCGAGTTCCTCCAGCATCCGGACGTGAAGAACTTCCTGATCGGCAACGTGGAAGTGCAGCTCGCCATGGAAGCCATCGCTCATGAGCGGTTCGGCCTCCACTACGACGACGAGCAGTTCAACCAGGTCTACCTGGACTTCAACAGCCCCCGGGTCGCCTACCACCGGACCCTGGAGAGGGACCGGATGCTCGCTGAGCGGAACATCATGACCCTGGACGCCATGACCCGCAAAGCGGAGATGCTCGTCACCTATCGCGGGGTCGCCGACTACTTCCGGGGCAAGACCCGAACGGAGCTGATCGAGTACTTCATGAACGGAATGTTCATCGGTACCCAGCTCCACGAGATCGGTCACACCGTGGGTCTGCGTCACAACTTCGCGGCCACCACGGACGCCCTGAACTACCACGATGAGTACTGGCTGATTCGCCAGGCCGTCGTCGAAGGTCGGATCTCCGAGGAAGAAGCCCACAGCATCCAGGGGCAGCTCGCTCGAGAGATCTCCGGTCGTGATGACGTGGACTACCTCAGCGAGAGCGAGTACCGCCTGGCCAGTGTGATGGACTACACCGGTGACTTCACGGCTCGGTTCGCTGGCCTCGGAAAGTACGACTTCGCGGCGATCAACTTCGCCTACGGGGAGGCTGTTGAGGTCTGGCGTGAGGACATCCCGCTGCCCAACCTCTTGAGCTACGATACCTGGGTCCGGGACTACTCCGAGCTTCCCCTGATCCTCGCCAGCGGCTCTATGAGCTCCGAAGAGCCCCTGGTCGACCGGTTCGCTCACGGTGTGGACTTGATCATGAACGGTCGAGAGTTCATGCCCATCTCCGAGGCCATCACGGCCCGCCGAGAAGGCATCGAGTCGAACACCAGCAAGTGGCTCACCTACGACTTCGGTCCCGGCAATGAGCCTGTGATCGACCGGACCGTGGAGTATGAGTTCTGCGCCGATGATCTTCGCGGTCGGACCCTCGGGTGCGATGTGTGGGCCTTCGGCGCGAACCAGACGGAGACCGTGAACCACGCCTTCGATACGTTCCGGGCCTTCCAGCCCTTCTGGCGGTATCGTCGGCACAACATCAGCCGGCTCTACGAGAACTACAACAGCTACATCAACCGGCTCTTCAACACCTTCCAGCAGACCCAGAACGCCTTCCGGTTCTTCGCCCTCTACCGGTGGTTCGATATCGGTGACTTCACCGACGACCTCCAGCGGGCCTCCATGGACGCGTTCAACTTCTACAACGAAGTGATCGCCATGCCGGAGACCGGTCGGTTCTGCCTCTACGACCCGAACCTGTCGGCCATCGACTCCAACTGGTTCTACGACCTGAGCAACACCTATGTGCCGGCCCGGTACCACTCCGATGGTGGAACCTGCGGGGACCACTTCGACATCCCTCGAGGGCACGGAGCGCTGTACAACTTCGGGTTCACCAACGAGTACGCCTATCGGATCGACCGGGTGGGATCCTTCATCGACAAGATGATCGCCTCCCAGATGATCTTCGACCTGAACGCGAACTTCGCTCAGAGCGCCTTCTTCACGGACTTCCGGGCGACCTCGTCGTCGTACTACACGGTGTTCAACGATGAGATGCTCGCCCTCTTGCGGGGTGGCATCCTCGGTGACTACCAGGACTACGGCGGGATCGTGGAGCATGGTGAGTACTTGCCGCCGCGGCCCATCGATCCCGGGACCTTCGGTCGAGGGATCGAGAACCCGCAGAACGGCGCTCCCCGGATCTTCACCCCGGACTCGATCAACGTGAAGTTCAACATGTTGGTCGGTGGGATGATCTACAGCTCCGGCTGGGAAGACCGTACGGTGGACTTCTCGCACCAGGTGAAGGTCTCGACCACCACCGACGAGTCGCAGCCCTTCGCTGATGGCGTGCCCATCCTCGAGTTCCAGCACCCCGTGACCTACCAGGTCTACCAGGCGGCCGATATCGGCGGCACCACGGTGGCCGGGCGGATGATCGAGTGGGCCAACGAGCTCGCCGATCGGTACCACGAGGCCAACGACGTGCTCGAGACGCTGACGCCGGGAACGGCGGAGTACAACCAGGTCCGCGCCGTTCGGGATCACCGACTGGAGCAGCTCCAGGATGTGGTGGCTCGGATGGACATGGTCCGGTTCGTCTTCGGTGCCCTGGGCGCCAGCGCCCTCAGGTGACGGAAGTCGGAGGTCGGAGGTCGGAGGACGGAGTGTAGCTTCGGCCTGCGGCCTTCGATAACGAAGGTTTCAGAGGCCCGTGGGTGACCACGGGCCTCTTTTTTTGATCTCTGGTTGCCCGTGCGCTCTGCGGGCATCTCGACCGGGAGCCTGCGGCCTCTGGCCCAGGTGTACTCCTTGCTCCAGGCCATCTGCCAGAGCCGGGGAAGCCACAGACCCTCGCAGGCCCCTCAGTAGACCGTAGGCGTGACCCCAACACAGGGCGCCATGCAGGGGCGTTGATATTCGAACAGTCCCAAAAGCCGAGAAAAACCAACGGGATGCCAGCAGCATCCTCCCTGGCATGAACATTGACTGTAGTGAGTCGGTGTTACGCGACGAACAGGAGCGTGCCGGTTCGACGGAATGGTGAATCCAGGAGAGCGACGATGATTGATAGACCCGTGATAAGAGTTGGGAGCTGGGGCCTGGTGGTGGCCCTGATGATGGTGTGGGCCGCCGGGTGTGCGCAGCAGGTCGGAGATATCGACCGGGTGCAGCCCAACCTGGTGGAGAAGGAGCAGTTCCTGAATGACGACGAGTGGTACTTCCAGCAGACCGTGATCGACACGGACATGCAGGGGTCGATGATCTTCAAGGCGCTCCAGGCCGATCTGAAGCGGATCCGATGGACCGTCACGGAGAACTATCTCTACGCCCACTCCACGGTGGAGCTCGCCGACGGGTTGATGGACGGCTTCGACGACGACGAGACCCGCCGTCTCGGGGTGGTGGCGGCGTTCCCGATCCGGGGACACTTCGATGTGCAGCGTTCCTACAACGCGGCGACCGGGGAGCCGAGCAACGTGATCATGGAGAACGCCTCGGATCGCCCCTGGTATGAGCGGGACTACATGCGGGTCGACTGGTCGCGGAATATGGTGGAGGGGATCCGAATGCTGGGGATGTACGTGCAGGTCGCCCCTGTGCAGTACACCTTCCCCCAGGAAGCCGATCGCCCTCACCCCCACCGGACCCGGATCACCGACGAGTACATCGACACCGTCACGGAGTATGCCTTTAACACGGACATCATGGCCTGCTACGGGTCCTACGGATACGACACGATCTTTAGCTGCGAGGGGGGGCGTGTGACCCTGCGGAACTTCTTCATGCGGGTCCCCGAAGAAAAGACCTACGTTCCGCTGAACTACACGGACAACCGGCAGATCACCCGAGACGACTCGCCATACGGAGAGCGTATGCTCGTGGCCGATGTGTATGACTCGACCCTGGGGTATCAGGTGGAGATCGAGTGCACCGAGGAGGTGCGGAGCTGGCTGATGGAGGAGTGGGGATACGACTGGGAGGAGCGGTGCCGTCCGGCGAGCTTCGACTTCCATGGTCGGTTCGGCTACTTCCGGACGGAGCGGGTGTTCTGGGATCGGTTCGTGGGGACCGCCGACGACACCCGACAGTACTGGGTGAACCGGTGGAATATCTGGCAGACCATGGTGGGAGAAGACGGGGAGACCCTGCCGGCGGAGGAGCGAATCCCGAAGCCGATCACCTTCCACCTGAACGTGGAGTACCCGGAGTTCATGTTCGAGGCCGCCCAGGTGACGGCCGCCGGGTGGGATGAGGCGTTCCGCGGGGCCGTGAAGGTGGCACAGGGGATCACCGACGCCGAGCTCGACGAGGTCCTGGAGGAGCACTACGGCCACACTCAGATGTACCGGATCGTGGAGAACAGCTGCCACCCTGGGCCCCTGGTTCAGTGGCGTAACACCTATGGCGAGGGGATGCCTGAGGACCGGGAGAGCGTCCACAGCATCTTCCAGCAGTTCGTGGGGACCATCGCCGACGACGAACGCCTGGAGCGAGCCCTCTGGGACCTGTCGAACCAGGCTCGGACCCAGCTCTGCGCCGAGCTGGAGTGGGCTACGGAGACTCGCGACGACGCCGACGCCCGGTTCAGCTGGGAGCGGTTCGGCGACCTCCGGTACAGCTTCTTCAACTGGGTGGAGGAGAGCGTCCCCTGGGCGGGCTACGGACCGTCGGCGGCGGATCCCCTGACGGGTGAGCTGATCCAGGGCAACGCCAACTACGCCGGGGCCTACATCCGGCGGATCGCGACCTACGCGGCGGACCTGGTGCAGTACTTCAACGGGGAGCTCTCCGACGAAGACATCATGTCGGGCACCCAGATTCGACGGGATCTCTTCCACAACACCGATACGGCGAGCCAGCGATTCGGGTTGACCCAGGAGGCGCGGCAGGAGATGTCGCTGCGGATGGGCGTGAACCCCGCCGAGGCCAGCCCCACGGAGTTCGCCGAGCGTCCCAGCGTGGACGACCTCCACCCCTTCATCCTCTCCCACGGCCGCGAGCGGATCGAGGCCGAGGTGGACCGACTGGTGATGGCGGCGTCGAAGGCCCAGGCCCGGGACGAGCGGATGGTTCAGTTCCTGCAGAACCCGGACGTCAAGAACTTCATCATGAGCAGCGTCGAGGTGCAGCTCGCCATGGAGGCGATCGCCCACGAACGGTTCGGCCTTCACTACGACGACGACCAGTTCAACCAGGTGTACCTGGACTTCAACAGCCCCCGGGTGGCCTATCACCGGATGCTGGAGCGGGACCGGTTGCTGGCGGAGCGCAATATCATGACCCTGGATTCGGCGACCCGTATGGCGGAGTCCATGGTGACCTACCGGGGTGTGGCCGACTACTTCCGGGGCAAGAGCCGGGCTGAGCTGATCGAGTACTTCATGAACGGGATGTTCGTGGGGACCCAGCTCCACGAGATCGGGCACGCCGTGGGCCTGCGGCACAACTTCGCGGCCAGCACGGACGCCTTGAACTACCACGACGAGTACTGGCTGATTCAGAAGGCCGTGGTGGAGGGGCGGATCACCGAAGACGAGGCTTACAGCATCCAGGGTGAGCTCGTGCAGGAGTTCACCGACCGGGAGGACATGGACTACCTGACGTTGTCGGAGTTCCAGCTCGCCAGCGTGATGGACTACGCGGCGGACTTCACGGGGCGGTTTGTGGGCCTCGGGAAGTACGACCTGGCGGCGATCAAGTTCGCCTACGGGGAGGCCGTGGAGTACTGGCGAGATGACGTCGAGCTGCCGAACCTCCTGAGCTACGACTCCTGGATCCGGGACTACACCGAGCTGCCGCTGATCCTGGCGAGCGGCTCCATGAGCCCCACGGATCCCGTGGCGGACCGCTTCGCCCACGGGGTGGATATCATCATCAACGGCCGGGACTACATGCCCATCGAAGACGCCATGCGGATTCGGCGAGAGGGCATCGAGCAGAACACCGAGAACTGGCTGCGCTATGACTTCGGCCCCGGCTCGGAGCCCGTGATCGACCGGACCGTGGAGTACGAGTTCTGCGCCGATGAGTTCCGAGGCCGGACCCTGGGCTGTGAGGTGTGGGACTTCGGGGCGAACCAGACCGAGATGGTCAATCACGCCTTCGACAGCTACCGGGCCTTCCAGCCGTTCTGGCGATACCGTCGGCACAGCATCAGCCGGATGTACGAGAACTACAACAACTACATCAGCCGGCTCTTCAACACCTTCCAGACCACCCAGGAGCCCTTCCGGTACTACGCTCTCTACCGGTGGTTTGATATCGGTGACTTCACCGACGACCTGCAGCGGGCCTCTATGGACGCCTTCAACTTCTACAATGAGGTGATGGCGATGCCCGAGACGGGGCGATTCTGCCTCTACGACCCGAACCAGTCGGCCATCGACGAGCATTGGTTCTACGACCTGTCGAACACCTACGTGCCGGCTCGGTACCACGCGGCCGGCGGGGAGTGCGACAACTACCTGGACGTGCCTCGGTCGCAGGGGGCCCACTACAACTTCGGGTTCACCAATGAGTACGAGTATCGGATCGATCGGGTGGGTTCGTTCATCGACAAGATGGTGGCCTCTCAGATGATCTTCGATCTGAACGCCAACTTCTCCCAGAGCGCCTTCTTCACGGACTTCCGGGCGACCTCGTCGTCGTACTGGACGGTGTTCACCGACGAGATGCTGGCCATGCTCAGCGGGACCCTCCTGGGTGACTACCAGGAGTTCGGCGGGGTGTTGGAGAACGGGGAGTACGTGGCGCCTCGGCCCATCGATCCCGGGACCTTCGGTCGTGGGGCGGAGAACCCTCAGAACGGAGCTCCCCGGGTGCTGACCCCGGACTCGATGAACATCAAGTTCAACATGTTGGCCGGCGGGATGATCTACAACTCCGGGTGGGAGGATCGGTCCGTGGACTTCAGCCACTACACCAAGATCGCCACCACCACCGATGAGTCCCAGCCCTTCGGGCCCGGAGTGCCTATCAAGGAGTTCCAGCACCCCGTGACCTACCAGGTCTACCAGGTGGCTGACATCGAGGGCCGGACCATCTCCGGGCAGATGATCGACTGGGCCAACGAGCTCGCCGACCGGTACCACGAGGTCAACGATCAACTCGAGACGATGACGCCGGGAACGGCCGAGTACAACCAGATGCGGGCCGTCCGTGACCACCGACTGGAGCAGCTGCAGGACGTGGTCGCGCGGATGGACATGGTGCGGTTTGTGTTCGGAGCGCTTGGCTCGAGTGCCTTAAGGTAACGGAGGTCAGAGGTCAGAGGTCGGAGGTCGGAGCGTAGCTTCGGCCTTCGGCCGTTTCTTGCGAGACCAAGTCGGCCTAGAACCGTCGCTGAAGCACCCGATCCTGAGCCGTCAAGATCGCGTCGATCTCGGGCCGCAGCGCCCGCTCGAGGACGAAGCCCATCCCCGGGAAGCTCACGGAGTACTCCAGCGTGCGCTCCACCTCGCTGGTGCCGTTGGCCTTCTCCCGGATGTAGATATGCCCCTCGTTCTCGTACTTCTCATGCCAGTGGCCGGGGGCGTCGGGGCGGATCTCAAACCGCATATGGCCTCGCTCTGGGTCGAGGTCGGTGATCTCGTCCCAGTGGATCTCGTCGGGGGCCTTGTCCTCGTACCGCTTGAGGAATCGCGGCAGTTGGGTGGGCGCGGTGTATCGCACGGTGCGACGGATCCGACCGTCGGGGAGGTCATCGAGGGAGACGAGGCGGATCGACGAGACCTGGTCGAGCTCGTCTTCGACCTCCTTGAAGAACTCGGAGCTCTTCATGGCTTCGAAGATCTGCTGGCGGGTGGCGCGGAGCGTGATTGAATGTTTCAGTTTCATGGAGCGTCTCCAGGGTCCCGGCGATGGACAGAGGCATGTACGAGAACATGTAAGAGAATCTATGCGCGGGGCGCGGAAATTCCTCATCGGGTTGTGCGGCCCATGTTGCAGGGATGCCGCTCTTGGGGCAAGGTCCTGGGTAGTCATTGGTGAACCACGAAGAAGGAGAGAGTCATGAAGGTCGTATCGAGCCGTCCCCTGATCATCGTCTTAACGATCCTGGCGATCTTCGCCCTGGCCTGTGCGACGGGTAGTCGCTCCAGCGGAGGGGCGGCCCAGCAGACCTACGAGAACCCGCCCATGCAGGGCGGTGCGTTCATGGAGCTTCGCTCAAGCCTGGAGGCCGAGACCAACCCGGGAACTCGGCTCCAGATGATTCGAGAGGCGACCAACCAGAACTACTTTCTGTCCAGCCAAGTCCGCTCCATGGTGGACCTCTTTATCGAGCGCGACGAGCGAATCGAGGTGGTCCGCATCACCCAGCGCCGGATCGTGGACATGAACAACTCCTACGCCATCGTCAGCGGGTTTGCGCCCGAGGACCGCGACGAGGTCCACGCTATCCTGGAGGTGGTTCACGACGAGATCCGAGCCGAGGAGGAGCGCCGCCGGGCCGAGGAAGAGGCCGAGCGGGAGGCACGACGGGCGGCGCTGGCGGACTTCATGCAGGAGACTCAGCGCGCCGACCAGGAACATCAGGCCCAACAACAGCCAGAAGAGAGCTCCTCAAGCTCATCGAGCACCACCACCAGCTCCAGCAGCTCCGCCTACTGCTGCCTCGGGAGCAGCTATAACGAGTGCTCCAGCGGTGCCGCCGCTGCCGACTGCGGCCGGTTCTTTATGTGCTTCATCAACTGTGGCATGGGCTCCGGGTGCGAAGACCAGTGCGTGGAGGAACACCCGTTGGTGGAGCAGTGCAGGGCAGATCCGTCGAAGGATCATCTCTGTGAGCAGGATTAGTACGGAGGACGGGGAAGGAGGCCAGAGGTCGGAGGACAGAGGTCGGAGGTCAGATTCTCTTCGGCGCTCTGGTGGCCACCGGAGCCCTGGGGCTCCGCCCCAGGTGTACTCCTAAC
>SKON01000274.1 GCA_007120035.1 Myxococcales bacterium
CCGCCAACCGTCCCCCTCGATCCAACGCCACCACTCCTACCGTCCCGCTCCGCCGATCCTCTTCCTCCGACACACTCACCGCCGCCTGATCCAGGCTCCGATCGGCCCTCATCTGCTTGACCCACTCCTCCCACCTCCGGGGCACCACCGCGTCGAACACGGGCAGCCCCATCTCCCGCGCCAATCGCTCCGCCCCCTTTCCGGCCACCACCCGATCTCGGCTCCCCTGCAACGCCACCGCCATCTCCACCGGATTCCGCACTCCCTCTACGTTGATCACCCCGCTGAACGCCCTCCGGTCCCCATCCATCACGGAGGCGCTCATCCGAATCTGCCCGTCATTCTGCAACGCCGATCCCTTCCCGGCGTTGAACAACTCGCAATCCTCGAGCAACATGCATCCCCGCCGCACTACCTCCACCGCCGCCGCCCCTCCCCTCGCCAACTCGTAGACCTCCTCCAGGATCTCCCCCAACGCCTCCCTGATCTTCCCCTCCCGCTCTTCGCTCCCGATCTTCCGCCCCGCCCCCCCGTGGATCACCACCACTGGCTCACCCTTTTCTTTTGAGCTCATCATCTTGTCCCTACGTTTGAATCAACAACCACGCACCCTTAGACCACGAGGTACCCCATGCTCTGGTGGGCACTCGCATTCTTCATCATCGCCATCGTCGCCGCCGTCCTCGGCTTCGGCGCCCTCGCCGCCGCCGCTGCCACCGTCGCCCAGGTCGTCTTCTACGTCGCCCTGGTCCTCTTCGTCTTCACCCTCATCATCCACCTCTTCCGGGAGGCTCCCCAACCCACAGCCTGACTCACCGCTCCTCTTCGCCTCCCTCCGACCACTCCCGAAGCCAGCCGCCCACCTCGGCCTGGCCGGTCACACGACTCCACCGCTCCGCTCCCGGACCGTAGGCGAAGAGGGGCACAAAGTTCGCCGCCCGGGCGCTCCTCACCTCTCCCCCCGCCTGCCGCGCCGCCTGCGCCAACCACGTGTACTGCAACGCGATCCGCGGTGGTGTGAACTCTCCCTGCAACCCTTCGTCGTTCAGCCCATCTCCCCGGTGTACCGATCCCAACGCCACAGACCGCCAGGGCACCTCAAACTCTCCCCCACATTCTACGGCCGCTCCGCACCGATTCGAATAAAACCCGTAGTGGTTATCCATCACCGTCACCGCATCGTCCCCTGACGTCGTCACCACCACCAATGTGTCCCCATCCTCCCGGGCAAACTCCACCGCCTCTCTCACCGCCCGATCCACACGCACCAGCTCCGCCAGGTATCGCTCCCCATCGTCGAACTCCGCCGCCAGAGCACCCAGATCCCCTGCTCGCATCACCACCAACAGCCGCTCCTCGTCTCCAGACCTCTCCAGCGCTTCCCCCAAGCCCCCATCCAGAGCTACCGACCCCTCCAGGGTCACCACCGTCGGGCTCCTCTCAGAGTCGCCCCCCAGCACTGCTGACGGCACCAGCCTCGACCACGCCCCCTCCCTGGACGCGATCAACCCCTCTTCCCCATGAGTCCACAACGCCCCTACCGTCGGCATCCCCCAGATCGCCAGATCGCCAAAGTGATAGATCCCGGCCGTCAGCGCTCCGATCCCCAGACCGTCGGTCACGATCATGATCACCTTCGATGGTTCCTTCGCCTCCACCTCCTGGTCCGACACTCCCGCCTCACCATCGATCCACTCCACCATCAACCGCCCTAGATCGGCGTTGTCCCGAACCGCTGCCGCTTCCCTCGCCCCCCGCCCTTCGGCGAACACGGGCACCACCAACGGCGTATGCATCGCCGAAAACCTCCGCCCCCCATCTGCATAGACCCGGCTCGCTGGCGAAAACCACCCGAAACTGGTCACAAACTGCCCGCCCCCTGCCGGACCAAACTCTCCCTCTCCGATCTCCACGAAATCAAAGGGCGCCTCGAACAACTCCCGCTCCTCCTCCGTCAGCCCCTCCGGCACCGTCGTCTCAAAGGCCGCCATCTCCCCTCCCAGCACCTCCAGATACTCTCGCGCCGCCGCCTCCTCGATCAGATCCATCCCTCCCGTCTCATGATCGGCCGTCACGATCACCACCGTATCCTCTCGCCCCCGTGCATACTCCAGGGCCACCTGCAACGCCCTGTCCATATCCAACGTCTCCGACACCACCCCCGCCCCGTCCAACGCGTGCCCCGCCCAGTCGATATACGCCCCTTCTACCATCAAGAAGAACCCCTCCGGATCGCCCTCGTCCATCACCTCCAGCGCCACCTCCACCATCTCCTTCAACTCCATCTCCCGCTCCCCGGTCGCCGCAAACCGCATATCCCTCTCGTGCATCAACCCCACCAACCTCGACGCCTCCCCGGCGGCTTCCCGGACCTCATCAGCTGACCGAGCGATACGAACCCCCTCGGCCTCCATCTCCGCCATCAGATCCCTGCCGTCCTGCCGATCCTCAAAATACTGACTCCCCGCCCCCAGCATCAGATCCAGCCCATACCCCGCCATATCCAACGCGATGTCCTCGTACTGGTTCCGATTGTACCTATGGGCCGCGAACGCCCCCGGCGTCGCGTGGGTGATACGCACCGGCGCCACAAGCCCGGTCCGGTAGTCTCTCTCCTGGGCCGCTCTCACCACGGTCCTCAGGTGCATCCCCTCATCCTCCTCGTCCTCCCGATTCCCCGTCGGCGCGAGACCGACCCCCTCAAAATGAGTCTTCTCTCCCGTCGCCAGAGCCGTCGCCGACGCCGCCGAGTCCGTTGTAACAAACTCGTGACTATGTGTCGTATTCAGCCCGAACTCCGCCATCTCCATCATCGCCAGGGGACTCCCCGACGCATACGCTGCCGCCGCCACCGACGTCAGCCCCATCCCATCACCGATGAACAAAATGATCCGCTTCGGCGGCTCACCGGTCGCCTCGGGCTCTCCCACCTCGGGCGCCACCGTCGGACCTCGGACCTCCTCGGGCTCCGGCTCCGGCGCCGTCCGGCACCCCCCGGCGACTATCAGCACGAGCGCAATACTACACAGCAGGCGGCTCTTCGCCCTGCACGTAAGATCAACCATGGGTTGGGTTCCTCACTCAAAATGGTGATGAGCCCCTGCCCACGGCTACCTCAACGTCGGCTCCAGGGTGTGTAACCTGATCAACAGCGCCGGCGCGTCGGAGAACCCCGACAGGGACATCAGTTGTCGCTCCAGCGCCGTGTCACGCTCCCCGGGATCGAGGAGGACAAACCGCGCCAGCCGGTCGATCTTCTCCCGGTCTGACAGGTGCGTCAACTCCCCCACCCACTGGTGGCGGTACGTCGTGAACGCCTGTCTCACCACCCCTGCCAGCTCCCGGCCGATCTGCTCCAGGAGCTCCCGACGGAGGTCCGTCTCCGACGGCGGCGCGTCGCCCCGCGCCGCCAACCCCAACACTGGCTGGGCTTGATGGCGTTCACTCTGCCCGCTCACCGACGCCTCCAGATCTCGAGAGTAGTTGAACCGTCGACCGGGCACCGCGATCGACACCTCGATCTCCGCCCCCATCCGGGCCCGCTGCAACGTCACCTCGTAGTGATGCGTGGAGTACACCGGCTCTTCGACCTGCCGGGGGATCCCCCTGAGCTCGATCTCCCTCTCCCGCACTTGATCCCGGGCCCGCTCCCACTCCGTCTGCCGCCTCGTCAGATCGCGCTGGGCCCGCTCCACCCGCCCCTCAGCGATCCCCAGTGGCCGGTCGTTTCGCCGCCGCTCCACCAGATCCCGCTCCGCCTCGCTCAGCTCCCGCTGGGCGTCCCGGTACGACCGCTCCGCGTTCAACGCGTTTCGCTCCGCCTGGGCCACCTCGCTCTCTTTCCGCGTGTACGCCGAGTTCGTCACCAGCCGCGTCCCCGACTGATACTCGCCGCTCCGGCCCTCATGCTCCTCCCACTCCTCAAACCGCAGGTTCCCCACGCTCACCTCCAGCACTCCCTCCATCCCGTACCGATCGCTCTCTCGACTGTCCACGATCGCCCCCGGCAGCCCCTCCCCGAACATCCGATCCAGGATCGCCGACTGCCCCGACCCTTCGATCGCTACTGACGACACCAACCCCCACCCATCGAAGTGCAACACCCGATGCATCGACTGCATCGCCGCCGCCCCCCCATCTCCCATGGTCCCTACCTGATCCGCCTTCGCGTAGTACAGCGCTGCCGCTCCATGTAGCCCCTCGATAAACCGCTCTCGTGCCGCCGCCCGCAACTGCAACTCCCACCCGTCTCGAACCGTTTCATCGAGCTCCGCCACCCTCGCCAGGGGCTCCCCGAACGCCGCCACGTGAGCGTCCACCAGGTCCAGCGCCGGGCTGAACTCACCGGCTCGCACTAGCTCCCACCCCTGGGTCAGCACCGCCTCTTCCACGGCCATCTCCAACGTCTGCAACCGCGCCGGCTCCTGCAGCAGCCGCCGCACTCTCCCGCCTACCTCCACGGCCTCCCACACATCTCCCTGCCCCACGGCCTCTTCGATCTTCTCCAGACTCCCCTCCAACACCAACTTCTCCGCCGTCACCACCCGCTCGTAGATCTTCACGTTATTCGGCCGCCGATCCTGGGCCGCCCGGTAGTACCTCAGCGACTCCTCGTAGGACCCCCGCTCGAACGCCTCATCCCCACTCTTCACATACCCCCGATGGGCACACCCCACCACCAGAAGCACCATCCCTAGTACGACCCACCTGCTCCACGTCACCTTCATCGCTCGCTCCAAGTTCGCCGCGTCCTCGATCTTTTCGTCACTCTACCAGACGCTCCCACCACCTTTGACCTTCAAAAAAAATTCCGATCTCCCCGGGGGGAGATCGGAATCTCTTCTCAGCTCTCGTGAACCGCGATCTCAGTCTTCGCCGACCACTTCTTCTTCGGTCACGAACTGCTCCCGAATATGGGCCGGGTACCGGAGATCCTCGGTGTTCTCCAGCGTCGCTCCGACCCAGGAGATCCGGGAGATCGGCGCGTTGTCACCTCGCCGGTTCCCGACCTTGATGATTCGAGTGTACCCACCTTTACGGCCCGCGATCTCCTCACGCTGAGAGAGATCGTCAAAGAGCTTCGCCGCCAACTCCCGGTCTCCGCCCAGACGAGCGATCGCCTGCCGACGAGCATGCAGGTCGCCCCGCTTGCCCAACGTGATCAGCCGATCCGCCACCTTCCGCAGCTCCTTGGCCTTGGCATCCGTGGTCTGAATCATCTCGTACTTGATCAAGCTCTTGCTCAGGTTCTGCAACAGCGCCTTGCGGTGGCTGGCCTCCCGAGAGAGCGAACGTCCTCGTTTTCTGTGTCGCATGTCCTTTCCTTATCCTGCTTCGATTCGGGAGCCCGGCCCGGACTTCTCAGCCCTCGGCCTTGAGCTTCTCCAGTTCTTTCGGAGGCCAATTCTCCAGCTTCGTCCCCAGCTCCAGCTCCATATTCCCGAGCTTATCTTCGATCTCTTTCAGGGACTTCCGCCCGAAGTTCTTCGTCTTCAACAGCTCCGCCTCAGTCTTCTGCACCAAGTCGCCGACGAAATGAATCCCCGCCGTCTGCAGACAGTTGAAGCTCCGCACCGACAGCTCCAGATCGTCGATGGACTTCAACAGGTTCTCGTTGAACTCCGGCTCTTCGGTCTGCTCTTCCCGGGGCGGCTCCACGGTCTCATCGAAGTTGATGAAGATCGTCATCTGCTCCTTGAGGATCTTCGCCGCGTACGCCACGGCATCCTCGGGCGCCACGCTCCCGTCGGTGAACACCTCCAGCTTCAGCTTGTCGTAGTCCGTCCGCTGACCCACCCGAGCGTTCGTCACCTGGTAGTTCACCTTTCGGATCGGGCTGAACAGGCTGTCGATGGGGATCACCCCGATCGCGTCCTCTTCTCCCTTATTCTCGTCCGCCGGCACATAGCCGCGGCCGCTCTCCACGGTGAGCTCCATCTTCAGGTGCCCGTCCTCGCCGACCGTCGCGATGGGAAGTTCCGGATTCAGGACCTCCACCTTCGCGCCGGCGTCGATATCGGCCGCCGTCACGTTCGCCGGACCTTTCACGTCGATGGAGATCACCTGCGGGTCATGCCCGTGGAGCTTCAACCGCAGCTCCTTCAGGTTCAACACCACCGCCGTCACGTCCTCTCGGACCTCCGGGATGCTCGTGAATTCGTGGAGCACACCGTCGATCTTCACCTTCGTCACCGCCGCACCGACGATACTGCTCAGCATGATTCGCCGCAGCGCGTTGCCGATGGTGATTCCGTAGCCTCGCTCCAGGGGTTCGCAAACGAACTCCGCGTACGTCGCGGTCTTGCTTCGCTCGTCGATCTCCACTTCGCGAGGTTTGATCAGATCTCGCCAGTTTCGGTACATATTCGATGCCTCCACACAACAGATTCAAAAACCAGAGGGCGAGCTCCTTGGAGCCCGCCGGCGTTCGTACGCCCTGACCTCTGATCGAGATTTTCGACTCTTCAGACCCGGCGACGCTTCGGCGGCCGACACCCGTTATGGGGCAAGGGCGTCACGTCCCGAATCACCGTCACCTTCAGGCCCGCCGACTGCAACGATCGCAGCGCCGACTCCCGACCCGGTCCAGGCCCCTTCAACTCCACCTCCACCGACCGCAGCCCGTACTCCTGGGCCTTGCGGGCGGCGTCTTCCGCCGCGATCCCCGCCGCGTAGGGCGTGGACTTTCGCGAGCCCTTGAAGTTCCGGGCTCCCGCGCTCGACCACGACAGGGCGTTGCCCGACGTATCCGTGATCGTCACGATCGTGTTGTTGAACGTCGCCTGAACGTGCGCAATGCCATTCTTCACTTTGCGCTTCGGCTTGCGCCGCGTCCGGACCTTTTGCTTTCCTTTTACCTTCGCCATGGATCTCTCCCGTGGGCTCCCGACGATCTATTCGCCGACGCACTATTGTTTGATTCTCGGTCCCGATCAGCGCCGCTTCCGCACCATCGCTCGCCGCGGTCCTCGTCGG
This sequence comes from Myxococcales bacterium, assembly GCA_007120035.1. Classification (GTDB taxonomy): domain Bacteria; phylum Myxococcota_A; class Bradymonadia; order Bradymonadales; family Bradymonadaceae; genus SKON01. The sequence goes on from SKON01000274.1 coordinate 6,976, forward strand.
GTCCGGGCGTTGGTCCGCGTTCGCTGCCCTCGCACCGGCAGCCCTCGACGATGTCGCAGCCCTCGATAGCATCCCAGGTCTTTCAGGCGCTTGATATTCATCTGGACTTCCCGGCGAAGTTCCCCCTCCACCTTGTAGTCCTCTTCGATCACTTCCCGGATCTGCCGAACCTCTCCTTCGGTCAGCTCGTGGGACCGCGTTGACGGTTCCACCTGCGCCTTCTCCAGGATCTCCCGGGACAGCGTCTGCCCGATCCCATAAATATAGGTCAGGGCGATCTCGATGCGCTTGCCGCGCGGGAGGTCCACACCAGCGATACGTGCCACGTTCTTCTCCTCTCGTTCCTTTACCGCGAGCCCCTCTTCGGGGGTCGCTTATCCTTGCCGCTGCTTATGACGCGGGTTCACGCATATCACGCGCACCACGCCTTTTCGGCGAATGATTTTACACTTATCACACATCTTCTTGACCGAAGGTCGGACCTTCATCGTTGACTCCTTGGGGCGACCTTAAGCCATCTTCGGCGGCGGCCTCTCGTTTCACTTCTCCCGATACACGATCCGACCTCTCGTCAGATCGTAGGGGGTCAGCTCCACGGTGACCGTATCTCCGGGCAGGATCTTGATATAGTGCATCCGCATCTTTCCGGAAATATGGGCCAACACCTTATGCCCGTTCTCCAGTTCCACCCGAAACATCGCGTTCGGGAGCGGCTCAATCACCGTGCCTTGTACTTCAATGGCTTCTTCTTTCGCCATAAATTGGTTTCCTCTCGGGGGTTTCGCTTATCCCTTCACCGCTGTTGCAGCACACCAACTCCGTCCGCACTCCTGCGGCAAGGGGGCGTTTCATACACACTCGATTTCCGGAAGTCAAGCCCGAGGGTCCATCGATCTTCTCCCCTCGTCGCTCCCCTCCTACGGTAACCACCTTCTCGGCGCTCGCCACCTCCCTTTTCGACTTCCTTCACGCCTTCACCTTCTCCAGGATCGACGCCGTCACATCATCCATGCTCCCCACCCCCTCGACGCTCGCCAGGACCCCTCGGTCCCGATAAAAGTCGATCAGTGGCGCTGTCTGCCGGTGGTACGACTCCAGCCGCTGCTTGATCGCCTCCGGCTGATCGTCCTCCCGCACGATCAACCCCTCATGGCCGCATTGGTCACAGACGTTCTCCTCTTTCGGCGGCGACGCCTCCTGGTGGTACACCGCCCCGCAGCTCGGGCAGCTCATCCGACCCGAGAGCCGGCTCACTACCTCTTCATCGGTCACGGCCACCTCGATCACCCGATCCAGCTCGAGCCCCATCTTCTCCAGAGCCTCCGCCTGCGGGATCGTCCTCGGGAACCCGTCCAACACGAACCCACCTGCGGCGTCCTCTTCCGCCAGCCGATCCTTCACGATCCCGATCACCACCTCATCGGGTACCAGGTCCCCGGCGTTCATATACTCCGCCGCCTTCTTCCCCATCTCCGTTCCCTTGCGCTTGGCTTCCCGCAGCATATCCCCCGTCGACACGTGGGGGATGCTCAACTCTTCGGCCAGGCGCTTCGCCTGCGTCCCTTTACCAGCCCCTGGGGCTCCCAACATCATCAATCGATAGCTCGTCATCTCATCGCCTCCTGTTCACAAAAAACCCATCGCATCGCTGCGATGGGTCTTTCGTCATCTCTTATGTATGGACTACGACTCCTCGTCGTCCTCGTCCTCCGAGGATCGTCCCTGGATTCGTCCCTTGATCCGGCCTCCACCTTCGGTGGCTCCCGGTCTCGCTCCGAACCCTTCGTAGTGTCTTGTGATCAAATGGTTCTCCACCTGACTCATGAAGTCCAACCCCACGACCACGATGATCAGAAGCCCCGTCCCACCGAAGTAGAAGTTGACCCCAAACTCATCGATCAGGAAGTAGGGCATCACGCACACCGCCGCCACATAGATCGACGCCGCCATCGTCAGCCGGGTCATCGCCGCGTCGATATACTCCGCCGTCTTCTTCCCTGGCCGGATCCCCGGGATGAACGCGTTCGCCTTCTTCAGGTTGTCCGCCATGTCCATCGGGTTGAACTGCACCGCCGTGTAGAAGAAGCAGAAGAAGATGATCGCTACCACGTAGAACACGTTGTACCGCCAATCTCCGGGCATGAAGATCTGCTGGATCATCTGCCCCGCCGCGTGGTCCGAGAAGTAGCTCGCCACCGTCGACGGGAACATCAAGATCGACATCGCGAAGATCGGCGGGATCACCCCTGCCATGTTCACACGCAACGGCAAGTGGTGCGACTGACCTCCGTAGATCTTCCGACCCACCATCCTCTTGGCGTACTGCAGCGGCACCCGCCGCTGGGCCGTCTCCATGAAGGTGATGAACACCGTCGCGCCCACCACCACAAGCAGTAGCAACGCCGCCGCTCGGGTCGTCATCGCTCCCGTCTCGAAGTGGGAGTACGTCTGGAACACCGCCGTCGGCGCGTGGGCGATAATCGCCGCCGTGATCACCAACGAGATCCCGTTGCCGACTCCCCGCTCCGTGATCTGCTCACCGAGCCACATCACGAAGATCGTTCCCGCTGTCAACGTCAGCACCGTCAGCAACCGGAACGGCCACCCAGGGCTCAACAAGAGCCCCATCTCCGGGTTACTGGCGTGCATATTCTCCAGGTACATCGAAATCCCGAACCCCTGGATGATCCCGAGCACCACCGTCCCGTATCGGGTCCACTGGGTGATCTTCTTCCGCCCCGACTCCCCTTCCTTCTTCAGACGATCGATGGTCGGAACCACCACGGTCATCAGCTGGAAGATAATCGCAGACGAAATATAGGGCATGATCCCCAACGCGAAGATGCTCATCAGCTCCAGAGCGCCCCCCGTGAAGAGGTTCAACAGCCCCAGCAGCCCACCACCGTCTCCGGCGGCCAGCATCTCCGACATCGCCGTTCGATTGACCCCGGGCACGGTGATAAACACCCCGATCCGGTAAACGGCGAGCATCCCGAGCGTGAAGAGCAATCGCCTTCGCAGCTCGGGAACCTTCGGTATGTCTCGGAACTTCGTTGACACGTTAGATAACCTCTGCGCTTCCGCCGGCTTCTTCAATCGCCGCCTTGGCGGACTTGCTGAACTTCTCGACCTTCACGGTGAGCTTCTTCGTCAGCTCACCCCGGGCCAGAACCTTTACACCGTCGTGCTGGCCTTTGACCAGCCCTTTGGCACGAAGCGCCTCTTCATCGACGGTCTCCCCGTCTTCAAAGGCCCCGTCCAGGTCATGCAGGTTCACGATCGAGAAGTGCTTGCGAAACTTCGCGTTCGAAAATCCAAACTTCGGCAGCCGCCGGTGAATCGGCATCTGTCCACCCTCAAACGAGGGATGCACCCGACCGCCGCTCCGGGACTTCTGCCCCTTCTGTCCCCGCCCCGCCGTCTTACCCAGGGTGCTCCCCGGGCCTCGGCCTTTCCGCTTCCGGTCCGCCGTAGCGCCCTTCGGGGGTTTCAGATTACTTAAATCCGTCATCGCTGATCCTCATTTGCTGTGTCGCTTCTGTCGCGACAGCATCCTAACACGATGAGCTCGACTCTTATGCCGACGCTTCATCTTCTTCCGGGATCGCCTGGCCCAGACGCCGACGATACTCGTCGGGATCATTGAGCTGCTCCAGCGCGTCCAACGTGGCTCGCACCACGTTGTGCGGGTTGTTCGATCCCAGGCTCTTCGTCAGGATGTTGCTCACTCCCGCCAGCTCCAGGATATACCGCACCGCACCGCCGGCGATCACTCCCGTACCGGCGCTCGCCGGCTTCAGGAGCACTCGCCCGCTGTTGAACACACCGATCACCTCGTGGGGGATCGTGTCGTCAATGATCGGCACTGAGATCATCGCCCGCCGGGCCCTCTCGTTGCCCTTGCGGATCGCCTCCGGCACCTCATTGGCCTTGCCGTATCCCACACCGACCTTTCCTTCGCCGTCACCGACAGCCACGATCGCTCCAAAACTGAAGCGCCGACCGCCCTTGACCACCTTCGAAACCCGGCTGATGGCGATGACCTGATCTCGCATGTCATCGTTGCGACTTCTTCGTCGTCCTCGTGCCACAGTGCCTCTCCTTTAAAACTGGAGGCCCGCTTCGCGGGCTCCATCGGCCACAGCCGCCACGCGGCCATGGTACAAAAATCCGTTTCGATCGAAGACCACCTGCTCGATCCCCTGCTCCTTGGCTCGCTCCGCCAGCAGACGGCCCACGGCTTTCGCCTGCTCCGTCTTGTCCAGCTCTGCGAACTCTCCCCGCTTCTCTTTGTCGTTGTATGACGCCGATGCCAGGGTACGTCCATCGAGATCGTCGATGAGCTGGGCGTACACGCCCTGATTGGAGCGATAGATCGTCAACCGGGGCCGCTCCACGGTCCCGAAGACCTTCTTGCGGACCCGGCGCTTCCGCCGAAATCGCTTACTTTCCAGTTTCTTCTTCTTCAACATGACGTCTTTCCTTATCGCTTGAAGGCATCCCTCTTCAAGGAGGTTATGCCCCGGCCTTTCCGGCCTTGCGGATGATCACTTCGTCGGAGTACCGAATCCCTTTGCCCTTGTACGGCTCGGGCTTGCGCAACGCCCGGATCTTCGCCGCCACCTGGCCCAACAGCTCCCGGTCGGCGCTCTCCAGCGTCACCTGGGTTTGACGCTCTACCTGGCAGCTCACGCCTTCGGGCAATTCAAAGATGATCGGGTGGCTGTATCCGAGCTCCAGATGGACGTACCGTCCCATCGTTTTGGCCCGGTAACCAACGCCGTTGATCTCGAGCTGACGCTTGAACCCCTGGTCCACGCCTTCCACCATATTCGCCACCAGGCTTCGAACCAGCCCATGGTGACTCCGAGCTTCCCGGCTGTCGTTGGGGCGACGGACCTCGATCTGCCCGTCTTCCACCACCACCTCTACCACCTCGCCGAGCTCTCGGCTCAGCTCGCCCTTCGGACCGCTCACGGTCAACAGGTTGTTCGCGAGCTTCACGTCCACCTTCTCGGGGATTTCGATCGGCAGTTTACCAATTCGACTCATGACTTTCTCCTTTGGTCCACTGCTCAGTAAATCGTACACAGGAGTTCGCCGCCGACGTTGGCCGCTCGCGCGTCCACGTCCGCCAGAACTCCCTTCGACGTCGAGAGCACCGCCAGCCCGAGCCCGTTCAACACGCTCGGGATCTCTTCGACTCCCACGTACACCCGCCTCGAGGGTTTGCTGACCCGCTTCATCCGCTGGATCATCCCCCGGTCTTCTTTATCGTAGCGCAGCTCCACCTCGATGAACCCCTGGGGGCCTTCATCGATTCGGCTCACTTGGCCCACGTATCCCCGATCTGCAAAGATCTTCAGGATCGCTTCTTTCAGGTTGCTCGCCGGCACTCGCATCGTCGCGTGTCCAGCCATCTGCGCATTTCTCAGGCGGCACAGCATGTCCGCCACAGGATCTTGCACGACTCCCATCGTGATCTCTCTCTCTCGCCTGGTTCCCCTACTCGTGGGGGCCTGGGTCGATTGCGGTCCACCACGCTTCTTCGCGGCTCAGACCTGGTTTCTTGTCCTTTCGCCTTACCAGCTGGCTTTCGTCACGCCCGGAATCTCCCCGTTCAGCGCCAGCTGACGGAAGCAGATCCGACACATGTCGAACTTGCGCAGGTACCCTCGCGACCGCCCACAACGGGGGCAACGATTGTATTCGCGCACGGCGAACTTCTGTTTCTTCTTCGCTTTGATTTCCAGTGCTTTACGTGCCACGTTCTTCTCTCTTTAGCGCTTGCGGAAGGGCATTCCGAGATGCTTCAGGAGGCTCAGCGCCACCTCATCGGTCTCGGCGTTGGTGACGATCGAGACGTTCAGGCCCCGGATCTTATCCACCTTATCGTAGTCGATCTCCGGGAAGATGATCTGTTCCTGGATCCCCAGGGTGTAGTTGCCGTGGCCGTCGAACGACTTCGGGCTGATCCCGTTGAAGTCTCGGACACGCGGCAGCGCCACGTAGATCAACCGCTCCAAGAACTCCCACATCCGGGACTCTCGAAGGGTCACCTTCACTCCGATCGGCATGCCTTCCCGGAGCTTGAAGGTCGCGATCGATCGGCGGGCCTTCGCCACCACCGGCTTCTGACCAGCGATCAACGCCAAATCATTGAGCCCGTGCTCGATCACCTTGGAATTCTGCACCGCCTCTCCCAGGCCCATGTTCAGCACCACTTTCTTGACCGTGGGGACCCGCATGGGGTTGCCGAACTGGAACTCTTCCATCAGAGCCGGTTGCACTTCGGTTTTGTACTTCTGCAGCAAAAATGACATCGCTTTCTCTCTCCGTCCACCGATGGGTTTCTGTACCACCGGCCTGTAGGCGCTTTATCGCAGGGCGATCGGAGCGTCACACAAAAAAATCGACGATGAAGACGATCCTCATCGTCGCAGCGAGGGCGCATTGAGTAGCCGATGCGCCCTCCCCTGTCAAGGCGACCCCTCGTCGCCCCGACGATCTTATTCGAATACCTCGCCAGTCTTCGTCGCGAACCGGACCTTCTTCACCTGCGGCGGCTTGTCTCCGAAGCTCTCCACGGCGGCCGATTCGGTCTCGAAGATCTCTCCTCCGAATCCCTTCCACCGCTTCTGGGTCCGCACCGGCACCACTCGCTGGTCGTCGTCCTCGCCAACCGTGCTGTACAGAGACACGTTGGAGGCGTGGATCCAGTTCTCCGTATCGATCCGAGCTCCCGACTCTCCCGTGATCGGGTTCGGTCGCCGGTGCTTCACCATCATGTTCCGGCGAGCCACCTTCACCCGGTTCTTCTCTCGATCCACGGCGATGATCTCGCCTGTCAGATCTCGATCCTTCCCGGTGAGGATCACCACTTTATCATTCTTCTTCACGTGCATCGGTCTCTCCTCAGAGGACTTCCGGGGCCAGGCTGATGATCCGCATGTAGTTCTTCGCGCGGAGCTCCCGAGCCACGGGGCCGAAAATCCGGGTCCCCACAGGTTGGTTCTGATTGTCGATGATCACCGCCGCGTTGTCGTCGAACCGGATGTAGGTCCCGTCCCGCCGGGTGATCTCCTTCTTCGTCCGCACCACCACGGCCCGCTTGACTTCGCCCTTCTTCACCTTCGAGTTGGGCAGGGCCTCCTTGATGGAGACCACGATCGTGTCGCCGATGGAGGCGTAGCGCCGCTTCGAGCCACCCAGCACCTTGATGCACTGGACCTCTCGAGCTCCCGAATTGTCGGCCACGCCGAGCCTGCTTTGCATTTGAATCATCTCGTACCTCCTATCGGCTTCGCCGGTTCAGACCGCCGGGGCCCGCTCCAGGATCTCTTTAACTCGCCATCGCTTGTCTTTCGACAACGGACGGGTCTCCTCGATCAGGACGCGATCGCCGACTCCACAGTCGTTGTTCTCATCGTGAGCTTTATACTTGATCCGCTCTTTGATGTATTTCTTGTACTTCGGGTGCTGGTAGCGACGGATCACAGCGACCACGACGGTCTTGTCCATCTTATCGCTGAGCACATGACCCACTCGGGTCTTGCGCTGCCCCTTCGCCGTTTCCACTTCTTGCGTCGCCATCATTCTCTCGCTTGATTCAGGACCGTCGTTCAGGATCGCTGCGCCAGGATCGTCTTGATCCGGGCGATGCTCCGTCGGGTCGATTTCAGAAGATGCGTCTCCTGCAGCTGTCCGGTGTAATGCTTGATCTTCAACCGGAACAACTCTTCCTGCAGCTGACCTTCCAGCTCTCGGAGCTCTCCATCGTCTTTCGCTTTCAATTCTTCGGCTTTCACAGCGCACCTCCTCGCTTCACGAACTTCACCTTCACGGGGAGCTTATGCCCTGCCAGCCGGAACGCCTCGCGCGCCGAATCTTCCGGCACACCATCCATCTCATAGAGCACTCGGCCCGGTCGCACCACGGCGACCCACCGCTCCGGCGATCCTTTCCCTTTCCCCATCCGAGTCTCCGCTGGCTTGCGGGTCTCCGACTTGTGGGGAAAGATACGGATCCAGATCTTACCGCCCCGGCGAATGTGCCGGGTCATCGCGATACGGGCCGCCTCGATTTGCCGCGACGTGATCCGTCCCGGCTCCAACGTGATCAACCCGAACTCACCGAAGGACACCGTGCTTCCACGGTGAGCGATTCCTTTGGTTCGCCCTTTCTGGGGCTTGCGCCATCGTACGCGCTTTGGACTCAACATTCTGAACTCCTTCTCTTGCTCGGCTACGCCCCAGACATCCTTCGACGCCGGGTGTGCCCTACTGTGGGAGCACTTCGCCTTTGAAGATCCACACCTTCACACCAATGATGCCATAGGTGGTCTTCGCTTCGGCAAAGCCGTAATCAATATCTGCCCGGAGCGTGTGCAGAGGCACTCGCCCCTCCAGATACCACTCCCGTCGGCTCATCTCAGCGCCGCCCAGGCGACCGGCGCAATGCACCCGGATCCCTTCGGCGCCGAACTTCATCGTGGTCTGTACGGACTTCTTCATCGCCCGTCGAAAACTCACCCGTCGCTCCAGCTGCTGCGCGATGCTCTCCGCCACCAACTGGGCGTCCAGCTCGGGCTTCCGCACTTCCTGGATGTTGACGTAGACCTCGCCGTCCGTCAGCGCCTGCAGCTCTTGCTTCAGCGTCTCGATTCCAGCTCCGCCCTTGCCGATCACAATCCCCGGCTTGGCGGTGTGGATCGTCAGCTTGACCTTATTGGCCATCCGCTCCACGTCGATCGTGCTGATCCCGGAGCTGCCGAGCTTCTCCTTGATGTAGTCCTTGATCTGGAGATCTTCGTGGAGCCACTTGGCGTAATTACGCTCTTCGTACCACTTCGAACTCCAGGGGCGGATCACACCGAGGCGAAATCCTGTAGGGTGAACTTTCTGACCCAAAACGTCCTCCTTAAAAGACCTTTCCGCGAAGCCTTACGCTTGCGGTTGAAGAACCACCGTGATCTGGCTGGTTCGTTTATTGATCCGCGTCGCTCGTCCCTGGGCGCGAGGCTTAAACCGTCGCATCGTCGGGCCCTCATTCACATAGGCCTCGGCGACCACCAGGTCGTCCGTATCCCAATCCAGCTCCTCGCTCTCCATCACATTGTGGATGGCCGACTCGATCAGACCGGACACGATGGGAGCCGCCTTCTTCGGCGTGAAGCGCAAAATCTCCAGCGCCTCTTCCACGGGCTTCTCCCTCACCAGGTCCACGACGATTCGGGCTTTCCGCGGCGAGATCCGGATGTTCTTGCCGAACGCTCGGTTGGCGCGATGTGTTTTTCTACTTGGCTTGCTCATAGCTCTCACTCAGCTCCCTTTCACTTCCCCTTACCGCCGTACCTTCCGGTCGGCCGCGTGGCCGTAGAAGGTCCGGGTCGGGGCGAACTCCCCGAGCTTGTGGCCGACCATATTCTCCGTCACGAAGACAGGGACGAACTCTTTGCCGTTATGCACGGCGAAAGTCAAGCCGATGAACTCCGGCACGATCATCGATCGCCGACTCCAGGTCTTGATCGCTCGACGGTCGCCGCCCTCTCGGGCTCGGGTCACTTTCTTTTGCAGCCCCGAGTCTACCCAGGGCCCCTTCTTAATTGAACGTGGCACGATCTCTCCTTAGCGCTTCCGCTTCTTCGACTTCCGTCGTCGTGCGATAAACTTGTCGGTCCGCTTATTCTTGCGGGTCTTCTTCCCTTTCGTCGGCTGACCCCAGGGCGTCACCGGGTGACGTCCACCGGAGGTCCGGCCCTCCCCACCACCGTGGGGGTGATCGACGGGGTTCATCGCCACACCGCGGACCTTCGGCCGCCGTCCCAACCATCGCGAACGGCCCGCCTTGCCCAGAGAGCGGTTCTCATGCTCTCGGTTCGACACGGCGCCCACCGTCGCTCGGCAGTTCAAGAGCACCCGCCGCAGCTCTCCCGAGGGGAGCCGCAACAGCCCGTACTTGCCTTCCTTCGCCATCAACTGGGCCCACGCCCCGGCCGAACGAGCCATCTGCCCGCCCTTGCCCGGTCGCAGCTCCACGTTGTGGATCACCGTCCCTGTCGGCATGTACTTCAGCTTCAGGGAGTTGCCCGGCTTGATGTCCGCGTGGGCGCTCGAGATCACCTCGTCGCCCACGCCCACCTTCTGAGGCGCCAGGATGTAAGACTTCTCACCATCGGCGTAGTGCAACAACGCGATGAACGCCGTGCGGTTCGGATCGTACTCAATCGCCGCGATCTTCGCCGGCACCCCGATCTTATTCCGCTTGAAGTCCACCACACGGTACAGCCGCTTATGGCCGCCTCCCCGTCGACGAACCGTCATCCGGCCTCGGTTGTTTCGACCACCCGACGAATGCTTCCCCTCGGTCAGCGCCTTCTCCGGCTTCGACTTGGTGATCACCTTCTTGGTGTCCACCTGTCGGACGAATCGCTGCCCCGGCGAGGTTGGATTAAACTCTTTCATAGACATCGTATCACCTGCTTTCGCTTCAGTGCGTTGGGTCTAACTCTTCAGACCTCGCCCACGGGCTCAGTGCTCTCCAGAGCGAAGAGGTCGATGGTTTGCTCGTCGGCCACGGTCACCACCGCTTTCTTCCACGACGGTCGCTGGCCTCGAAACATCCCGACTCGCTTCGGCTTGCCGGGCATCACCATCGTATTCACGCTCACCACGTCCACGCCGAAGATCTTCTCCACCGCTTCTCGGATCTGGTTCTTGTTCGCCTTGCGGTGAACCCGGAAGACGTACTTATTTTCTTCCGACATCTCCGTGGTCTTCTCGGTCAATACGGGACGAATCAGGGTCTTATATACGTTGCTCATGACTTCAATGCCTCCTGCAGCTGCTCCACAGCGCTGCGGCTCAGGACCACAAAGTCAAAGCGCAACAGATCCTCGACGTTCAGGCCGTCGGCGGCCAGGTACTTCACGTCCCTGAGGTTGCGCACTGACAGGCGCAGATTCTCGTTATGGGCCGCCCCGTTGGCTTCATCACGGATCACCGTGTCCACCACCAGCGCCTTCGGCGCTTCCAGGGCTTGCAGGGCGTTGATCGCCCCTTTCGTCTTGATCTCCGGCAGGTCCCAGGCCTCCACCACCTTGAGCTGGCCCTTCTGGGCCTTCATGCTCAGCGCCGAACGAAGCGCCGCTTTCCGCTTCTTCTTCGGCATCTGGTAGCTGTAGTCCCGGGGCGTCGGACCAAACACGGTCCCACCACCGGTCCACAGGGGGCTTCGGATCGTCCCGGCCCGGGCTCGGCCCGTTCCTTTCTGCCGCCAGGGCTTCTTTCCACCACCGGAGACAGCGGAACGATTCTTCACTTTATGCGTTCCCGCTCGTCGGCGAGCTCGCTGCCAGTTGATCACTTCCCAGAAGAGGTGCTCTTTGACGGGCGCCCCGAAGACGCTCTCGTCCAGATCGATCTCTCCGGTCGACGTATTCGTCAGGTCGACGACTTCAATCTTCATCTCATACACTCCTGCGCCGCCCTGTTCACCGCTCGGGCGGGCGAAAGAGGGGGGTTACAGACGTCTTTGATCAGGTCTTGATCTCGACGTCCACGCCGGCCGCCAGATCCAGACGCATCAACGCGTCCAGGGTCTGCTGAGTCGGCTCCAAAATATCCAACAGGCGCTTATGCGTCCGCATCTCGAACTGCTCCCGAGACTTCTTATCGATGAACGGGCTTCGCAGCACCGTCCAACGATTGATCTTCGTCGGCAGGGGGATCGGACCGGCCACCCGCGCGCCTGTGCGCTTGGCCGTCTCCACGATATCCGCCGCCGATGCGTCCAGCAGCTTGTGATCGTAGGCCTTCAGCTTGATTCGAATCTTCTCGTTGGCCATCTCTCAAAACCCTTTCGGTGTGGGCCCTCGACTCTTCGGAGGTACCCGAGCTTCTCTTGCAGGTCCGACACACAAACACACGAAACGTCCCCACCGGACTCTTGCCCGGCGCCGATGTACCATCGGCCACTACAGGAGGGAATTCGTTTCGTCCACAAGCTGCGTCGATTTCCGGGCTTCTACGCCCGGGCCTGCGACCACTTTTTCCCCACGGCTCCGCCACGAGGAGTGCGGACCATACAGTACGACCCCCACCGGATCAAGTCAGAATTTTACTTTCGGTGTGATCTCTCCCCGTCGTTGGGGTCGGGAACGCCTCACGGAGGCGATGGCGTCGAGTTTGGGCGTGAGAACGGGTGGTTCGCGAGGGAGAGAGTAGCACCGGAGCCCTGCCGCCTCCGGCGCAGGTTTTCGCCGAGTGTGCACGTGAGCGGTGGAGGTGGAGCCGACCTCGAAGATGGTGGTCGCCCGGTCAACCTGCCTCAAACCGCAGCGGGCCTTGGCCCGCGAGGACCCTCGGGCCGCTGTTTCAGGCCCGACTCGCGAAGCCTCGTGGCCTTGGCCCGAGGAGAGGTGGCAGATTCGCCTCCTGGGCTCGCTCGTGGACGAACCGCCGAGGAGGACCCGCCGATCTCAATACCCGCCGGTGATCCGCATCACGATCTTCTCCGAGATGCTCTCCGGCACCTCCGAGTAATGGGAGAACTGCATCGTGTAATTGGCCCGGCCCTGTGTCTTCGATCGCAGATCCGTGGAGTACCCGAACATCTCCGAAAGCGGCACCTCGGCGTCGATCACCTGGGCCCCCGACCGGGGGTTCATCCCCTGCACGTTGCCGCGCCGGGCGTTGATATCCCCGATCACTTCGCCCATGAACTCCTCGGGAGTCACCACCTCCACGGCCATCGTCGGCTCGAGGAGCGCCGGCGCCGCCTTTCGGATCGCCTCCCGCACCGCCATGGACGCGCAGATCTTGAACGCCATCTCGCTGGAGTCCACGTCGTGAAACGCTCCATCCACCAGGTTCACATGGAAGTCCACCACGGGGTAGCCCGCGAGCACGCCTCCTTCGGCGCTCTCTCGGACCCCCTTCTCTACGGCGTTGAAGAACTCCCGGGGCACCGCGCCGCCTTTGATGTTCTCCTCGAAGGTCACCCCCGTGCCCCGATCGTTCGGCCGGAGCTCGATCTCCACCTCGGCGAACATCCCCTTGCCCCCGGTCTGCTTCGACAGCCGCTCCCGATGGGTCACGGTCTGACGTACCGACTCTCGGTACGCCACCTGAGGCTTGCCGACGCTGGCGTCCACCTTAAACTCCCGCAGCAGGCGATCGACGATGATCTCCAGGTGGAGCTCCCCCTGGCCGCCGATGATCGTCTGCCCCGTCTCCTCATCGACCTTCACGTTGAAGCTCGGATCCTCGATCGCAAGCTTCTGCAGGCTCTCGGAGAGCTTGTTCTGATCCGCCGTCGTCTTCGGCTCGATGGCGATCTCGATCACGGGCTCCGGGAAGTCGATCGCCTCGAGCACCACCTGGTTCCTCTCATCGCAGAGGGTATCTCCCGTGGTGGTGTTCCGCATCCCTACCGCGGCGGCGATATCTCCGGTCCGCACCTCCTCGAGCTCCTCCCGCTTATTCGCGTGCATCAAGAGCACTCGCCCCACCCGCTCCCGCTTTCCTTTGGTGGAGTTATACACGTAGCTACCGGCCTCGAGCTTCCCGGAGTACACCCGGAAGTACGTCAGGTACCCGACGAAGGGATCGGTCATGATCTTAAACGCCAGCGCCGAGAACGGCTCAGCGTCCCTGGCCTCCCGGGTGAGCTTATCCTCCTCGCCGGGCTCGATATGCTCGTCGATCATCCGTCGGTAGGCGTCGGGGGTCACCCCCTCCACCGCGGCCACCTCCGTCGGCGCCGGCAGGTAGTGGATCACCGCGTCCAAAAGCGGCTGTACACCCTTATTCTTGAACGCCGATCCGCAGAGGGTGGGGATGATCTCCATGGAGAGCGCACCTTTTCGGATCGCCTGGCGCAGCTCCGCCGGCTCCAGCGGCTCCCCCTCGAGGTACTTCATCATCACCTCTTCGTCCTGCTCGGCGCAGGCTTCCAGGAGCACCTCCCGGGCGGCCGCCGCCTCGTCGGCGAGCTCCGCCGGGATCTCGACCACGTCGAACTCGGCGCCCAGAGTCTCGTCCTTCCACAGGATCGCCTTCTCCTCGATCAGATCCACCACTCCACGGAACCCGTCCTCCGCCCCGATCGGGATCTGCAAGGCCACCGGCTTCGCCCCCAGCCGGTTTCGCATCATCTCCTGGACGTTCTCGAAGTCCGCACCCACCCGATCCATCTTGTTGACGAACGCGATCCGGGGGACCTTGTAGCGATCGGCCTGACGCCACACCGTCTCCGACTGGGGCTCCACGCCGCCGACCCCGCAGAACACCGCCACCGCTCCATCGAGGACCCGCAGAGATCGCTCCACCTCCATGGTGAAGTCCACGTGCCCCGGCGTGTCGATGATGTTGATCCGGAACTTATCGCCCCCAAACGACCAATGGCAGGTCGTGGCGGCGCTGGTGATCGTGATCCCCCGCTCCCGCTCCTGATCCATCCAGTCCATCTCGGCGACGCCGTCGTGGACCTCCCCGATCTTATGGGACTTCCCCGTGTAGTACAGGATCCGCTCGGTGGTCGTCGTCTTCCCTGCGTCGATATGGGCCATGATCCCGATGTTGCGGACCTTCTTCAGCGGATGACTTCGTGCCACGATCTTTACCTGTCTCTCGAAATTGGGTCACGGGGTGAAACGACAAAACCCGGCCGATGAACTTTGACTTCCATCAAAGGACATCGCGCCGGGTCTCTGGGGGGTCGACCGTGGCCGACCCCGGGGGGTACTTCCTTACCAGCGGTAGTGAGCGAACGCCCGGTTCGCCTCAGCCATCCGGTGGATGTTCTCTTTGTGACGGATCGCCGTGCCCCGGTTGTTGGAGGCATCCAGGATCTCATTGGTGAGACGATCCACCATGGTCTTCTCGTTGCGGTTGCGGGCCGCTTCCTTGATCCATCGGAGGGCCAGCGCCGTCCGCCGCGCCGGGCGAACTTCCACGGGCACCTGGTAGGTGGAACCGCCGACCCGGCGAGATCGGACTTCCACCACGGGCCGCAGGTTGTCGACGGCTCGCTTGAAGATCCGCACCGCGTCTTCCCCGCCCGTCTTGCCCTCGACCTCATCGAGCGTGCTGTACACGATCCGCTCCGCCGTGGACTTCTTCCCATCCCGCATCAACACGTTGATGAACTGGGTCAGGATCTGCTCGCCATACTTCGGATCCGGCAGGACTTCCCGCTTCTGAACAACTCTTCTTCTCGGCATCTTTCAACTCTCGACGCTAAAGTTTCGCTTCGGAACAGCCGCCATTACCTGGGCTTCTTCGTCCCGTATTTACTCCGGCCCTGGCGACGATCCGCGACGCCCACGGCGTCCAGCGTCCCCCGCACAATGTGATAACGCACACCGGGAAGGTCCTTCACACGACCGCCCCGAATCAGCACCACGCTGTGCTCCTGCAGGTTGTGTCCTTCCCCGGGGATGTAGCTCGTGACCTCCATCCCGTTGGTCAGCCGCACACGAGCGACCTTCCGAAGCGCCGAGTTCGGCTTCTTCGGCGTCGTCGTATACACCCGGGTGCACACACCCCGGCGCTGAGGACATCCCTTCAGAGCAGGGGCATCCGTCTTGGACTTCACCTGCTTGCGACCTTTTCGAACCAATTGATTGATCGTCGGCATCTACGCACCTGTCATTTCGCGGCACCCTTTGCGCCACGGAGTTTCTCTTTTTGTTTAGCCGGCACCCCTCCTGCGAGACTTCATCTCTGAGGGCACAACGGACGGCGGATTATAGGGAGGGTGAACCCTATGTCAAGGCCGATCGTCACGCCGATGCTCTTTCTCCCACCCCGACGCCGAAAACGCCCCGGGAGCTGTCCCCCTTGAGCCTTCGCGAAAAGGGGGGTGCCCCAGCACCGGGTCGTCCCGCGCCGCCCCTCCCTCCACCGAACCTCCCTCACGCACACCACGACGCCGAAAACGCCCCGGGAGCTGTCCCCCTTGAGCCTTCGCGAAAAGGGGGTGGTGCGCCAGCACCGGGGGTCGTCCCGCGCCGCCCCTCCCTCCACCGCACCTCCCCCACGCACACCCCGACGCCGAAAACGCCCCGGGAGCTGTCCCCCTTGAGCCTTCGCGAAAAGGGGGTGGTGCGCCAGCACCGGGGGTCGTCCCGCGCCGCCCCACCCTCCACCACACCTCCCCCACACACACCTCGACGACGACAGAAGGTGGGCTTCTTCGGGGGCTGACGGGGTTTGCGATGGGGTGGGGTGGAGGGTACGTTGCCCGGTATGTGGCGACTGTGGAGCGACCCGTGAAACCATTCGAGGACAGACGATTGCTAATATGGGCCGGCGCGCTAATGGCGGCGGCTCAACTCTTGGGGCTAGTCGCGCCCTATCTAGTAAAAATCGCCATCGACGACGGGATCGCCGCCGGTGAGGCCAGCGTGCTCCTATGGGTCGGGGTGGCCGGGGTGGCGATCTACGGGCTGATGGCCTTATCGAAGTTCGGAGGGACCTGGTTCGCCACCCGGGCTGGCGAGGAGGAGTGGGAACGCTACCGAAACCGCCTCTTTCAGCACGTACAGAATCTGCCGCTGCAGCGCCTGAAAGACCAGCGGGTCGGGGACCTGGCGGCGCGGATCTATGGGGACACCTATCAGCTGAAGCAACTCGCGACGTCCGTGATGCCAGCGGCGCTGAGCCTCGTGATCGGCGTCGGAGGGGCGGTGGTGATCTTACTGGTGCTCGCCCCCCAGCTCGTCCTCCTCGCCGTATTACCCATTCCCCTGGCGTTTCTCGTGATCCGGTGGTTCCGAAAGTATGTGCGCCCCCTGTCGAAACAGCGCATGGAGCGATACGGCCGCCTCCACTCCCACCTACACGAGGCTCTCAGCGGCGCCGAGGACGCCCGGGCCTTGAACGCCCAGCAAGAGCTGGCGAGCCGGGTAGAGGCCGCCGGCGCCGAGATGAAGGCCGCCGACCTCCGGCTCGCCTGGCACCGAAGCCGCCTCGGCCCGGCGGCGGACTTCGGGATCTCGCTGATGCTCCTGGGCACCCTGGTGGCAGGCGGCATGCTGGCGATCCAGGGCACCCTCACCGTGGGAACCGTGGTGGTCTTCTACTTCTACGTCGGTCGGTGCCTGGGACCGATGCGCTCGATCCCGGGGATGGTCTACGGGTGGCATTCCGCCCGCGCCGCCCAGGAGCGGATCGGTGAGCTACTGGCCATGGAGACGGAAGCCCCCGTGAGCGATGACGCCGAGGAGGCCCCGCCGGGCCCCCTCTCCGTGGAGGCTCGGGCCCTCCGGTTCCAATACGAGAGCGGCACGGCCGCGCTGGACGGGCTGGAGCTCTCGATCCCCGCCGGAGGCCGGGTGGCGATCCTGGGCCCCTCGGGGGTCGGAAAGAGCACGACGGCCCGCCACCTGCTTCGGCTCCTCCCAGCCGACGCCGGAGACCTCCTCCTCCAGGGGATCCCCGTGATTCGGTGGCGAACCGCAGACCTTCGCCGCCGCGTCGGTTACGTGGGCCAGGAGGTCTTCCTCTTTGACGGGACCCTGGCGCAGAACCTCACGCTCGGCCTCGACGAGGATCCGCCCGAGGACGATCTCCTGGCCGCCTGTGAAACAGCCCAGCTCGGGGACCTCCTGGAGACCCGGGGCGGACTGGAGTTCCCCGTCGGGGAGTCCGGCGGTCGCCTCTCGGGGGGCCAGCGCAAGCGGGTCGCCCTGGCCCGAGCCCTCCTGCGGGGCCCGGACCTCTTGATCATCGATCAAATGGCCACGGACCTGGAAGAAGGGCTAAACGAGCGCATCTTTGAGGCGCTTCGGCTCCGAGGGCTGACCCTGGTATATTTCGGCCATCGCGTTCCCGCCGGGCTTCAGCCCGAGGCGGTCTACTGGATGGAGCGCGGTCAATTGAGCCCCTACGAACCGGGGCGTTTCGAAGAGGCCGCCCCGGCGGTCGGGAGAGGGTGATGGGAGCGAACGAGACACGACTGAAGCTGCGGGAGGATCTCCTCGTGGAGGAGGTCAGCGGCGATTGGATCGTCTTCGATCTGGAAGGGGGGCACTACATGGGGCTCAACGAAACGGGGTGGCTCTTGTGGCAGCGCCTGCAGCATGGCCCGGCCAAAGTGAAGGAGCTCGGGGCGGTGCTCCTGGCGGAGTACGAGATCGAACCCGATCAGGCCGTCGGCGATGCCCGAGAGTTCGCCGATCATCTGGTCGAGGCGAACCTCGCGTCCTGGGTCGAGGCGGAATGAACCGGTACGGACTCTACGATCTGGTGCTCCGATCCGATCGGGATCCGGGCCTCCCCGAGGTGGACGCTGGCGAGCGCCCTGGTGAGGAGTGGGAGGTGGTGTGGGAAGCCGTCGATGAACCCCACCGGGGGCTGGTCCACGACGTGATGGACTTCGATGGGATCCGCAGGCTCCGGGTGTGGTGGCCCTCCGAAGGAGAGATCATCCTCTTCTACGGTGATCGGCGCGTCCGATGGCTCTCCGGAGAGCGGTTGCTGGAGATCGAGGTCGATCCCGACGAGACCGATCGCCTCTTGTTGGGAGTCTTCCTGGAGCGAGTGGTCGCCCCCATCGCCATGATGTTGGAGCGCCCCGGGTTCGTCGCGCTCCACGCCAGCGCAATGGGCGATCCCGACGGCGGCGCCTGGGCGATCCTCGGACACTCCGGGGCCGGCAAGAGCACAGCGGCCCTCCATCTCTTGCGCCAGGGGTGGGAGCTTCTCGCCGACGACCTGGTCCTCGTGGACACCACGACAGGGGAGATGCTCCCCGTGGCGCCCACGATCCGCCTCTTCGATGGCCCTGAGGTGGTGAAAGAGGCCCTCGAGAGCCGATACGTCGAGGCCTATCGAAAGTACCTCCATCGGTTTTCCTGGCGTGGCCCATGGCGGCGGCGTCCCCTGAAAGGCCTCTTCTACCTGGAGCCCGGGGACCCACCGAACCGCTGTGAGGAGATCGAAGGATGGGAGGCGGCTCGCCGAGTGCTGGAGCAGGCCTTCGAGATCACCGATGGCCCGGAAGGGTTTCGAGCGCGGCGGTTCTCAGCGCTCTGTGGACTGACCCGGGAGGTGCCCGTTCGGGTCGTTCGGTATGAGAAGGATCGGGACGCCGAAGTGCCCGGACAGGTGGAGGCGATCCTGAGGGTAACGTCGTGATCGAGCCCCTAGTGCGGCACGGAGAGGCCACCGCCCGGCTCTGGGAAGCCCGGCTACGGCTGAAAGCTCTGGGATGGCGACGGGCGCTGGCCGACTCGACGACCCGCGATCGCCTCGAACCGGGGATCACAGTGGCGGAGATCCGAGCCGTAGAGCGAGCCCTCTGGCGAGGGAGCAGGCTCGTCCCGGGGGCCACCTGCATTCATCGTGCGCTGGCGGGACAGAAGATGCTGAGACGCCGCGGCCTTCCAGCCCGGGTCGCCATGGGGCTGCGAAAGGGGCCGACCGGCCTAGAGGGCCACGCCTGGCTCGAGGCCACTCACGTTGGCGAGTTGGTCCGGCTCTTCGTAGCCGACGACGCGGGTTATAAAGAGGTAGGCTGGGAGCAGGCGATGAACTCGAATCTGTGGGGGTAAATCGGATGGCCCGGCCCCCCAAGAAGCCCCCCTTCTACCCTCGCCACCCCCGCACCATCACTGCCCCTCCCGCACATCCACCCCGGGGTTTCCCCGGTCCATCCCCCCACAGAATCCACCATCAATCACGGCTCTCCAGCGCGCTCAACCACACCCGCGCCGGCTCCACCAGCCGCGCCAGATCCTCTTCCTCCCACCCCGTCTCTTGATCTCTGAACGCCGTCAGGGAGTGATACCAAACCATGGTCGCCAACAGGCGGTTCAGATCGTCGACCTCTTCATCGGTCGCCAACTGCTCCCACCTCTCGGCCGGGACATCGACATCGCGGATCACCACGGTCGCCATCCGATAGGGCGACAATAACGGGTTCAGTCGACCATCGATGGCTGTCTGCAACACCATTCCACGAAGGAACCGGTCCACGTCGATAGGAGCCTCCCGCAGCCGCTAGCCTCTCATCATACCTCCTCAAGGTATGAACGTCACAACCTGGCAAATAGATCTATCCCTTCTATAGTACACCCAAAGCCCCCCAACCGGAGGTATCACCAATGAAGATCACACTGACCAGCCCACAGGGCACGAAACTCGCGGGACGATTGGACGAACCCGATGGCGACGCGAAGACCTACGCCGTACTCGCCCACTGCTTCACCTGCTCGAAGGATCTCCCCGGCCTCAGCAGAATCGCCCGTGGACTTCTACAGGAGGGGATCGGGGTGCTCCGCTTGGACTTCATGGGCCTCGGTGAAAGCGGCGGCGAGTTCGAAGACGGGAGCTTCACCGCCGACGTAGAAGCAGTCATCGCCGCCGGCGACTGGCTCGCCGCCGAGAGAAAAGCCCCGACACTCCTCGTCGGCCACTCCATGGGAGGCGCCGTCTCGCTGGTCGCCGCGAGACAACTGGAGTCCGTTCAGGCCGTCGCAACCATCGGGGCACCCGCCGAGGCCCAGGCCGTGACCCGCCACTTCGCCAGCCAACTCCAAGAAGTCCGCACCGACGGCCGCGCCGAGGTCGTCCTCGCCGGCCGCACGTTCGTCATCACCCGCGAGTTCCTGGAGGATCTCGAATCCCAGGAGGTCGAACGAGCTGTCGAAGAGCTCGCTCTCCCCGTCCTCATCCTCCACTCTCCCCAGGATCAGGTGGTCCCCGTCGACCACGGCACCCGCCTCTTCCAGGCAGCCCGCAACGCCAGCTTCCTCTCCCTCGACGGCGCCGATCACCTCCTCGGAAAGCCGGGCATCGGTGAATGGGTGGGCCGAATCACTGCATTTTGGTGGCACTCTCCGCTCCACCGCTGACCCCCAAGAAGCCCCCCTTCTCCGTCCACTTCCCCCGCATCTACTCTAACCCATCCAGCCATCAACCCCGGGGTTTCCCTCCACTCAACCACCCCCAACTCGACCGTATCGAGACATCCCGTCGATTCCGTTGTAGTCTGTCACCTACGCCCATAGGAACTTGCCCCAAGCGTGGAGAATTCAGTGTTCCTACGAAGTCTGATCCTCGTCGCCCTGATCGTCCTCGTCACCGGATGTGGTCAGTCCTTCGACGACGCCATGAAGATCGTCTGCGATCCGACCCCATATATGACGGAGGTCCCGGACAATCCCGTAGAACGACAGGTCGCCTTCGCCATCACGATCCAAGAGCACGTCACCAATCAAGAGGTCAAACGGCTCATGACGTCCCTCCCCGGGCTCTCCCCTGCAGACCGGCAGCGCGAAATGCAGTTCGCCGTCAACCGAGCCGGACTCTCCTCCTGTTTCCTCTTGGACGAATAATGTCTCTCGAATTGCCGACGCTCCCCACAAGCCCCATCTCTCGCCCCGAGTTCAACAGGCGGATCAAAGCCGCGGGGCTGATGCTCAACCCCAACCCGAACGCCAAGTTTCAAGCCTTCAACGCAACCGATGAGGGTACGCTCCTCGTAACCCCCCCGGAAGTGGGGACCGATCTGCTTCGGACCCAACCGGCCGGTCGTCTTCGACAGCATACTCGTAAGAGAGAGCGGAACCCATCGCATCGTCGCTCGCCTCGAACCCGATCGGTCCGAAGGGTGGGAGCAACTCGACCCGACCTACCGGGCAAGGCTCTGCAAGCAACTTGAGATCCTATTCTCCTCCGCTGAAATCTCGTCGCCCACTCAGCGAACCGATCAATCCTCGGTGACCCGGGGACTTCGCGTGCGAATCGTCACCGGAAAGGACACCGGCGTCGAAGGCGAGGCGTTCTGGGTCGGCCCCAGCAAATTTGGCGACGGCGAGCGCGTCGGCGTCCGGAACGACGCCGGCGAGAAGTTCTGGGCCTCGGAGAAGGAGGTGGAGGTCATCAACGCGGACCGTCCTTTCTGGACTCCTCTGCATCAGGCCTGCCAGGTACGTGACTTCGAACGGGCCGACGCCCTCCTCCGCCAATCCAAGCAGTGGCTCAACGCCCCCAGCGACGAGCGAACGTACCACGATCCCGAGGGGACCCGACCGCTCCACATCGCCGTCGCTATCAACGCCCCGGAAACTGTCGAGCTTCTCCTGGAGCACGGAGCTGACCCCAACCTTCGAGACGCCCGAGGCAGGACCCCCCTCCACAGGGTCCGAGTCACGGCGAGCGCCGCACTGGAAGAAGCCCACCTCGGGATCCTGAAGCAGCTCCTCGCAGCCGGGGCCGACATCAACAGCGTCGACGAAGCCGGCGAGTCCTTCGCGACCCGGGCGATCCGCCCCTCCGACCTAAACCAGGCCGATTCTCACAAGGTCGCTCGTCATCTCCTGCCGCTGCTCGCCGACACCGGGGCCGATCTCAGCGCCCTCGTGGACCCCTCTTGGGAGGGCCGCAACTACGTCCTCGTCGA
This sequence comes from Myxococcales bacterium, assembly GCA_007120035.1. Taxonomy (GTDB): domain Bacteria; phylum Myxococcota_A; class Bradymonadia; order Bradymonadales; family Bradymonadaceae; genus SKON01. The sequence goes on from SKON01000274.1 coordinate 29,386, forward strand.
AGCGCTGGCAGACCACGGCTTCGCCCGCCACGAGCCCGAAGTTGACGACGAACCGGCTACCACTGACCTCGACTTCACCCCCCTCAAAGAGCTCGACCTCTTTCATGGCGAGGCCTGGCTCAACGAACGCGACAGCCCCACGTTCCGAGCCGCATTCATCGCGGCGGTCCATCAACTCCAGTTCGCCAAAGGCGGCGACGGCAAAGAGTTCGGATTCCTCGACGCCCTCCGGTGGCTACAAAACAAGGGAGGCCCTGTGGACTGCCCGTGGGTCCTCGACGCCCTCGACCACGACGATCCAGAGGTCGCTCGAGCCGCCTCCACCCTGCTCCGGGTCCACGATCGCGACGCCGCCCGACGAGAAGCCCTCGCACGCCTCGCCGCCCCCGACGCCCCCACCCGGGCACTCGCCGTCGAGGAGCTCGGCAAGATCGCCGACCCCTCCACCGTCGCCGACCTCGAGAAGCTGGACTCCACGGAGACCAACAAACGGGTCAAGCGAGCCCTCAAGAAGGCTCTCCGGTCGCTCCAGACCTGAGCTCAATTCACGGGCTCCAGATCCTCCGCCCGGACAAAGCCCCGGAGGTCCGGATCGGCATACGAGTACACCTCGATCCACTCCTCATCGACAGTCCGGACCTTGATCACCACCGGCATCGAAGGCACGGCCACGGCCTCCCCCCCCTCCGCGGGCTCTGCCAGAATCGCTTGCCCATCGCTCAACCAAAAGGACTCCTCCCACGGTCGGTCATCACCGCAGGCCACCCGACGTGGCTGAGCCAACACGGCCTCGACGAACGCCCGACTCTCCTCGGACCAGGGCATCGCCTCAAAGGACTCGTACTCCACCACCGTATACGCCGCATCGCACTCGATCAGCGAAACGAGCCCCCGAAACGTCAGCGTCCCCGGCACCTCCACGTGCCCCTCCTCATACCGCAGGAAGTTCTCCGGCACGTCGATATGCTGCACGAGCTCCCCGGCCAACCCCGTCAAACTGGAGTACCGGAGATACCCCGTGTCCAGATCGCGCCCTTCGTGAAACCCCAGGATCGACGGGGTACGATCGTAGAACTCATCGTCGATCTCCGGCAGATGATCAGCACTCCCCGTATCCACCAGAAACCGGACATGACGCTCCCCCTGTAACCAGAAGACCTGCATCACTCCCTGCACCTGCTCCTGGCCCGCAAACTCGATCTCTCCGGGCCTCCTCTCACCGTCGACCCGCACCAGCCCGGACTCCTCGGACGGCTCGGACGGCTCCTCCTCCACCACAGCGACGGACTCCACCGGCGCCTGCTCCGTGGAAACCGGCTGTGGCGTGCACCCAAACACCCCAGCCACCGCAAACCCGACCCAGACTCCACACAATATCCGCTTCATATTCGCTCCAAATTTTCACCACGGCGCCCCGGGCCCACCGCCCAAGAAGCCCACCTTCTGTCTCCGCCATCCCCGCATTGGCACTTCCCGATCGGGATCCTCACCCCCGGGGTTTCTCCTACTCTTCGACCACCGTCAACTGGACATTCGACTCCGGCACCGACGCCTCTCCTGACATCAACCATCCCTCGTCGTGAGCGCGCCGAAAGTCCTCGCGATACTCATCTCGAGGCTGCACCCACAAGCCGAGCGTCACCGGAGGCTCCGGGGGCCGGGTCCGACTGTGACGGATCTCGAGTCGCATCGCGACCCGGTCTCTCTCCACGTCATACTCGGCGAAGGAGTATCCTCCGAATGGCGCCTCAAGGTTCCACCGATTCCAACTATCTTCGAATCCAAGAATCCTCCCCAGCGCTTCCTCGATCTCCGCAAGCGTACGGGCGTTCACAAAGGCCCCAACCGCCGACGCCAACTCTCCATCGTCGACACCCTCGACATC
>SKON01000054.1 GCA_007120035.1 Myxococcales bacterium
CGCGCCATATGCAACGCCGCGGAATCATAGGTCGACACCGTGATCTCCCTCGGCTCGTGGTACCCGCCGCCCAGAAGGCCCACCTCTACCCCGAAGCTCTCTTCGAGCCGGCCTGCCCACTGGCTCATCAGATCCAAGGTGGGCACCACCACCAACGCCGACCGCCCCGCCGAAGCGATCGCCAACAACGCCACGTAGGTCTTCCCCGCCCCCGTCGGCAACACCACCACACCCCGCTTCCCCCCCTGCTCCCAGGCCGCCACGGCTTCCGCCTGATGCTCATAAGGCTCCCGCCCGTCCTCCAGCTCACAGGGCAGCTTCCCATACTCCCGGGCCCCATCGCCCACCGCGAACCCGGCCCGCAAGAGCTCGGCCAACCCCTTTCGATAAGTATGAGCGGGCGCCCGAAACGCCCCGACCCGCTCATCCCACACCCACTCCCCACCCGGCCCATCGGCCTGCTCCAGCCCCTCCAACACCAGGGTCCCCTCCTCAAACCGAAGCCCCACCTCCCCCTGAGGCTCCTCAAACCGGTCCTCCAAAAACAATCGCTCGCCGCTCATCGCCTCCCTCACCGTTCTTCGTCATCCCGCCCGGGAGTGTGCGCCCCGACCCCACCTCGGTCAACCCCTTCCTCGGGGTGGGCGCGGTCCTGAGAGCCGCCACCTGCGACTCGAGCCTGCCTCCGGAGCCCTGCCGCCTCCGGCGCAGGTGCCCTCCCCACGACATCCCCACTCCCCAGACCCCGCGCCAGCCTCCCCACACCGCACACCGCCGGTTCTTACGCCGAGAGCCGCCACCTTCATTGGAACGTCGGGGGTTCACGGCGAAGGTCATCGGAACGTCGGGGGTTCACGGCGAAGGTCATCGGATCGTCGGGGTTCGCGGCGAAGGACATCGGAACGTCGGGGTTCGCGGCGAAGGACATCGGAACCTCGGGGTTCACGGCGAAGGTCACCGGATCGTCGGGGGTTCACGGCGAAGGTCATCGGATCGTCCGGGTTCGCGGCGAAGGTCATCGGATCGTCCGGGTTCACGGCGGTTCATTTCCAAGCATAGTTCAGGGCTCCCACGGTCAACCCCCGGCTGAAGCCGGGGGCTGGAGTGGGCAGGGCTCCGCTGGGGTCATGACCCCGCTCCGCCTGAGATGTTCTCCACATAGTCGACCACTTGAGAATCAACCCCATACGGAGTCCAACGGTGCCGGAGTGAGTACGCGCGTGGTTCGGAACGACTCCGTTATCCAAAACATCTATGGCAGAGCGGGGCTCCTCCCTCTGCCCTCTGACCTCCGACCTCTGACCTCTGTCCTCTGTCCGTTGACCTCCTCCACCACCGTTGATAGCCTGAATCTCAACGGTTTTTGCCGCCCGTGGGTCGCCATCGCCCACCGCATCGCTCCCGTTCATGGAGCCCACCTGCGTGGTCTCGTTCAACACCAAATACAGCCTTGATCCGGGGCACGTCTTCGAAGGCAAGTACCGGATCGTCGACGAGCTCGGCTCCGGGGGGTTCGGCGTCGTCTATCTCGCTCAGCAGCTCTCCATGGATCGCCCCGTGGCCCTGAAGATCCTCAAGCCCGGGGTCGGGGAGCACGCCCCCAGCGCTCGAGAGCGCTTCCTCCGGGAAGTCAAGATCATCAGCAAGCTCCGCCACCCCAACACGGTGACCATCCACGACTATGGTGAGACCATCCACGGGATCGTCTACATGGTCCTGGAGTACGTCGAGGGCGAGACGCTGAAAGACCTCCTCAACCGGGAGGGCGCCCAGGAGCCCATGCGAACCCTCTCCGTGGGCCGCCAGATCGCCAAGAGCCTCGCCGAAGCTCACAAGCACGGCATCGTCCACCGGGACCTGAAGCCCGCCAACATCATGCTCACCGAGCTCGAAGCCGACTCGGTCTTCGTGAAGGTCCTCGACTTCGGCGTCGCCCGCCTCCGGGACAGCGGCGTCGACGACCTCACCAGCGCCGGGGTCCCCGAGGGCGAGCGAGCCCTCATCGGCACACCACGGTACATGAGCCCCGAGCAGGTCCGCGGTGACGACCTCACCGGCGCCAGCGATGTCTACGGCCTGGGCCTGATCATGTACGAGATGCTCGTCGGAGAGCCCGCCGTGCAGGGCGACACCACCATGGGCCTGATCAGCCAACAGCTCAGCCCCGAGCCGCTCCGCCTGCCCAGCCTCCACGCCCTCATCCCGCCGCTCCAGGCTCTGCTCCGCCGCGCCACCGAGAAGTCCTGCCAGCGCCGCTTCGCGTCGGCCGACGAGTTCGCTCGTGCCATCGACGAGACCGTCCTCCAGCTCGGCGAAGCCGTCAACGCCGGCGACCGCGCCGCCTACTTCGCCCTCAGCGGCCGGTTCCCCGCCGTCAGTCGCAACCCATCGCCAGCCACGCCCTCCGGCGGCCAGCGGCTCTCGACCTCTCCCGGGGACATTCCCCTCGCACAGCAAGCTCAGCAGAACCAACATCAGCCTCACCAACATCAGCCTCACCAACATCAGCCTCACCAACAGGCACAGCACCCGGCGGCTGTCGCCATGCCCGTGGGCGCCGGAGCCGCTGGGTCCGACGGCTCCATGGACTGGTACGAAGCCAACTTCGAGCCCAGCCAGCTCGACGCCGCCGCGGCCGCCACTCCCCGCGCCCCGATGGCCGCCGCCGCGGCCGCCGCCCCCCTGGCGGCCCAGCAATTCACCGGCGGGTCCGCCCCGGCCCTCGGCGTCGACGACGATCCGCTGATGAACATCCTCGACGACGAACTCCCCCCACCTCCCGACGAAGGAGCCTCTCCCTTCGCCGAGCCCGAGCCCACCCCACCTCCCGTCGAAGACGGACCCAAGGAGCTTCAAGAAGAGGCTGACGAAAGCCTCTTCCTCTTCGCCTTCACGGTCCTCAAGATCTGCTTTCTCGCCACTCTGGCGGCCTTCTTCGTCTACTCCTCGTTCCTCCTGATGACCGCGCTGGTCGGCGAGTACATCGACGGATTCATGCGCATGGGCGTGGGTGTCGCCGTCGCCCTGGCCCTCCCCCTCCTGACCGCCCTCGGAGAGTTCAGCCGCAAAGAGCGCTTCGACGTCGTCCAAAAACCCTCACACCGCATCACCAGGATCTTCATCGGCGTCTCGATCCTCTCCGCCATCGTCGGCGTCATGGTCAGCTTCGCTATGCCCGGTCTCGTGACCCACCACCTCCGCAACGACGCAAACTGGATGTTCCAACAATCGGCCGGGGTGGTCTACGACCCCACTCCCACGACGAACCTCAACATGCAGTACTCTCACTTCCTGGCCGACATGGTCGAGAAGTCCACCGCCGCCATCGGTCGCTACGACGGCGAACCCACCACCGCTCAAGATGACGACCAGCCCCCCGAAGATGTCCCGGTCGTCGCCCCGCCCCCGCCCGAGCCAACCCGGCCCACTACCAGGGGGTCCACAGCACCACCCCCGACTCGCCCCGGTACCCAACAGCGGACCGACGACCAAGAAGCTGAGCAAGAGGCTGACGAAGAAACTGAGCAAGGAGCCGACGAAGCCCCGGCACCTCGGCGCAGCCCCCCTCCGACCCGCCCTCGACAACCCTCCAACGACGACGACAGCGACTACGTTCGCTGGTAATCACCACCGGAAACTCCCATGGCCAGTGCAAAAGATCGCCGCTCTCCTCGCGTCCGCGCCGCCCTCGACGTCTTCCTCCAGACCGTCGACGGCGACATCGCCTTCAAGACCAGCGACGCCTCCTACGAGGGGGTCTTCATCGTCTGCCCCGAACCCCTCCCACTCCGAAAGCTGATCCGATTTCGGACCCGCCTCGGCGACTCCTCCGACGAGCTCCAGATGCTCGGCCTCGTCGCCCACACCGTCAACGCCGAGGACGCCGCCGAGACCGGCCAGCGCGCCGGCATGGGGATCCAACTCTTCTCCCTGGGCCACGCCACCAAGCAGACCTGGCGCACCTTCATCGACGACCTCTACCAGCAGAACCCAGAAGCCCGCCGCGCCGTGGAGTCCGCCCGCCGCCCCAAGGTCAAGATCCGGATCCCCAACGAAGAGCTCCTCCACCGGTTTCGCACCCTGGACCTCCCCGCCAAAAGACTCTTCCTACGCACCCCCGAGCTCCACCCCTCAGGCACCAAGGTCACCTGCCTGGTCCTCCACCCCCTGACCAAGAAGACCTTCCCCATCCCCGGAGAGGTCCTGGAGACCATCGACGGCAGCGTCAAAGAGCGGGGCATGCAGCTCGCCTTCGACGTCGACCCCGAGGATCCCAACCTCCAGGCTTTCCTCGACGAGACCCCCGACGAGACCCCCGACACCCCCGACGACGAGGAATCACGGCAATGACCGCCCCCGCGCCTCGCCAGTTCCCCGACCTCCCTGACTCCATCGAAACCATCCACATCATCGGCATCTGCGGCACCGCTATGGGCAGCCTCGCCGCCATGCTCGTCGAGAAGGGATACACCGTCCGCGGATCCGACGCTCACGCCTACCCTCCCATGAGCACCTGGCTGCGGGACCGGGGCATCGAGATCATGCTCGGCTACGATGAGGCCAACCTCGACTGGAACCCCGACCTCGTCATCGTCGGCAACGTCTCCCGGTCGACCTACGCCGACGCCGTCGCCATGCGGGAGCGGGGCTTTCCCTACCTCAGCCTCCCCGAGGCCCTCCGACACTTCTTCTTCGCCCACCGCAGGCCCCTGGTGATCACCGGCACCCACGGCAAGACCACCACCACCAGCATGCTCGCCTGGATCCTCACCGTCGCCGACCGCGACCCGGGGTTCATGGTCGGCGGCATCACGGGCAACTTCGGCACCAACTTCCGCCTCGGCGACGGCGACGTCTTCGTCATCGAAGGCGACGAGTACGACACGGCCTACTTCGACAAGGTCCCCAAGTTCTGGCACTACGCTCCCTTCCGGGCCACCATCAACAACGTCGAATACGACCACGCCGACATCTACCCCGACCTTCCGGCCGTGGAGCACGTCTTTCGCCGGTTCGCCGCCATGGTCCCCGCCGACGGTACCCTCTGGGTCAACGGCGACGACCCCGGCGCACTCGCCATCTCCGCCGACACCCCGGCCACCCGGCGAACCTTCGGCACCGGGGAGTCCAACGACCTCCGTGCCGTCTCGGTTCGCCTCGACGGACCCCACCTGCGGGCTTCCCTCACCCTCGACGGCCAGCCCTTAGGCGACCTGGAGCTCGCCATGATCGGGGAGTTCAACATCCGCAACGCCCTCGGCGCCACAGCCATCGCCCTCGACGAAGGCGTCCCCTTCGCGACCATCCAGCAGGCCCTGGCTGAGTTTCGCTCCGTCAAACGCCGCCAGGAGCTCCGCGGCCAGGTCGACGGCGTCGCCGTCTACGACGACTTCGCCCACCACCCCACGGCCGTCGCCGCTACCCTCCAGGCTTTTCGCGCCCACTACCCGGATCGCACCATCTGGGCCCTCTTCGAGGCCGCCAGCAACACCTCCCGCCGGAAGGTCTTCCAGGATCAATACCCCGGGGCCTTCGCCACCGCCGATCAGGTGATCCTCTCCAGCCCCCGGGAAAAGAAGGACAACCTCTCTGCCGACGAACGGGTCGACGTGGCCGCCATGGCCGAGGCCATCGCCGCCCGCGGCCCTGATACCCGCCTGATCCCCGCCGTCGACGACATCGTCGACACCGTGGCCGCCGAGGCCCAACCCGGCGACATCGTCGTCGCCCTCTCCGGCGCCGCCTTCGGCGGCATCCAAGAAAAACTACTGAACGCCCTTCAGGCCCGCTCCAAGAGCTGACCCGAAGGGCGTTCAATCACGCTACGTAGCTATAGCTACTCTATGGTCTCTCGACTCAGCGAGCTGCCTGGAAGGCCGCCGCTGCCTCGGGATCCTCGGAGATCTCGAAGATCGCCTCTTCCAGCTCGTCCTGCGTCATCTCGGCTTCCGCCAAGAGCTCCTCAGCTCGGGCCGGCTCGGCCTCGATCGCCGCCGCCAACGCCGCCAACTGCTCGGCCTGCGACAGCTCCTCCTCTTCTTCCTCTTCCTGCTCCTCAGCCACCTCTTCCTCTTCCTGAGCCTCGACCTGCTCGGGCTCGGAAGGTTCTGCGGCCTCCTCGGAATCACAGGCGGCGGCGAACATCACCAGCGCCAGAGCGACCAATAATCCCATCCATCGGTTCTTCATGAGTCTCTCCTCGTGCTGGAGTTATCGAGTTCGAGTGGGTCGGGCTCCGCCGCCACCGCTCTCTTCCTGTTGCTCTTCGGCTCCGCCCCCGCGGGTCCCGCGAGTGGGCCGGGCTCCACCACCGGCCGCGCCGTCATCGGCCTGACGGCCGGGGCGCTGCAACCGCGGCGCCGCCTCTTCTCGAGCCGGTCGTCCGCGCTCTTCCCGAGTACCCCGGGGGCTCTCCGCAGGCGCCGCCGCAGGACGCCGCTCCTGAGCGGCTTCGGCGGCTTCGGCACCACCACCACGATGCTCTCGCTCCTCACGAATCCGCTCCGCCAGCGCACGACCACGCAGCCCATCGTCGTGGACTCGAGCTCGCACATACTGGCCGAAGTTCTCCACCGGCCCGTGCTCACGAGCCGCTTCTGCTTCGGCTCGGAACGTCTCGGCCGCTTCCCCGGCCCGGGTTCGTCGCTCTTCAGCGTCTTCCTGCGCCGGCGCCTCTCGGAACGCACGGAGGGCCTCTCGGACCTGCTCCTCGTCCACTCCAGACTCCCGAAGCTCTTGCACCGCCGCCGGCAACTCGAACATCGCCAAGATCTCAGCGCCCCGATCCTCAGCCTCATCGGCCTGCGCCACAGCGGGCACCAACAACATCAGACATAGACCCGCGCACAACCCGTGCACCAGCCCCCGTCGTCCTCGATTCTCTCTCATCATTCCTCCGTTTCTCTCCGGTAGCTAACTGCGGACCGAGCCACAGTACACCATTTTTCCGCAAAAGTAGTCCTCTGATTCTCGATAACCCTTCTGACATCGCCACTGGTCTTCCCAAGTCTTCCCAAGGAGCACCCATGAACCTCCTCGTCTCGCCACTCCTCTTCGCGATCTCCCTTTGCTTTGCCGACTTTGTCACCCCAGAGACGCCTCCCTCCCCATGGCTCCACGCTATGATCCCCACCGTGGCCCTCGGCGCGGACATCCAGGATCTTCGCCACGCGACAGACGCCCGCGTTCACCCCCTCGTAGATCTGGAGCACCGCACCCACCGTATGACCCGCTGGACCATCGGGCTGCGGTGGACCACCCCTGCTCCTCGCCAGTTCGAGTTTCCCCCATCCTCAGCCCCCCTGCCAACCCTCTGCGATCAGTGGGCCCATCTCCGCCAGCTCCGGCCCTCGACGCTCCCGGAAGCACTCGACCACTGGATCCTACACCAGACCCTCCTGTCCCTCGCCATGCGCCACCTCGAACTCCACCACGGAGCGACCCGATGAAGAGAGCCCTCCCACTCGTCCTCTGGAGCCTCTTGGTATTCTCCACCTCCCCGGCGTTCGCCCTCTCCCCCGAGGACAGCCTTGCCCTTCGCCGAGCTCTCTCCGCCTTCGACCACGAGCCCGACATCTACGCCGTCCAAGAGGCCGCCCTCGACCACCGAGAGCTCACCGGCGACTCCCTTGATCGCTACAGCCGCCGGGCCCGCCGCTCCTCCCTGATCCCCCAGCTACAGGCCCAGGCCAGCTGGCTGGACCAGCGGGACGTCCGCCACCGGTTTCGCGAGAACATCCGGGCCGACGACGACGGCTTCTACGCCCCCAACACTGCCAACCACCACCTCGACGACGACTTCCGGTTTCGCGGTCTCTACTCCATACGCCTGACCTTCGACCTCTCACGGCTCGTCTTCCACCCCCAGGAGCTCCCCATCCAACGCGAGGTCTCTCGCCAATGGACCGCCCGAGAGCTCCTCTTACAAGAGATCACCGAGCTTTACTTCGCCCGACGCCGGCACCAGGTGCTCCTCCTGCTCAACCTCGCCGAGTCCATGGAGGACACCCTGGATCGCCTCCTCGCCATCGACGCCCTCACGGCCCGCATCGACGCCCTCACGGGCGGCTGGTTTCGCGCCGCTCTCGAAGATCTGGAGGACTCCCCATGACACCATCGCCCTCACCCCTGCCCATCGTCGTCGCCGTCATCGCCCTCGCCATCGTGCCCGCCTGCCGCCAGGAGTGGCAGTGGCAGTGTACGACCTCCCAGGACTGCCCGCCCCGCCAGTTCTGTAAACTCGGGGCCTGCGATCCCCTCCACGACGGCCCCATCCCCTACGAGAGCACCCACCAGACACCCATCCACGCCGACTACCCTGATGCCTACGACTTCCCCGACACCGACGTCGACCTCTGGCTCGAACCCCAGGCCCCCCACCCCTGCCCCGACGCCCCGGCCGCCGACGCTGACACCCTTTTCCTCAACGAGATCTTCGCCTACGTCCCCACGGGCCCCGAAGGAGACGCCAACCAGGACGGCGTCCGCCACGCTCACGACGACGAGTTCCTCGAGCTCGTAAACATCTCCGCCGACACCCTGGACCTCACCGGGGTGGTCCTCTTCAACGACACCACGCCCCGGTTCACCTTTCCCCCCTTCTGCCTGGAACCCCTCCACGCCGTGGTCGTCTTCGGCGGCATTGAACCGGGCGCCACCCTCCCCGAAGGAGACGGCTGGACCTCCCTGATCGCCGACTCCCGATTCGCCTACGCCAACGGGGGCGGCCGGGTCGTCGTCCAGGCCAAAAACCAAGAAACCATCGCCGACGTCACCTACGGCTCACACCCGGCGGTCGCCCTGACCCGGCAGACCGATCTCGAGCCCGGTCCCTTTCTTCCCCACACCGATGTCTTTGAAGAAAAGATCTTCAGCCCCGGCACCTGCGCCAACGGACAGCCCTTTCGGACCGGCTGCTGACACAGGCGCCAGGGACGAAGCTTAGAACCCGTACCCGACGTTGATCCCCACCAGATGGGAGCTCAACTGGTAGTCCCCGGGGTAGGTCTCGTTACGGATCTCGCGCTGGTTCAGATACACGTAGTTGTATCCCAGGTCGGCCCGAATCCCCAACGTGGAGTACCCCACGCCCAGGGCGAACACGAACCGGTCGTTGTCCGGCAGCGACGGGCCCACGGTCTCATCAGGCACGGGGGTCCGATCGTAGGTGAACCCGAACCTCAGGTTCAGGTCGTTCATCACGCTGTACTGACCACCGAACCGCACGGCGAACGCGTCTTCCCAGTCAGCGGGCACCACCAACGATGGATCCGTCGATCCCGAATCACCTTCAGGGCTCTGCTCGCTCCAACGCACCTCGATCTGGTCGTACACCGACCAGGTCATGTAGTTGAAGTCCAGCCCCAACCACAGCTCGTCGGTCACGGAGTAGCCCAGACCCAGGTTGATCGTGTGGGGAAGGTTGATGTCCGTGGAGATCTCCTGATCCACCAGCACCGACTCCAGCGGGGTCCCCTCCACGCCCTCAAAGACAGCGTGGCCGGAGTAGTTGATCGTCCCACCACTTCGGTAGTTCAGCCCCAGGGTGATCCCGTCGGTCACCCGATACATCGCACCGAAGGTCCCGCCGAGCCCGAAGCCCTGGCCTCCCAGGATCACCTCCGCTTCATCGCCCTGGGGCAGGATGATGTTTCTCCGTTGCTCCAACGTCGAGTAGAGCACCTGCAGGCCCGCCGCGAAGCTCAGGTTCAGTACAGGCACCTTGTACGCAAAGCTCGGGTTCACGTTGATCGTCTGCAGGCTCTGGCTTCGAAAGGTCTCCCGACCTTCCCAGTCACCCCAGTCGATCCCCAACCCCCAGGGCAGGGTCACACCCAGCCCGGCGGCGTAGTTATCCCCGAACGGAACGGCCACGTTGAAGTTCGGCGGCGGAAACACCTGCGAGACCGTATCGGCCTCCCGGCTCCCGTCGATGCTCTGGAAACTCACCGACGGCATGATCACCGTCGGCCCGGCGTAGATATTCCACTGGTCTCGAAACACCATCGACGCAGGGTTGTAGAAGTTGGAGTTCGGCTCATCCGGGTTCGCCGTCCCCACTCCTGCCATGCCCGTCGCCGTGGCGCTCTGAGCCGTGTTCGCGAACCCTGCCGCCCACACTGTGGACGGGGCGACCAAGAGCGCCGCCGCCAGGGTCCAGCCGAGGAAGTTCTTCGTTGTCTTCATATCATCCTCTCAATGTCATTCAGCAAACTTGCTGGAAATCCTGGTTGGGTTCAGTCCATGCACATCGCGGCGGTCAGTTCGGCCGGAAGCGTCGCGTCACCGGCCAGACCGCTGCTGATCCACGCCGAGGCCTGCTCGCGAGCGCACAGGCCCGCCTCATACCCGTCAGCCGACGGGTCCCGGATCAACTGGAAGGAGTGCGGCGCGTCGAAGGTCGTGTCGTCCAGACTCGCCCCCAGCGCTCGGGCCAACAGCTCCGTGGTGCGGTTGACGATCGTGCGATCCCCTTCGGCCATCTGCACCATCACCTGGACCGGCTGAAGGTATTGCACACACATATCGTCGGACTCGCCGGCGACCTCCTCACACATGAAGCCTCCAGGACAGTCCTCGGTGTCTCCACAGGTGCCAGCCAACACAGGGCCAAAGTCACTCCCGTCGAACATCACGTTGCGACGCATGCCCTCGGCGGCCGTCGGCGCATAAGCCAGCGGGTCGATCCAGTCAGCCACCCACTGCACCAGCGCCATGGCCTGGATGTAGTCGAAGGTGCCTTCCTCCAGCCCCATCGCTGCGAAGGCATCGAGGATCGGGCCGCCGATCGTCGACGGGCCGTCCTCATCTCCCTCCAGCACCCAGGTCAGCCGTCCACCAGCGGCGGCGATCACCGCCGTGCTCACGCCGGGCTCCATCGCCACGAAGGGCACGCCCAGGATCCCGCCCAGGCTCTGGCCCACGTATCCAAGCCCTTCTCCGAAGAGCTGTTCACCGGGCTCCAGGTCTTGGAAGAGACCCTCCAGACCGCCCGCCTGAATCAGCCAGCTCAGCACATGGAGATCCATGATTCCCTGCACGAAGTTGAGTTGGCTTGCCATCAGGTCCGCCGTCAGGAAGCCCGCGCCCGAGTCCGCCGGCCGCTGCTCCGGGTGGAGGTCTTCCCCGGGGGTCCGACCGCCGTGAAGCGGGAAGTCCATCACCACCGTCGCCAGACAGCTCGGATAGGCTGCCATCTGGTTCGCGTGGGCGAGCCCGGCCTGCATACGGTGTCCTCCCAGCCCGTGCTGGGCGATCACCACGTCAAAGGGCGCTTCGCAATCGCCTGCGGTCTGCTCTTCTACCGGCAAGAACACGGACACACCGACCAGATCGCCGTCGGCCGGTGGGTCGGCCTGCACGTCCACGGTCTGGAACTGTCCGCCTCGATGAAAGGCCCGAACGTTGGACATATCCAACGTCAGATCAGAGTCCTCGGGATCGACGAGCTCTCCGTCCTCGATCTCCACCAGGTGATCATCGTCACCACAACCACCATCGGTCTCACAGGCTCGCTCCACCACCTGCTCGGCACGGCTGAACACCAGCGCCTGAGCCACCGCTCGCGCCCGCTGCAGGCCGATCACGGGGTCTTCCGTTGGAAATGCCCACGCCGTCGCCACGTTGCCCCGCGTGATCACTCCGGGAGCGATCACGGAACCCAACAAGAAGAGCTGCGAATAGGCCTGACGGGCCGACTCCAACTGCTGGGCCGTCGCGTCATCCAACGCATAGGCCTGGCTCTCGCCATTCTCCACCAGTTCGTGGGTCATCTTCAAAAACGTAAACGCCGGCGTCTGCTGCACGGGGCGTCCGTTCACTCCTAACGCATCCCGAGTCACCACTCCCACATACTGTCGACCCGCCAGCATCGGATCCTTCACATCGTAGATGATGTGTCCCCACTCCGGCTCGTACCACACCTCATAGGAGTCCGGATCCAGGAGCTCCGAGTTCAGCTGTGCCTCGATCGCCAGGAGCACCGAGTCGGTGTTCACCGTCTCCGGGTCCAGCTCTCCCCACACGGGAATCCAACCGGGGGCGATCGTCGAGAACCCGGGCCGCTGGTTCAGCTCCTCCAGCAACGCCTCCATCACCGGGTTGGTGCCCTCCGGGATCGGCAACGACGCCGTGCCATCTTCGATCAAGAAGGAGTTCGGGAACGGCACCTGACCGCCCGCCGGATCAAAGGCCACGAACGCGTCATTCCAGGTGAACCAGCTCCACACGCTCGCCAGATCCGTCTGGTCCAGGCCTTCCCCTTCCAGCACACCCATGGCTTCCGAAAGCACCGCCTGCACACCGGCGATCCCCTGGGCCTGCTCGTCATCGAGCACGCTCACCAGCGAGTTCCCCGAGCCGTCCACCACCGGATGAGGCTGCATCGCCAGATACACCGGGATCTCCGGCAAGAGGTCTCGACCCAGGGCGGTCTGGATCTCTCGGGTGGCAAACGCGAAGTACTCGTGGTGTGTTCTCATCCCTTCCGTCGGCGTCACCACCAGATGATGCCGCTCAAAGACCTCACCGGTGCAATTGTCCGTCGCCTCCGTCAAGTACGCCACGGTCGCGTCGATCCGAGCCCACTCTCCGTGAGTCGGCCGCTCCCAGAGCTGCACGGCGTCGTCGGTGATCGAGTCTTCCTCAATCGCCCCCGACACGGGCAGCGTGATCGGCGCCGTGTCCGGCCATCCCATCAGGCTCGCCAGGTAGTCGTCGAACTCCCCGTTCACCGAAAACTCTCCGGCGAAGCACGTCGCCGCCTCCGGGAACGTCCCGTCCGGATCGAGCGCCAGGGTGTTCGGGATCGGAATCGTCGCCGTGTCCGGGTCAAAGGTCGCTACCGTATCCCCTCCCACGGTCCAGTGGAACGCCATGGCCACGTCCTCGCGGTCCACCCCGTCCCCTTCCAGGCCCTCATAGAGAGGGGCCAAGAACTGACGGACCCCTTCCAGGGCCGCCGCCTGATCCGGATCGGACAAGAGCCCCAACGTCGGCTCTCCTTCCTCGTCCACCAGCGGCGTCCGGCTCCCGGCGAAGAAGATCGCCAGCGGCTCCGAGATCGCGTGGCCGTTGGCCCCCAACACTTCTTTCGTCACCGCCACGGCGTACCGGGCGCCGAACTCCAGAGGCTCCGACGGGACCACCTGGACCACCGAGCCTTCGGCCGAACCGTTGTACACCAGCTCGGCGTCCAACCCCGTCAGGCTCGCCCCATCCATCCGATAGAGCCGGACCGAATCTCCCGTCAGCGTGGACTCGTCCAGCTCTCCCGAGAAGGGGATCTCCACCGGCGTATCCGCCAGCCACCCCGACAGAAACGACAGGTACGTGAAGAACTGCCCCTCCGCCGACTCCTCGGCCGCCTGCGGCAAGAGCGGCAGCCGCCCGTCGGACAACGCCACGTCGTTGGGCAACGGGATCTGACCCGTATCGGGATTAAAGAGCGCCTCCACCCGATCCGGCGCCTCTCCCCGAAGCTCGGGCGCCTCGTAACATCCGGTCGCCGCCATGGCTACCGTGGCCACCAGCGCCGCTCCTACCGGGACAAACCTCGACATCTTATGCCTCTTCATACGACCCCTCGACAGAAAGGTTCACCTCGCCACCGCGAGGCACCAAAGGTTCCAATATTCGACTCAAGCCGCCGCATCATAACTCAGGAAGATCCCGATGCAAAGTCGCGTATCACTGCGTATCACTCTTCTTTGTCGCCCACTACGAACTTGATGCCCCCGCCCTTCAGTGTTAGATCCTTGGCCCGTCGCGTCGATCGTCCCTCGACGCCATGCAGATTCAAATGGTTGCTTTTCCAAAGGGAGTTTCATGGCCACATCCACCATTGGACCGGGCATCTCCGTCAACGGGCGCCTCTCCGGCGCCGACGATGTCGTCCTCTTCGGCGCTGTCGAAGGGACCATCACCCTCGAAAACTCCCTCACCGTCGAGGAGGGAGGCCGAGTCGTCGCCGACGTTGACGTCTCCTCCATCGTGATCGTCGGGGAGGTCAACGGCGAAGTCGTCGCCCGCGACGCCATCGAGTTGAAGGCCGGCTGCCTGGTCACGGGCAACCTCCGAGCCCCCCGAGTCATCATCGAAGAAGGCGCCCGCTTCAAGGGCAACATCGACATGGACGTCCAGCTCTAAGGCCGGCCTCCTCCCTCTCTTCTCAAGGAGTACAGCATGTCTGACACTGTCATCGGACCGAACCTCACCATCGACGGCGAGATCACCGGCAGCGACCCCGTTGTCGTCGAGGGCACCGTCAAAGGCCGTATCGCCACCGACGCTCTCGTCACGGTCGCCCAGAACGGCCACGTCGAGGCCGACGTCGAGACCCCTCAGGTCGCCATCAGCGGACAGGTCACGGGCAACATCGTGGCCTCCGAACGCGTCGAGATCACCGCCGAAGGCAAAATGGTCGGCGACATCAAGTCCCCCCGCATCCTGATCGCCGACGGCGCGGGCTTCAAAGGCCACATCGACATGGACGTGGACTAAACTATGGCAGACGCGACCATCATTCAGGCTCATACGGTCATCGCGGGCCGCCTCTCCGGGGATACCTCCCTGGTCGTCCACGGCCGTATCGAGGGATCCGTGGAGGTCACCCAGGCCATCACCATCGCCCCCGGCGGCTACATCGAGGGCGACCTGATCGCCGACGAGATCATCGTCGAGGGCGCCGTCCAGGGAGATCTCACGGCCCACAGCCGGGTCCTCCTCACCGCCTCCGGCCGTGCCTTGGCCAATATCTCCTCGCCAGTGCTGGAGATGGCCGACGGCGCTCAGGTCAGCGGTGAGCTCTCCGTGGGTGTCGACGGCGCCGCTCCCGCTCGAACCGAGCGCATCCCCGTGGCCTCTCGGACCCGGACCACCTCGACCGCTGCCACGGCGACCGCCCCGCCTCGATCGACCGCCCCGGCCGCGCCCACCGCGCCCGCGGCGGAAGCCACGGCACAGGCCGCCACCACGGTCACCGTCGTCGAGGAGGTCGAGGACGTCGAAGAATCCTCCGAAGACCCACTCCTGACCGAGGACGTCGACGAGCTCCGCGAGGACTTCACCGTCAAAGAGCTCCGTGACGAGCTCCGGCGCCGTGACCTGATGGTCAGCGGCACCAAGGACGAGCTCATCGAGCGACTCCTCCAAGCCCAGGCCGAGGAGAGCGGCTGAACCGCTCCGATTGCCTATGACCGACCGCCGACGGCGACTGGCCGAGCTCCTCCGCACCCACTCCCTTCGGGATGGCGACTTCACCCTCGCCAGCGGCCAACGCTCCTCCGTCTACGTGGACGTCAAGTCCACGAGCCTCACCGGCGAGGGCGCCTCCTTGATCGGCTCCCTCCTCTTCGACCTCTTTCTTCAGGCCGATCCCGAGGCCCAGGGCATCGGTGGCCTCACCCTCGGCGCCGACCCCCTGGTCACTGCGATCTCCCTGGCCGCGCACCACAAGGGCCATGACATCGCTGCGCTGATCGTCCGCAAGGAGCCCAAGGGCCACGGCACGGAGCGCTTCGTCGAAGCCCCTCCGACGATCCCAGAAGGCGCCACCGTCATCGTCGTCGACGACGTGATCACCACCGCCGGCTCCACCTGCACAGCCCTTCAACGCCTTCGCGCCGAGGGATTTGTCGTCGAACACGCCCTCTGCGTGGTTGACCGAGAAGCCGGCGGGCGCCAAGCTCTGGAGAACGAAGGCGTCCAACTCCACGCCCTCTTCTCCCTCTCCGAGCTCCGGAAGTAGCCGTGGACACCAGCCAGCACATCACCACCGCCGACGGCACCCGCATCTGGTACGGCACCGTCGGCTCCGGACCCACCCTGGTCCTCTGCGACGGCCTGGCCTGCGACGGCTTCATCTGGCCCTACGTGATCGACCACTTCCTCGAGGACTTCCAGATCCTCCGGTGGCACTACCGCGGCCACGGCGCCAGCGACGTCCCGGAAGACCTTCATACGGTCACTCTCGACCGGTTCTGCCGGGACCTCCGCGAGGTCCTCGACCACGCCGGCGTCGACCAGGCCATCTTCGCCGGCCACTCCATGGGCGTTCAGGTGATCCTCAACTTCTTCAGCCTCTTCCCTCGCCGAGTACGAGCGCTGGTCCCCATGTGTGGCAGCTACAAACGACCATTGGACACCTTCCACGGCAGCGATCTCCTCCGGCGAGCCCTCCCCCTGATGGAGAGGACCCTCGACGCCGCCCCCGACGCCATTCAAGCCGCCTGGCGGACCCTCTTGCCTCGACAATTCTGGTACAACTTCGCCGTCCAGGCCGCCGAGGTCAACGGCAAGCTCCTACGCCAGAAAGACTTCCTCCCCTATCTGGAACACGCCGCCGAGATGGACCTGAACTACTTCCTCCGGCTCCTCTCCGACCTCTCCCAGCATGACATGCAGTTCATCCTCCCCCGAGTCGACGTCCCCACCTTGATCATCGCCGGGGAGCGCGACACCTTCACCCCCCTCTTTCGCTCCGTGGAGATGGCCGAAGCCATCGACAACAGCGAGCTAATCATCGTCCCCGGCGGCACTCACGTCGCCCCCCTGGAACTCCCCGATCTGGTCACCGCGGCCCTGGACCGATTCTTCGACCGCCACCACCTGCGAGCGTCGACGGTCAGTGAAGTCCCACCCGAAAGAGCTGCTGCCCCATCAGGATCAGATCCCCCTTTGTGACCCGCCGCTCCTTCCGGATCCGCACGTAGCTGCCGTTGCTGCTCCCCAGGTCCCGCAGATAGGCCCGGCCGTTCTCCTTGTAGATCCGGGCGTGCTTGCCCGACACGAACCCGTCGTCTCGGAACAAGATCGTCCCGATCTCTCGTCCCAGGGTCGCGTCGGCCGCCGCCACACAGAACGCCCGGCTCTCCAGCTCCGGACCAGCCACCACCGAGAGCCTCGCCCACACCCCTGGATCGGGGCTCCCCTGAAGGAGGGTGCCTTCATCTTTCTTCGCCACGTCCACGGGTTCCACCTCTTCCAGCACCTGGAAGACCAACAACTGTTGTCCCACCCGGATCTGGTCGCCGTGCTGTAGCTCCACATCATCACTGAGCCTCCAGAATACACCGTTGACGCTGTCCAGATCCCGCAGCTTCAGCACCCCATCTTCGTACCGAATCTCGGCGTGGCTCGGGGACAAGAACGGATCGTTGGCCAACACCTCGAAATCGCTGTCCCGCCCCAACACCACCCCGTCCGTCGTCAACGGGATCCGAGCCCCCTCGCTACCATCAGGCTGGATCACAGTCAGCTCTCCCAGGGGCCTCGACGTCTCTTTGGCCTCCTCCACGTGGCGGGGACCACCGGCCTGCACCGTCCGCGCTACCTCCGGGGACGATGTCTCTGACGTCGGCTTCAGGCCCTCCAGCGACCCCCCACAGGCCCCGCAGAACTTAAACCCTGCCGGCACCTTGGTCCCGCAATGGGGACAGTCCAAGAGCTCCGGCGTGGCCTTCACCTCGGGCTTCGGCGCTTCGAGCGGCGAGCCACAGCCCAGGCAGAAGTTGAACTCGTCTTCGTTCTCGCGCCCACAATTCTTGCAGATGATGATCACTGCGAGGCTCCCTGATCTGGCCCGTTGCACACCTTCCTTTCCGTGGTCTTGGATGTAGCAAGGAATCGCACCCCACGCAACGCTCTCACCACCTCTTGTGGCCTCCTTGTGGTCGACGCAACGGTGTTCACCTTTTTCTCTGTCCCCGCTATTGTTGAGTCTGGCCCTTCGGGCCTCCAGTCTTTCCCTTGCTGGAGTACTGCGTGCGATTTTTCGTCCTCGTCCTGCTCTCGTTGCTGCTCACCGCTTGCGCCACCTCCCCGGGGACGGGGGTCCGAAAGGACTTCTCCGACCGTCCCGTGGAGACCATCGCGGTGGTCCCCTTCTACGCACGCGGCACCTTTGGCATCGATCCCACCGAGTTCGCCGAGCTCCGGGAGCTCTATGAGGCGATCACCGTCGCCGCCCTCCGCGACGAAGGCTTCGAGGTGATCGCCCCCCGCTCCACCCGCCAGTATCTGGAGAACGCCGACCTCTGGGAGCAATTCGTCGACGGCATCCACCTCACCGCCCCCCTGACGACCTACTTCGAGCCCGATCCGGAGCGGCCAGCCATCGAGATCGCCACCTTGCGCCAACTGGCCGCCTCCGACGACTTCCCCTTTGACGTGCTCCTCTTCGGACAGATCGTCTACCACTCCGAGGGCTCCTGCCGGATCCAGGCCGACCACTACAACTCCTACGCCAAGGTCCGGTTCGCCGAACGGGTCCCCCGCGTCGGCGCTCGCCCCTGCGTGAGCAGCCACTTCCAAGCCAAGCTCGTCGACGTCGCCACAGGCCACACCATGTGGTTCAACCGCATGTTCGTCGAGACCCACACCCGACAGATCGACGACCACCTCCGGCGGGAGAACATCGCCCTGACCATCCGCGGCACCGTCGCCGAGCGCGATGGCCTGCGGGCCCTGGCTCCTCGCCGCCCCGCCGCACCACAGACCGCCGATCGGGCCGACCAGCCAGACTAGCCGACCCGGATCCGCCCCAGGGGCTGAATCTTCAACGCCGGATCGAGCTCCTGATAGGCCACCACGGCGACCTCATCGAACTCCAACTCCACCAACCGCTTCAGGTATCGCCGGACCCCCTGATCTGCCAGTACGATCGGCGTCCGTCCGGCCTTCAGGTCGCCCTCTACTTCCTTTCGAACCGCTGCCAGGATCTCCGTGGTCACCTCCGGAGACAGCGACAAAAAGCTCCCACGATCGGTCACCCGCACCGCCGATCGAATCGTCTCCTCCACCTCCTGATCCAGCAGGTACACCAGGACGCTCCCGTCTTCCCCGGCGTATCGGTGGGTAATGTACGCGCTCAACCCGGCTCGGACCTCCTCGGTGAGCACCACGGGGTTCTTCTCCTTGCGAGCCCGATCGGCAAGAATCCCCAGGATCATCGGCAGGTTCCGCAGGGAGATCTCCTCCTCGGCCAGCCTCCTCAAGATCTCCGTGATCTCCTGCAGCCCCAACAACTTCGGCACCACCTCCTGCACCACCGCCGGGTAGGGCCCCTCCAGTTGATCCAGCATCCCCCGGACAGCCTGCAACGACACGAACTGACTGGCGTTCTCCTTCAGCGCCGCCGTCAGGATCAACAACACCACCGCCGCGGTGTCCCAGACCAAAAACCCCGCCTCTTCCAGCTCCGCCCTGGCCTCCACCGGCACCCAGGCCGCCGGCTTCTTCGTGATCGGATGGGACGCCTCCCGCCCCTCCACCTCGAACACCTTTAGCCCCTCGGGCGCCTCATTCACCATCACCTCCCCGACAGGGACCTTCGCGCGCCTCACGGGCACCTCATCGAGGAGCACCAGGATCTCTTCCCCCCCGCAGGCCCCCGAGGAGCTCCGCACCCGTACTCCGGGAATCTTCACCCCCAGCTCAAAGAAGATCCCCTCTCTCATCGTCGGGATCGCCCCTCGGAACCACTCCTCTCGATCCCCCTCGATCATCGCCGACACCCCCTCTCCCAGCTCCAGGCTCAGGGGCGTCACCGCCGGGATCAGGGCTCGCCCCTGTCGAGCCCCCTCCTCGGCTTGACGCTCGAGCTCCTCCATCTCCTCTTCCTCTTCCTTGCCCAGCCCTTCTCGCCTCCCCTGCATCGCGCTGTACGCGACGGCCCCCACCACGCCGGCGAGCGCCAGGAAGGGCACCACGGGGAGCCCGGGTATCGCCGCCAGGATCACCAACAGGCTGGCCGCGATCATCAGCGCCTTCGGCTGGGCCAGGATCTGGCTGAAGATATCTCCTCCCAGGTGGCTCCCCTCATCGTCGGAGGCCACACGCGTCACGATGATCCCCGCCGTCACCGCGATCAGGAGCGCCGGAATCTGGCTCACCAGCCCGTCGCCGATGGTCAGCAACGTGTAGGTCTGCGCCGCCTCCCCTCCGGACATCCCCAGCTGCCCCACGCCGATCAAGATCCCCGCCACCACGTTGATCCCCGTGATGATGATCCCCGCGATGGCGTCGCCCTTTACGAACTTCATCGCCCCGTCCATCGCCCCGTAGAGCTGGCTCTCCTTCTGCACCAGCGCTCGCCGCCTCCGGGCCTCCTCCAGGTCGAAGGCCCCGGCCCGCAGATCGGCGTCGATCGACATCTGTTTGCCCGGCATCGCGTCCAACGTAAACCGCGCCGCCACCTCGGACACCCGCTCCGAGCCCTTGGCGATCACCACGAACTGCACCAGCGTCAGGATCAGGAAGATCACCGCCCCCACGATGTAGTTTCCCTTCACCACGAAGTTGCCGAAGGAGTCGATCACCGCTCCGGCGTCGGCCTGCAACAGGATCAACCTCGTCGACGAGATGTTCAACGCCAGCCGAAAGAGGGTGGTGATCAACAGGATCGACGGAAAGGCCGCGATCTTCAGCGCGCTCGGGATATACAGGCTCACCAGGAGCAGAGTCACCGCCAGGGTGATGTTCAACGTGAGCAGCATATCCAAGAGCCACGTCGGCAACGGCACGATCATCATCCCGATGATCCCCACCACCAACGCCGCCAAAAGCACGTCACTATATCGCTTCAGTCCCCTTCCCAGATCCATCCACCGGCCTCCTCGAGAAGTACCCACACCTCTCT
The DNA here is from genome assembly GCA_007120035.1 of Myxococcales bacterium. Lineage (GTDB taxonomy): Bacteria > Myxococcota_A > Bradymonadia > Bradymonadales > Bradymonadaceae > SKON01. Next base: position 20,636 of record SKON01000054.1, read on the forward strand.
ATTGTCGCCGGTTCCCCCAGATCTGTGCGTCCTTCAAGAAAAAAAGAGAGGCCCCGGATAGCCGGGGCCTCTCTCTACTTACGTGTCAGACCAGATCAGGGGAGCGCGCAGTACTCGGTCCCATCATGGTCGACGCAGGTACCACCGACTTCGTCGCAGAAGTCGGCGTCTTCGGCTTCCTCACACGACCACTCACAGGATTCCGTGTCCTCGCTGCAACGGAACCCGCTCGGGCAGGCTTCTTCATCGGTAGGATCGCAGCTCGGCTCGCAGCTCCGACCGAAGTCAATGGGCTGGAGAGTCGCCCCACCTTGACCGTCAGCGACGAAGTCGTGGACCATCCCGGCCGGCGAGCAGGAGTATCCCTCTCGGCATTCATCGTGAGCGTCACAGCTATCGAAGCAGTATCCCTGATGGGACGTCTGAGTCGGCAGGGGCACACAAATATTGTCTGCTCCACAGCCGCCGTCAGCGGTGACCACCGGGCGGGCTTGACCGCCTTCTTGGACCTGTCCGTATCCGCAGGGGATCGCGACACAGTACCCATCTTCGAAGGGATCTTCGTCAATGCACGCCCCGATCAAGAGGTCACCGGCATCACAGGCGTCGTCGTTGTCGCAGGCAGCGCCGATGTTCGTCGGAGCGGCACAACCACACTCGTCGGGCACACCGAAGAAGGCGCACCGAATCCACTTCGTGTCGTCGCAGGTGTTCTTCTGGCTCAGGTTCACGTCGCCGGTGACAAAGTCGCCATACACGAATTCTTCGTATCCCGGGCGCTCGACGTTGGCGCTGGCTCCGGTCAGGTCACCCACGCAACCGTCGTCCATCATGTCTGCCGGAGCTCCGTAGAGGCATTCTTGCACCAGGTCGCTGACCAAAGGAGCAGGCAGACCGGTGCAGGCCGTACCGAGGCACCCAAAGAGCAGATCGCAGTAGTCCTGGCAGAGCTCCATGTCGGCGGCCGAGATTTGGCCCTGATTTTGGTTCTGATTCTGATTCTGATTCTGGTTCTGGTTCTGGTTCTGGTTCTGGTTCTGATTCTGATTCTGGTTCTGGTTGGTCTGGTTCTGGTTGCCCGCTGCGGGGTCTACCAGGATGCACAGACGCTGTCCCTGACGGTTGTCGCACTCGTAGCCGCTGGGGCAAGGCGTGTCGTCGTCGCAGTGCTGCAGACAGGCCGGATCGCCATGGGGCTGCTCAGCGTAGGACTCGTTCTCAGCGCAACGGCTTCCACCGCCGTCGTCACCGCAGGCGACGAAAAACGCCACCGCCATCAGCGCCGACGACAGGATCACGAGGGCTCGCAGCCCCCCGGTACAGAGTACGTTCTTCATTTTCAGACTCTCCTTCTCTTTTCTCATCACGAGATCTCTCAAGGTCGCCGCTGTGTCTGTCAGTCGATGACGACGGACAACACAGACGAGCTGACCGGCAATGCAGTTACTGCCGGACGAGCTCTCCAACGTTCGGCACCATCGCCGGGGATGTGGATCATCCGGTATCACTCGAGAATCGCCGTGGCGTCCTCTCAAGCCGAACCGCTAACACGAGGACGATACATTACGGATCTGCCTTCCCCTGTCAAGAAGCCCCGAATTCCCCGATAGTTCCGCCCATTGCCCCCGTTTGCTTTGCGACGAGAAAAGGCCGTTTTCGGCCCTTTCGCGTCACCGCCCCGTCACTGTCCCGTCACTGTTCTGTCACCGCGTCGTTACCGAAACGGCAGGCTCGCGTCCCCGGCTCGGTTCAGATAGTGGACGTCGCTCTTCTCGTTCACCCCCGGTGAGGCGACCAGGAGAAACGCCGCGTCCAGGCACCGACGGAAGAACCGCCCCAGCGACGCCTTTCGTCTCGTCTCCTCGACCCGCTCCACGGCTCGACTCCACTCCAGCGTCGCCTCCAGGAGCTCCGGCTCGATCTCGTCGTTGGCCATCGGCTCAAAGAGAGCCTTCTCCAACGCCCCGATCATCTCCGGCGCCGATCCGAACCGATGGCTCGGATTCTTCTGAAGCGTCCGAAGGATCACCTGCTCCATCCCCGACGACAGCTCGGGGTTGAGCTGACGAGGCCGGTCGGGATCTTCCTTCACGTGAGCCTCCAAGAGGCTTCGCACGTCCACGTCCTCGAACGGTCGGCGTCCGCAGGCCGCCTCGTAGAGCATCACCCCGATGCTGTAGAGATCGCTGGACCGCCCTACCTGTTCCGGGTCGCCCACCTCTTCCGGCGAGATATAGGCCGCCGTCCCGGTGATCTTCTTGCGCTCTCGCTCCGTCAGTGGTTCCCCCACGAACCGGGCCACTCCGAAGTCGATCATCTTCGCCACCGCCCGGCCTCCCTCCTCGGTGATCAAGATATTGGCGGGCTTCAGATCCCGGTGCACCACCCCCTCTCGATGAGCGGCCGTCACCCCGCGCAACACATCGACGAACACGCAGGCCAGCGTCATCTCATCGATCCCCTCGGTCTGGCTGGTCCGCCATTGCGACAGCGTCATCCCATCGACGTACTCCATCACGAACGCCAGGGTGTCCCCGTCCTCGATGATCTCTTCAAACCGGACCACGTTCGGGTGCTGGATCCGCATCATGATCCGGGCCTCCCGATAGAAGGTCAGCCGTCGCGACGGATCCGCCACCAGGTGGGGGTGCAAGACCTTGATCGCCACCGGCTCGAACCGATCCTTGCGTCGGGCCCGGTAGACGTAGCTCGTGGCTCCGCTGCCGGCGAATCCGGTGATGATATAAGGGCCGAATTGATCCCCGTACTTCAACGTGGGTTCCGGGGCTCCCCCCATCTTCGGGGCGCGGCGAATCTGCGACGTCATGGCACCCTCCGTGGTGCGCAGAAGTTCTCTCGTCCAAGGTCACCGTCCGTGGTGACCGGACCGATTGTCCCTCCCCCTGAGGTGGTGTCAAAAAATTAGCTGCCGTCGTGAAAGGGCCGCAGCGACTCCGACCGCTTCGGCACCCGGAGCTTCTCCAGGGCCTTGGCCTCGATCTGCCGGATCCGCTCCCGGGTCAAGTTGAAGTCCTGCCCCACCTCTTCCAGGGTGTGGTCGCTCTTCTCTCCGATCCCAAACCGCATCCGGAGGATCTTCTCCTCTCGAGGAGTCAGCGTCGACAAGAGCTTCAACGTCTCTTCTTTGAGGTTCCGGGTCTCCGCTTCGTCCATGGGACTCGGGGAGTTGACGTCTTCAATGAAATCGCCCAGTTGACTGTCCTCTTCATCGCCCACAGGGGTCTCCAGGCTCACGGGCTGACGGGCGATCCGCAGGGCCCGCCGCACGGAGTCCACATCGATCTCCAACTTTTTGGCGATCTCCTCGGGCTCAGCCTCTCGCCCCAGTTCCTGCTCCAATTGCCGGGATGTCCGGGAGATCCGGTTGATCGTCTCGATCAAATGCACGGGGATGCGAATCGTCCGGGCCTGATCGGCGATCGCCCGGGTGATGGCCTGCCGGATCCACCACGTCGCGTAGGTCGAGAATTTATGACCTCGCTGATACTCGAACTTCTCGACGGCCCGCATCAAGCCGATGTTGCCCTCCTGGATCAGGTCCAGGAAGTGCATGCCCCGGTTCACGTATTTCTTGGCGATGGATACCACCAGGCGCAGGTTCGCCCGGATCATCTCGCTCTTGCCCCGCTCCTTTCGCCGCTCTCCCACCTCGATGATGGCCATCACCTCCCGAAGCTCCGGCAGGGCCATCTGAAAGCTCTCCTCCACGCTCTCGATGATCGCCACCGACTGAGAGAGCATCTGATCGAGCTCCCGAGCCATCCCGGGGGTCACACGCGCCACCTCCAGGTTCGGTCGCTCCCCGTTCTGATAGGCCTGTCGCCACTTCTCTACGGTCTCCCGACGCACCCGGGCTCGCCGGGTCGCCCGGTCGATCCGCTGCTCGCAGCGATCCACGTTCTCCAGCGCCGAACGAAAGGTGTCGACGCACTCGTTGATGTACCGCTGGGAGAGCTGACACCCGTGAACGGCCTCCACCATTTCGTCGAACGCCTTGTCCCGGGCCCGCCGCTTTCGCTTCATCGTGGAATCGGCGTACCCTTTCTCGATCCCCTCCTCTACGGCGGCTTCCTTCTTGCGATACTTGCGGACCGCTTTGTCGAGGCGCTCGAACCGCTCGAAGACCGACGGCGCCACGGGAAGCTCGCTGTCTTCCCCGCTGGGCTCGTACTCCTCAAAGACCTCCCGAGCCCGGGCCGTGCCGGTCATCAACCTCTGCGGCAGCTCGCACATCATGTCGATCGCCGCCGGGGTCTTCACTAGCACGTCAAAGATGATCTCCCGCCCCGCCTCGATCTCCTTGGCAACCGCCACCTCCCCCTCTCGATCCAGCAACGTCACCTGCCCAATCCCTCGCAGGTACATCTTCACGGGATCGAGGTCTCGAAAGTCCTCCAGACCTTTCGACAGTTTTCTCTGATCTCGGCGACGGTGACGCTGGCCGATGAAGTCGTCTCGTCCTTCCTTCTCTCCGGAGTCGACCTCAGTCTCAGCTTGCTTGAGTTTCGTCATATCCTTCGCCCTTCCTTCGTCCATTGAACGCAGCCCATCGTCGGCAGCCCTCAGTATGAATGCACAAACCGTACCACCCGAACTGTTTGACTTGGGATCTCCATTTCGCTATCCAATCACACTGAAGAGAACCTTTTCTGTGTCACCCGAAGACCGATCCTCATCGGCCTGATCGGTGGCTCTTACTCCACCGATCGGGGGAGAAGTACTCCACTCTCCCTGAAGGTGGGGACTTTACACCCCACCTTGAACACTTTTCACAGCGCTTCCCGGTGGAGGTGAGATCCTCCTTCACAGAGCCAACGGCTCACTCCTCCCTAAACTTCCCGACTCAAAAATTTGAGGCCTTCGCCCCTACCACCGTCCGTCGGCCACGGCCGCGACGACCTGCACGTTGGTCTCGAGCGCATCAAAGATCTCCGCCCGCTTCTGGGCCTCAAGCCGCGACCGCTCCTCCCGGCGAGTCAGCTCCTCCTGAAGCTCCCCGATCTCCCGCTGCAACTCCGCCACCAGCCCATGATCTCCTCCCCCACGGTGGGCCCGGTTCAGTTCTTGATGCGCTGACTCCAGCTCTTGATGAACCTCCACCAGCTCACGACGAGCCGCCTCCAGCTCCGCCAGCAGCTCCTCATCGGTAGCCACCGCTGTTCCAGCCCCGGTGGCCCCCTGGTTCAGGTCGAAATAGCTGCTCTTCCCCTCTCGGCTCCGCTCCAACTGTCGCCGCGCCCCGGCGATGGTGAACATCTCTTCGTAGAGGAGTGCCCGGATCTGCAGCAAGAGCTCAATATCGTCTCGCTGATAGACCCGCTGCCCGCTCTTGGTCTTCTCCGGCTCCAGGACATCGAACTCGGTCTCCCAATACCGGAGCACGTAGGGCTCAACTTCCAAGAGCTTGGCCACCTCGCCGATCTTGAAATAGGTCTTTTCCGGTAGCTCGATCATCGCCATCCTTGACTCGAAAGAAGGGGGTTGACTTGCCGCTCACCAAGCGCCTCGCACCACGGGTTCAGTTCCCGTTGAGCTCGTCCTTGAGCACCTGACTGACCTTGAATCGAAGCACCTTTCGCTCGGGGATCACGATCTCATCACCGGTTCTGGGGTTGCGCCCCACTCGCTCCCCCTTTCTGCGCACCTCAAACTTGCCGAACCCGCTGACCTTGATCTCTTCCCCGTCCTCGAGGGCCTCCTTCATCAACTCGAAGAGCTCGTTCACGTACTCTGACGCCTCTTTCTTGGTCACCTGCGTCCGATCGTACACTACATCCACGATATTCGCTTTCGTCAGAGTCACTGCACTCTCCTTACTGCAAATTGATCCACACACCTGAAACGCTGTCCCAGCGAGGAATTTTCCACCTTTAATCGCGATCCCACCGTAGTCTAGTCCAAGGTGGCCTTCGGAGAAAACCGAAATTCCCAATCATCGGAGCTTCGCCCCCAGGCGATCCTCCAACCGGTCAAGCAGGGCGCGGTCCGCACGCTCTACCTCTTCTTCTGTGAGCGTGCGATCACCACTCCGGTAGGTGACCTTGATCGCCAGGCTCCGGTACCCCTCGGGGACCTGCTCCCCGGCGTACACATCGAAGAGCTCCAGGGTCTCGAAAATCGCCCCGAACGCCTCCTCTTCCTGGGCCGCCGCAACGGCCTCCTCCAGCTCTCCGTAGGACCGATCTTCCTCGCAAAGGACCGCAAAATCTCGGACTACCGCCGGATACTTTCCGATCTCCTGAAACTCCCGGGTCGGGCTCCCCAATGCCAGAAGCTCGTCGAGATCCACCTCCGCCAGGAGCACCGCTCCGTCGATCCCCTCGGCCTGCGCCACCGCCGGGTGAAGCTGACCCACCGTCGCCAGGACCTGAGAGTCCAGAAGCCACTGGGCCTGCACCCCGGGATGCAGATAGGGCTCCCCGGCGACGGGCTTCTCCCACCGGGCGCCGTCCACAGCGAACCGAGTCGACAAGGACTCCACAAGCCCCTTGAGGTCGAAGAAGTCCCACACTGGCTGACCGCTCCAGTGACTCTGGCGGCGACCGAGCAGCGCGATCCCCAGCGTAGATCGTTCCTCGTCGCGGAAATACCGACGGCCCACCTCGAAGATCGCGATGTCCTGCCGGCGATGGGCTCGGTTCGTCGCCAGATTGTCCAGAAGAGAGGGGATCAAGGTGGTCCGCATCATCGCCTGGGCCTTCACCAGAGGGTTTGCGACCTCCGGCGCCGCCCGCCGGGGATCCTCGTCCCCGAGCCGCAGCCGGTCCAAGTCCTCGGCTCCCATGAAGCTGTAGTTGATCGCCTCCGACAACCCGGCGTTCAACAAGAAACTCCGCACCCAGGCTCGCCCGTCGGCCTCCTCACCGGTCACGATCGTCTTCGGCGCCGGACCCTTCGGCCCTTCTGACCGCCGACCGTGGGGCGTCCCCATCGTCGCCGCCGGCATCACCGCCGGGATCCGATCGTACCCATAGAGCCGGGCGACCTCTTCGATCAGGTCCACAGGACGCACCAGATCCGGTCGGCATCCGGGCACCCGATACCGCTGGGCGTCCGCCTCGTCGGCGAGGCACACTAACCCGATGGACTCCAACATCTCTCGTATCTCATCGCCGGCCAGAGCCACCCCCAGGAGCCTCTCGGCGGCCCCTTCCTTCAGCTCGATCTCTACCGGCGCCGGCGCCGCGCCGAACCGGGGACCTACCCCGTGAATCTCAGACGGGCTCCCCATGGCCTCCTCCTGCACCGCGACGAGAAGATCCGCCGCCCGCAGCAGATTTGTCCCCACCGCCTCAGGGTCGATCCCCCGCTCAAATCGGTGGCTCGACTCGGTGTGTAACCCGTGGCGCCGGGCCGACTTCCTCACCGTGGTCGGATCGAAGTAGGCACACTCCAGCAAAATCCGGGTCGTCTCCTCGGTCACCTCCGTTTCGGCCCCGCCCATGACACCCGCAAGAGCCACCGGCCGGGAACCGTCGGCGATCACCAGATCCTCCTCGGTAAGCTCGTAGGTGTTGTGATCGATGCCCACCAGCTTCTCGCCGGCTCGGGCCCGCCGGACCACGATCTTCCCACCCTCCAGCTTGTCCAGATCGAAGGCGTGGAAGGGCTGCCCCAGGTCCATCAGAAGGTAGTTCGTCACGTCCACCACGAAGTTGATCGACCGCTGCCCCACGCTCTCCAGCCGGCGCCGCAACCACTCCGGGCTCGGCCCTACCTTCACGCCCTCCAACACCGCCATATGGTATTGAGGACACCCCTGGGCGTCGATGACCTCGAGCCCCACCGAGGACTCGCCGGCCTCCACAGCGGGCACTTCACCCCGCTCCGCTCGGAGCGTGCGGTCATAGAGCGCACCGATCTCCCGGGCGACCCCCAGGTGACTCAGGCAGTCGGGCCGATTCGGCGTCAAGTCGATCTCAACCACCACGTCCTTGCGCTTCAGGACCTCGTAGATCGGCTCGCCCAGCGGCGCGTCGCCGCCGAGGATCATCAACCCTTCGGACTCCTCCTCCAGGTTCAGCTCCTCGCCACTGCAGAGCATCCCCCCGGACATCACGCCCATCACCTTTCGCTCTCCAATCGCGAAGTCCAGCCCCGGGGGCTCCGAGCCCGGCAACGCCACGGGCACTCGATCGCCGGCCTTCATATTCTTCGCCCCGCAGACGATGGTCCGCGCCGGTCCGTCACCGGTGGTGACCTGACACACCACCAACCGATCCGCCTTGGGGTGGTCTTCGATGGCCTCGATCTGCCCCACCACGATATCGTCGTGACCGGCGCCGGGATACTCCACCCCGTCGACCTCCAGCCCGGCCATCGTCAACCGGGCCGCCAGCTCTTCGGGATCCAGATCGGCGACCTCAATCCACTCGTTCAGCCAACTGATGCTGACCTTCATCGTCTCACCTGCCCGTGCTTAGAATTGATCCAAAAACCGCAGATCGTTCTCGAAGAACCGCCGAATGTCGTTGATGCCCTGCTTCAGCATGGCGATCCGCTCCACCCCCAGACCGAAGGCGAACCCGGAGTACACGTCGGGATCGATCCCGGCGGCCTCGAACACGTTGGGATCCACCATGCCCGCACCCAGGATCTCCAACCATCCGGTCTGGCTGCACACCCGACATCCGTCACCACCGCAGAAGAAGCACTCCACGTCCACCTCAGCGCTGGGCTCGGTGAACGGGAAGTAGCTCGGCCGAAGCCGAATCGCCGTGCCGGCCCCGAAGAACCGCTCCGCGAAGGTCGTCAGCGTCCCCTTCAGGTGGGCCAGGGTGATCCCCCGATCCACCAGGAGCCCCTCGATCTGGTGGAACACCGGGCTGTGGGTCAGATCGCTATCGCAACGATACACCCGCCCCGGGGAGATGATTCGAATCGGTGGCTCGTAGGCGTGCATCGTCCGGACCTGCACCGGTGAGGTGTGGGTCCGGAGCAACCGCCCGTCGGTGAGCAGGAATGTGTCCTGCATATCTCGGGCAGGGTGATCGGGAGGGAAGTTCAGAGCCTCGAAGTTGTAGTAGTCCTCTTCGATCTCCGGCCCTTCGGCCACCTCGTATCCCATCTCGGCGAAGATCCCGATCAGATCCCGCTCCACCTGCCGAAGGGGATGACCCAGGGAGAGCGTCGATCGCCGCCCCGGCAGCGTGACGTCCAGGGCCTCGGCCACCATCCGCTCTTCCAACTCCTGGCGAGCCAGATCGTCGAGGCGTTCCCGAAAGGCTTCCTCGATCGCCTCCTTGCACCGGTTGGACGCCTGCCCGGCCCGTCGCCGATCCTCATGGGGCAGCTCCCGCAGCACGGCCATCAGCTCTTGCACTGACCCCTTGCGGCCCAGATACCGGTTCTTCACCTGAATGGCGTTCTCCCGATCCGCCACTTCGGCCAGGTGAGCGACGGCCTCACTGGCCAGCTCCGTCAGCCGTCCTTCCAGCTCCTCGACGTTCATCTCTTCTCCTCGGGGTGCCCAAGAAAAACCAACGCCCCACATCGCCTCTCCATCACTGGGAGGTCGAGGGGGCGTCGCGTGTGGACCTTCTGAAGCGTCAGTTCAGGGCTTGCTTCGCCGTCTCGACCACCTTGGTAAAACCAGGGGCGTCAAACACGGCCATGTCGGCCAACACTTTGCGGTCCAGCTGCACGCCGGCGGCGTTCAAGCCTCCGATCAGGCGGCTGTAGCTCAGGCCGTTGAGCCGAGCCGCCGCGTTGATCCGAGTGATCCAGAGCCGGCGAAACTGCCGCTTTCGCTGCTTCCGATCCCGGTAGGCATAGACCCAAGCCCGGTGAACCGTCTCTTTGGCGTTCTTGTACAGTCGTCGTCGTCCGCCGACGTAGCCCTTGGCGGCCCGCAAGATCTTCTTGCGGCGTTTCCGCGATTGGGGGCCTCCTTTTACGCGTGGCATAACCGTCCTCGTTGGTGTGGTGACTTACTTCGTACCCTTGCCGATCAACTTCTTGACCCGCGGGGCATCCGCATCGTCCAGGTAGGCTGGCCCACGAAGCTGCCGCTTTCGCTTGCTGCTCTTGTGGGTCAGGATGTGATTGCGAAAGCCACGGCGATACTTCACCTTGCCTTTCTTGGTGACCTTGAAGCGCTTGGCAGCGCCTCGGTGGGTCTTCATCTTATTCTTGCCCATCTCTCTTCTCCTCTCAGTACCCGGAGCTTCCTCCGTGGTGAACGCACAGAAGCGGCCCCTGTATTCAGGTGCCGCTCCTCATCGGTGCAGTAGGCACGGGCGGGATTGAACCGCCGACCTCTTCCGTGTCAGGGAAGCGCTCTCCCACTGAGCTACGTGCCTGCAGTCTGCTCGTCATTGAGGCTCCGCGACGAACGGAGTGGGGTTATAGGGATCGCCCCGACCACTGTCAACTGTTTTTTCCCCGCCCCGAACCCTGTATGGTGGCCTCGTGAACAGATCCTTCGGCCCATGAGACCCTATGTTTCACGAACTCCTCAAGGACCTTGCGGCCCGCGCCGCTCGCCAGGGAACCCTCCCACGACCCACACCGGAGTTGTTGCGCCGGATCTGGCCCACCCTGGTTGGCGAGGACCTGGCAGCCCGATCCCGACCGCTTCGGCTGGAGGACTCCACCCTTCATCTGGCCGTGGACCACCCCTCCCTCGCCGATGAGTGGCGTCGCTCCCCCCTGCCCCTCCTGCGACAGATCCGCCGGTTCTCCCCCTGGACCGTGGACACCCTGAAGATCGACGTCGACACCACCCTGGCCCCCGCGCCCGCGCCCACGCCCCCTCAGGCAGCTCCCCGGGATCCCGGGCCCCTGGCGACCCCGGAGGAGATCGACGACGATCTCGCCGACACCCTTCGCCGCATCCATATTCTCCGGGCCCGACGAAGAGGCCAGGACTCGTGACCGACGCGGTTCGCCTTGCGCACCACGGGGACTTCCGATAAGCATCTCATTGAATCACCCCGCCTTCTACCGTTTCGAACCACATCGAGAGCTATGTTGAACACCGAACAAGCCACTTTTGACGACTTCTATCTCAGCGATGAGATGCGACGGGCCCTCTCGTCTGTCTCCTACCATCACCCCACCAAGGTCCAGGCCGAGTCCATCCCGTTGATCCTGGCCGGAATCGATCTCACGCTGGAGTCCCATACGGGCTCCGGGAAGACTGCGGCCTTCGCGATCCCGGTCATCGAGATGCTCGAGCCCCGGCCGGGACGCATCGACGTCCTGGTCCTCACCCCAACCAGGGAGCTCGCCCAGCAGGTCTGCGATGAGTTCGAGCGCCTCGGCCAGTTCAAGGAGCTCCGGGCCATGGCCATCTACGGCGGGACCTCCTATGAGCGCCAGTACGAGGAGCTGGAGACCGCCTCCATCGTCGTCGCGACCCCGGGACGCCTTCTAGATCTCTGTGAGCGCGGCAAGATCGACCTCGGGGAGCTGCGAATCCTGATCCTCGACGAGGCCGATGAGATGCTCTCCATGGGGTTCCGGGAGGACATCATCGCCATCATGAAGTACCTGCCCGAGGAGCGTCAGAGCATCCTCTGCTCGGCCACCATCACCGAAGAGATCAAGAGCCTGGCCAACCAGATCCTCTTCTACCCCGAGTTCATCAGCCTCTCCAAAGAACACGTCGGCGCCTCCGGCGTGGAGCATCACTACTACTCGGTCCGCGGCGTGGGGCGCACCCGGGATCTGCTCCGAGTCCTGGAGTACGAGCAGCCCGAGAGCGCGATCATCTTCGCCAACACCAAAGCCGACACCTTCACGGTGACGAACTTCCTAAAGCGTCATGGCTACCGAGCCGACGTCCTCAACGGCGATCTCCCCCAGAAAGAACGGGAGAAGACCCTGGCCGCTCTCAAGGCCTCCAAGATCGACTTCATCGTCGCCACCGACGTCGCCGCCCGTGGCATCGACATCTCCGAACTCTCCCACGTGTTCAATTACCTCCTGCCGGAGTCCGCCGAGGTCTACATCCACCGCACGGGCCGTACGGGCCGCGCCGGCAAGAAGGGCCGGGCTATCAGCCTGGTGGCCCCCACCGAGGTGGGCTCCTTCTTCCAGATCCGGAAGATGTACGACATCCGCCTCATCGAGCAGACCCTCCCCACGACCCGAGAGATCATGTTGGCACGACAGCGCGCTTCCCTCGTCGACCTCGACGCTCGCCTCGAAGACTTTGAGACCCTGCCCTACGGCGCCCATCTGCGCCTGGCCGAGGACCTCCTCTCCGGTGAGGGGCTCGACGAGAGCCTGGATTCCCAGAAGCTGGTGGCCCGACTCCTGGCGCTGGCCGAGCAAGTGCTCGAAGGTGAGCTTCAGCGCCCGACCAACGGACGGGGGCCCCGGGCTTCCAAAGCCGAAGCCGCGCCGGTCAAAACACCGGCAGAGCCGGCTGAGCCTGCCAAGCCCACCCAAGAGCCGGCCGACACACAGGAGCCCGTCGAGGCCGAGGCCCCCCGCAATGGGCGCGGTCGAAAGCGTGGTTCCTCCTCCTCACGCCGCCGTCGGCGCCGTGGGGCTGACTCAGCTCCCGAGCAGTCCTCTCCGAAGCAGGCCGCCGCCCCCGAGCCGTCTCCCCAGCCGGCACCGGCATCGAAGCCAACGCCAGAACCGACCCCTTCTCGGACCGGGCCGGAGTCCACCCGAAAGATGTATCTCAACGTGGGCCAGAACGCCTTTGACACTGACTCCGATCTCCTCGATATGATATGTTATCACTCTGGAATGGATCTTGAGGACTTCGGTGACGTGGACTTGCAGAGCTCCTATTCCTTTGTCTGGGTCGACGAGACCTACTTCACCGATGTGCTGGCCGCCCTGAAAGGCGTGGAGATCAACGGCAACACTCTCACCGCTGAGCCCGCGCGGAAGTAGTTCAACAGCGAGTTTCCCTATGAACCTGACCTCACCTCTTCGGCTCCTGACCGCTCTGGCCCTCTCGGCTTCCCTGGTCGCCTGCGACAACACCCCGCCGGAGATCCCCCTGGACGAGTTCCCCGCGGACCCCGATCTTCCCCCGGCCGTGGTGGAGCTCCCCACCCCCCCGCCGGCCTCAGCCTTTGAGATTCGGGAGTATAACGACGACGGAACTCTTCGCATCGAAGGCCTGATCAGCAACCGGGACCGGTTCCTCGAAGAGGAAGTCGCGGTCAAGGGCGTGATCACCGAGATCCAGGGCGACTGCGATCCCCGTCGTGCCCGCCAGCGTGGCGAGACCTGCCCGGAGCCGCACCTCTTCATTCGGGACGACGCCGACGACGACCGTCGACTCTTGGTCGTCGGGTACACCAACGACCAGCGCCGTCAGTTTCGCCTGAACGAGGGTAGTGAGTTCCTCTTCGGCGGCACCTACACTCGGATGGCTGAGGGCTTCGTCTCTACCGAAGACGGCCTCCTGGTGCTCTCTTCCCTCGATGGCGAAGAGCTCCCCGAGTAATCTCGCTGCCCCGAGTGACCGGCCTTCTTATTTCTGCGGGGGCTTCTTCTTGGCCCTCTTCTCGGCGAGGACAATCACTCGCCGAGACGTGGCGCCCAGGAAGTATCCCTTGTGATGTCGCTCGCCGCTGATCTCCAACACCTTGAACCCCGCCACGTGGAGCATCTGACGCAGCTCGTGGGCGTTATAAAGACGCACGTAGCTGTTCTGCTCCAACGGCGGTGTCCCATCGTGGTAGATGAACGACCGCTTGGCGTGCAGGGTGCTGGTCGAGAAATCGAACTCACTCTCCTCCAGGAAGGTGCAGTCCGCCGCTTCCCACCACAGCCTCGTCGGGGTCTGTTGCACCACATAGTCGCGGTTGACCACGTCCACCAGGATGCGGCCTCCCGTCTTCAACGCCCGGTTGACGCCCTGGAGCACCCGTAGGTTCGTCCGATCGTCGAAGTACCCCAGCGACGTGTCCCAGATAAAGCACCCATCAAAGACCTCGGAGAAGTTCAGCTCTCGCATGTCCCCATGGATGAACTTCACCGACAGCGACCGCTCCTGAGCGGCCTCCAGCGCGTGCTGCAAGAGCTGCATCGAGAGATCGAGACCGACCATCTCGTATCCCCGATCGGCGAGGATCAGGGAGTGCCGACCAAACCCACAGGCGAGGTCCAGGATTCGAGACCCTTTCTTCAACTTCAATCCGGACTCGATGAAGTCGGCGTCCTTGACGGTGAGCTCTCCAATATTGGTGGGAACGGTCCGCAGGTACTCCTCAGAAAACACCTCCTGGAACCATATGTCCCGAGGGCGCAACCGCTTTCGTGCTTCCTTTTTCTCGTCCAGGAGTTCTTGGACCAACCCCCTCATCTCCTGGTCGTCCCCGGTGGGAGGAGGGGTGGGGCGCCGATCCTTCGCCGGGGCTGACGGCTTCTCCTCCGGCGGTTGCACCGGCGGAGCCACCACAGCTTCCTCGGTCAGCTCGATCGCCGGCTCGTCATCGGCCTCATCAAGGTCGTCGGCGTCCAGGAGAATCGCCTCAGAGTCGTCGAGCCCGTCGGGGAGCACCTCCTCAGGTACGACGGCGGTGTCGATCTCATCCTCTTCAACCGAGTGCTGGGCGTCCTGGGGGATCGCGGGCATCGTCGCCGGAGCCTCCGGGACCGGCGTCTCTTGGGTGTCGGGACCGGAGGGACCGACGATGGAGACGACTTTTCCGGGTAACCCTTCTCGCCACCGCTTCACCAAGACCGAGGGCGGCCGAGCAATGATCTCCGGCGCGAATCGCGGGTCTTGAAGGACCTCCACGGACTCCTCGGCCCGAGCCGCCATCAGCCCTTCCAGAGACGCCCGATCCACAGCGTCCATCTGCATGGTCTTGACCAGAGCCTGTCGATCGTACTCCGGCTCGCCGTCGTCCTCGACCTCCAGCTCATCGGCGTCGAGCTCTTCGATCTCCGACGGCTCTCCCGATTCTCTGAAGTCGGCCAGGTTGGCTCGCTGCAACGCCTCCGCAGACAGACGCTGCGTCGTGGCGTCGTCTGCGTCGTCTTCCACCTCGGAAGGCATCTTAAACGCCGGGATATCCAACCCCAAAGCATCCAGCTCATCGACCTGCGCCTGAGGCAGCCGAGCCGTCGAAGCGACCTCTTCGGTCAAGTCGATGACGTCGCTTTCCTCTTCGAGCATACTCGCCCCCGGCGGGGGATTTTCATCAGCGGACTTGGCCACGAAGCAAACACTCCTGTCGGAACAGCTCTTCCGAGCGCAGGCCACCTTCCCTGGTGCCCTGTCTTCCTTTCAGCACCCGAATGACTCACTCACGGAGTGTACCCCAGCCCTCGAAAGGCGACAAGGGACTCCATCAATCCAGTGGTGAGGCGTCCAGCCGTCGGGCCAACTCTCGGAGCGCTTCCCCCCGGGCACCCTCCTCTCGCTCGGCGACCCCTCGGGCGGCCTCAGCCGACAGACCGGCGCCGTTGAGCTGGAGCGACTTCAGGATCTCGACCTGAAGCACCCGAGGGCTGTCGAGATACATCCCGACCAGGACCTCAATGATCTGCAGCCGACCCTTCTCCCACTCGCCACGGATCCCGTCGTACTCCGTGGTCCGCCAGGTCCACTGGTTTCCCCAGTCCCCAAGAGCCCGGACCGCCAGGCGCACCGTCTCGTCCTCTTCCCCCGGACGGGTCGCGACCTCCAGCAGGTACTCAGCGGTCTGGGACCGCCGAGCATCACCCAACCCGGTCACGATCTGAGGCCGGATCCAGGCTTCCTCTTCGGCGATCTCCACCAGGGCCTGAATCCACTCCGGTTCTCCCAGCGCACCCACGGCCGCCGCCGCCCTCTCCCGGGCCATCCCGTGGGGGTCGCCGGCGGCGATGCGCAACAATACTGGAGCGGCACGCTCGTCACCGTAGGTCCTGATCCCCTGGATCAGACCCACTCGCCAGGCCCGAAAGGCCTGCAGGTCCATCCCGAACATCTGCGGTCCGTCGGAAGCCAGGGCCCAGAGCATCGGCAAAAAGAGTTCGTCGTCGAGGTTCACGATCTGCCGCAAATCCGCATAGCGCCCTCGCGTTTGAGAGAGCACCTGCGGGAACCTCTCGCGGAGCAGGCTCACCCTCTCAAAGGCCTCGTGGTTCTCTCGCCACTGGTCGGCCAGATCATCGGCCACCCTCTCCAGACCGGCGTAGGCCTCGAAGTCCGGGGTTCTATCCTGGGCCATCGCCGACCCTCCCACGAGCATCATCACTACGACTATTACCAGGGACGAAAGCACTCTCATTGCGACACCTCCTTGCTCCACCACGGGGTCTCCGGCACTTCGCGCTCCACGTTCGAGGCGCAGTGCACCTCCCCAATCCCCACGTGATAGACGTCCCAGTTTTCGATCCAATACACTTCGATTCCCAACTCTCCCAAGATGTGGTTCACCGTTGCCTCGAAGACATCCTCCCCGTCTACCACCGGCCCGTGGGGCTTCGGGGCCCCGAAGAAATCCGGCCGCAGGCTGATTCCGTTGACGATCCCAGGCTGATAGGCCGCCAGGCCCGCTCCCAGATCGTCCATCAAAAACGGGATGTCCACCAGGTCATCGTCATCGATCCCCACTTCCTCTCTCAACACATCGATCTGGGCAGCCACCTCGACGATCGCCCGCGCCGAAGCGCCCATGACATTGCTGTCGTTAAGGGTCTCGCTGACCGTCGTTCGGGCCGGAATATCGGGGCAATTCCAGCAGCTCCAGTCGGGGTAGAACTTTCCTTCAAAGAGGACCGCGTCTCCGCGCCCTTCGGCCTCCAAGTCCTCGAAGATCTCCACCGCTCCGGCTGGATCGGCAACCAACACCGACCAGCCCCGCTCCGTAGGGGTCTCCAAAAAGCTGATCGTCTCGTCGACGTGGGCCACCAGCAACCAACTGGTGTCCACCCACACGATCTCTTGCTGCCCCTGGGCGTTAAACAACCTACTGAGTTGCGTGTCCGGCCGAATGAACGCCCCTGGTCCGTCACCGCGAATGATTCGTCCATTCGGATAGGCCTCACCGCTGGGGGAGACGTGAGGCGGGATCGTCTCGGTGTTCCCCATGGAGTCCAGGGTATCCCACTCCATCACCCGGTCGTAGTGGGTCGAGACCGCCGGGTAGGTCTGGTTTGACGGCGCACCAACCAGGTATCTGGCCATATCGTCCACGTCCAACCCATCCAGGTTCGGAGGTTCAAACCCTCGATCCCGACTGAAGGCCACCACCCCCGTGGAACCAGGTCCCCGAAGTTCGGTGTGGACCACCGCGCCGGCCTCTCGCAGCGCCGGCGGCACGTTCCGCCCCTGCAACTGGTAGGCCCTGCGAACCACGTCTTCCAGCCCTCCCGGATAGGTCAAATTCCCGCTCCGAAAGTAGACCTGAATCACCCGCTGCCCATCGGGCCCGGGCACCGACATATATCCATTCTCGAAATGATCTTGCGTCCAAGGATCCCAGGTGTTGAACCACTGGTATCCATCGGGGACTTCTGCCTCCTCAATGGCACTCACCAGGTCCTGACGAAACTCCAGGTTCTCCGAGCCCAGCGTGGCGGCGAACACGATCCGTGCCGGATCCAGGTGATGACGCAAGAGGACCGGCGCCTGTTGCAGGTGAGCCCGGTCCTCAAACATCTCTTCTTGTCCCTCGACCTCCACCTGCCAGGTCAGTTCCACCCGGCCATCCCAGACCTCTCGATCTTCGATCAGACCCAGGCCTTCCATCGCGAAGTCCAACCCTTCAGCGATCAGCTCTCCGCTGATCTTGTCGCCCGACTCATAGTGCTCAAAGTCCTGGTAGCGATCACCGCTTCCCGTGCGCAGATAGAGCCGAACCCGGTCCAGGGAGCCCTCGTCGACGACGAGCCGGCCCACGACCTCCAGGCCATCAACTGCCAGCGGCGCCGTGCGGATGCGGGCCATATCCAGGAGATCTTCCTCGTTGACGATCTCCTCCAGATCGGCGTCGCTACAATCCCAGAGGCTCTCGTCGTCGGGCAGGTCGATACACCTCCCGGCGTCATCGTCAATATTCGCCAGGAAGAGCGCCCCAAACCCCTCGGCGGGATCAAACCGATGCTCCAAGTCGAGCGGGTCCTCGAGATCGACCACCCCGGTCCGGGCACCATCGACCACCACCAGGGGCTCGACACCGATCTCCGGTGGATCGCCGGTGTATCCCACAAATCGAATGGTCCTCTCGCCAGCACCGTCCTCAGACAAGTACACCGTGTCGTCTTCGCCACAACCAACCCCTATCACCACAAGGAACAGGGAAGTCAGGGCAACATACGCGAAACGTTGGTCCACGTTTTCTCCATGGAAAGGGCTTATTTCAATGCCCTCGGAACGTAGAGAAATTCTCGGACGTCGTCAAACTCGGCCCACTTCCCCCAACACTTCACCCACCCGCATCATGGCTCCACCGACGACGGAGTCGGCAAACCGAAACCCCTCCTCCTCGATCAAGAGGATCACCGTCGAACCCAGATTAAACGCCGCCAACTCCTGGCCGGCCGCCATGGGGATCTCCTCTAGGACGTCGATCTCCTGGCGCCGCGCGAACCGCTGGTTCGTCTGGAACCCTTGAAAGCTCAGCGTGATCCTCCCCACGCAGGTCGCCCCGACCTTGATCACCGCCACGTCCCCGAAGGTCTCGGTGGCGAGATAGGTGATCAGCCGCTCATTCACCGCGAAGAGCTCGTCCACGTTCTCCACTGCGAAGGGGTTCACCGGAAAGAGATGGCCCGGGATATAGCTGATCCTGTCCACCCGTCCCGCCGCCGGAGCGTGGATCCGGTGGTAATCCCGGGGCGACAGATAGAGGGTGATGTAATGCCCTCCCTGAAAACGATCGGCCTTCTCGGCGCTGTCCACCAGATCGAGGAGCGAATACTCCCGCCCTTTGGCCTGAAGGAGTGTCCCCGACTCTACCGCCCCAAAGGCTCCCACCCGTCCATCCACGGGGCTGATCAACGCCCCGGGCGACTCGGGCTGCAGACTCCGAGCCCCCTCCTTGAGCCGACGAGTGAAGTAGGCGTTGAGACTCCGGTACTCCTTCGGCGGCCCCTGGGCCTCGTCCATGTCGATCCCGGCCAACCGGGCAAACGCCTGGTTGACCACTCCCTGCACAGGCCGGGGAAGCTCCAGATCACTGACCACACCAAACGCCCGGCTCACGGCGCTCTTCGGTACTCTCTCCAACACCTTCACCGCTACCTTGGATGCTCCCATCATGTACCTCGTGGTTACTCCGTCGCACTCGGAAGTCTCTGCTCACCGCGGCGGCCACCCTACGTTCTTCTCCGCCGGACTTTCAACACCCCGCCAGTTTGCCGTAGGATGCTATCTCAAGGGACCCGGAATCTCCCTGTCGTGACTGGTGTTTCATCAGTACCTCGGGTCACCTCCTTCATTCTTTCTCAGGAAGCCGGTATGCGCCGTACAGAGCTCACCAAACAGACCGCCCAAAAGAAAGGCTACTCTGCGCTCGGCGCCGCCGCCACCACCGCGGTGCTGGCGGCCCTTATCAGCCCAGCTGTCCTCGTCGCCGGGGCGCCGATCACCGCCTGGCTCACCTATCGATGGCTGAGGTACCGCGCCGAGTGGGGCCTTCGATTCTAGTCTCGATCCGAGCCACCCCTGCCCTTCCAGACCTCTGCCCGACTCCTTCTTGGCGGGGGGCCGGTCGTCCCGTATAATCGCGCCGCACTGTCGGCGTTTTCTCTTGATCCCCTGGATGTACCTGATGACTCGTTACTTTGGTGTCCACACTCTGGAGGGCGAATGGCACGCCCTACTCCCCCGCTACGTCCTGCTCGCTGATCGGGTCCAGGACAAGAGAATCCTGGACATCGGCTGTGGCACCGGGATCGGCTCGTCCCTGCTCCTGGAGCTCGGCGCCGAACAGGTCAACGCCGTGGACCACCGACCGGCCGTACTGGAGTTGGCCCGGGTCAAGCACGCCAAAGAGGGCCTCGACTTCCACGTCATGTTCTGGGAAGAGCTCGATTTCCCCGACGACTCCTTCGACATGGTCCTCTGCCTCGACCCGACCTCACCGGTCACCGACCCAAGCCTCCTCCTGGAGATCAAGCGTGTCCTGAAGTCCGGCGGCGAGTACGTCTGTGCCATCGAAAAACGCAACGTCGATGGCATGGAGGCACTCCTCCCCCGGTACGGGTATGCCGACGTTGGCGAGAACATCGAGATGACCCGGACCACCGATCGGGTCCCGCAGATCGGTGAGCTCTCCCAGTTCTTCGAGACCATCGTCCCCGTCGTTCAACGCCCCCAGTACAGCTTCCTCTTCGATGTCGCCGACGGCCCCGACGACTCCGAGGTCCAGGCCATGCGAAAGATCTCGGCCGGCACCGACGAGAGCGGGATCTGGGTCGGTGACGACCCCCAAGAACCCCACAAAGAACAGACCGATCAACGCCCGGGGCGATGGATCGGCCTCGACGACCGCCTCTGCGATCGCGATGGCGATCCCGCCGCCGTGGAGGTCCTCTTCTGTGGAGACGCTCACCTACCGCCACCGGCCCTTCGAGAGGTCCGGATGCCCTACCTCAGCGTCGTCTCTCGCCTCCACCAACTCTTCAGCGAGCTCCAGGTCCGACAGCACCCGGCCCACGACTTCGACGACGTCGTCGACCACCTCGACGAGCCCACCCACGACTTCTCCGTTCGGGAGAAGACCTCCGAGTTTCAAGCCCCTCTTCGCGCCCAGAGCGAAGAGAACTCCCCCGGCCTACGCCAGATTCGAGAACAGCTCGATCAGATGACCCACCTTTACCAGCAGGTCCGCACGGAGATGGAGAACCTCTTCGTCCAGACCCGAAATGAGCTGATGGAGCGGGACCGATACATCGAGAGGCTCGTCGACACCGTTCATCGCTGGCAGCATAAGGTCTACCTCGAAGAGGGCAGCGAAGCCCTGGAAGAGAACGCCCCCACCCCCGGCGAGAACGAGAGCTTTGGTGATGAACCGACCCAGATCTTCAGTCGGACCGCCGTCGAAGACCCTGCAACGGTCTCCGCTGAAGACCAGGAGAGCTCCGAACCGGAGGCCACCGCCGCCGATCATCACGGCGACGACGACGCCTCCTTGGACAGCGACTCTGAAGACCTCCAAGAGTCTTCCGACGCTCCGCCGGAGGATCCCGTCAACCAGGATCCCGTTGACCAGGACCAGGGATCCCAAGAGAGCTCCCAAGACTCCTAACTGTGGTGGTGTGATGATTCGACGAACCCCAGTGTTCTGGGCCGTGAACGCTCTCCTTCTCCTCGCCACCGCCCCTCTCTCTTCGGCCCTGGCCGGTGGCTTTGAAGTCGGCGAGAACACCGCTCGCTCCCTGGCCCGAGGCGGCACCGGCGTCGTTCAACAAGACGACCCATCGGCGGTCTACTTCAACCCCGCGCTCCTGCCCTGGACCTCGGACCGGCAGCTCTTGTTGAGCAGCAACTTCCTCCAGCTTCACCTGGACTTTCAGCGCGCCGATCTGGTCACCTCCAGCGAAGACCGATCCTTTGACCCCGTAGAAAACCAGACCGGTATCTTTCCGGCGCCCTTTCTGGCGGCCAGCATCGATCTCGGGATCGAGAACCTGGCCATCGGCGCCGCCGTGTACGGCCCCCCGGCCTTCGGCAACCCCTGCTACGGCACCCTGGAATCTGGCGACTGTTCGCCGATCCGCGACGGCGGCGCCCGGGGCATGATCGTGGAGACCGATCTCCTCGTCGCCAAAGCAGCCGTCGGCGCCGGATACCGGTTCTCCCTCGGAGAGGACCGGTGGCTCGGCGTGGGCCTCACCGGCGCCATGGCCCGCATGGACACGGACTTCTCGGTCTTCGTCAACTCCATTCCCGGCACCTCCACGGGCCGAGAGAACCCCAACGACGAAGCCTTCGTGCAGGCATCCAACCTCACGGACCTCAAGCCCACGGGGATCGCCGGCCTCTCTTATGTCGACGGACCTCTTCGCCTGGGGATCTCCTACCGGCCCCCGATCCGATGGACCGCTACGGGAACCGTGGACGTAGACTTCCCGGCCGCCCTCGAAGGGGTCGACCCCACCCTCACGGACGACGCCATCTTCCTGGAGACCTGGCACGCCGGTTCCCTCCGGTTCGGGTGGGGCATCCAGGTCGGCGCTCATCCAGCCGACCCCGAACGTCCCCGGTTCGACCTCGAGGTCAACGCCGTCTGGGAGAACTGGTCTATGGTCGAACACTTCCGTGCTGAGATCCCCGGCGACGTGGAGTTCCGAGGCATTCCTCCACACCCCGAAACCGGGGAGTACGAGCGGCAGGTCTTGGAGCCCATGTACCTCGCCAAGGGCTACCAGGACACCTGGAGCCTCCGGATGGGGATGAGCTACGGCATCAATTCCTTTCTCACCGCCCACGCCGGCGGTCTCCTCGAGACCCCCGCCCAACCCCGGACCTACACCAAGGTCGACTTCGTAAGCTGGGAGCGCTACTCCCCATCGGTGGGCGCCTCTCTCCACCTGCCCATGGATTTGAACCTCGACCTGGCCTACGCCGCGGTCTTTTCTCCCGATCGCGTCGTAGCTGAGGGCACCGGTCGTGTGTACAATCCCGTCCCCATGAGCACCTGTCGTGGGCCCGACTTTGATGGTGCCTCCTGCTCCTCCCCGGGCACGCCTCCGGGGAATCCGCAGAACGAGGGCTCTTGGCAATCCCGATTCCAGATCTTCAGCGCCGCCCTCTCCTGGCAATTCTGATTCCCCACGAAGGCCTCATGACGGACGCCCCATCCAGCCAGACCGGTCCTCCTCCCGGAGGACTACTAATCCTCACCAAAGCCGACGGCGCCATCGCGGAGGCTCCGGCGTTCTTCCGACAGGGGCTCTTCCTCGACCAACGGCAGGTCCCCTCGGTCTTCCATCTCTTCGATACCCAGAACCCACCCTTCTTGAGCCTTACTCGAGTGTACCGCCATCCCTACGGGTCTCTGGAGTATCACCTGCAGGTCAACGGCCTCCTCGGAAAGGCCCAGGGATACCGATACTGGCACGTTGGCGACGGCCCCAAAGAGCTGGCCTACTACATCGTCGATGACTCCTCACTCCTCCAGACCCAGGACTGGGCCTTTCGACGATTTCGCCGCGAGATCCTTCAGGACGTACAGGACTCGCTGTCCAGCCACTTCAAGAACCGGATGACCACGGTGCAGCTCCTCACCGAGACGCTACGGGACGCACCCCACCTGGCCTCCGAGACCTGCCCTCGACTCGTTCAGGCCGTCGACGAGCTCCGGGGTGCTCTGAACCGGGTCCTCACGGGACTCGAGGACATCGAGTCCTCCCGAGACTACCAGGACTCCCCGGTCCGCCTGACCGACCTCCCCACGGTGATCCCTTCCTGGGGACATCGGGGAGTTCGTGTCTACTGCTCCCTGGAGGACGTCCACTCCTCGACCTTGATCTCAGCGGCGGCCATCGAGAGGATCCTCTTGCCCGTGGTGGAGAACGCTATCGACGCCTCTCCCTCCGGAGCCGAAGTCCACGTCGCGGTCTCCGAAGCCGATGAGGGATTCGCCCATATCGAGATCCTCGATACTGGCGAGGGGATGTCTCCTCGGGTCCTCTCCCGCTCCGAAGATCCCTTCTTCTCCACTCGCTCCGGCCACCTCGGGTTGGGCCTGGCCCATGCACGGGAAGCCCTGCGAGATGCCGGCGGTCAGTGGCGGTTTGAGTCCCACCCCAGGAGAGGCACGAAGGTCACCATCGTCCTCCCCGTGCGGACTGCCGCCCAGCTCTTCCGTTAGTTCCTAAAAATAGCTTTCAGTGCAGCAGGGCTTTGAGGCTCTCTGTCACCCGAGGGCCATGCTTGCGCATGATCGCCTGCGTGAACCCCACCGTGGTCTCTCGACGGGTGACCAGGAGCCACAAGAAGTTCGTCCCCTCCAGGGGGATCGACACGTACCGAGCCTCAGCGCTGGTCAACACCATGCCCTCAGGACCTCCCAACTCTCCCCCTGAGAGAGCCACCTCGGTGAGGCGATAGAGATCGTTGTGGTAGGCGTCGGCCCCGGCCCCATCCAGAGGATCTCCCGACGAGATCGTCGTCAGGGACAACCCCGTCTCTCGATCGATTACGCTGCTATGGAGGCACCCGGGGAGGCTCCCGGAGAGCTCCATCAGGATCTCGTGAAGCGATGCGTCCATGGTCTGCTCCTCTAGGTGGGCTGCGCCGCTGCCGTCTCCCCGGCGGTGGCCTGCAGTCGTCGTTCCAATTGCCGCATCAACACCAGCGCGATCCCCAGGCTGACCTGCCGCTCCACTACCACCACGTGCAAGAGAGCTCCCTGATTCAGGGATCTCATCAACAGGTAGTGGTCGCCCACGGCGATCTGGATCTCTTCCAGGGTGTCCTTGCGATGCAGAGCTCCCACGCACCGCTGGCCCCGTTGAAAGACCTCAACCATCCGAGCCGACGACGCCTGCACCACCAGCTCCTTCGCCTCGGCGTCGCGGGCGTGGCCAAAGATCGGCTCCATCTCTTGGAGCACCGCGGTGGCGACCATTCCCGGGCACTCTTCCAAGAACTCTTCGAGGGCCTGGACGGCTTCGTCGGAGAGCGCCGACTCGGCGCCATGCCGCCCGTTCAACGCCGGCGCGGCGAAGAGCTCGATCTCACGGCTCTCCTCGGAGGTCTCGGGCGCCACCGACGCCATCCCCGGTGAGGTCCCGCGGCGTCGCCGCTCTTCCTTGGCTTGTATCTCTTCGACTTCCTTGGCGGTGACCACTTCGTCGCCGGTCCCCACCGCCGCCTCGCTGGCCGCGACCATCTCCTCCAGCTCCGCCTCGGAAAAGAGCATCGTCGAGCCGCTGGCCTCTCCCAACCCTTCGGAGGCCGCCGACGTCTCTCCGAGCTCGAAATCCCCCATCGTCGCCAGCCCCATGGGGGTCATCGTCCTTTGCTTTTCGCCACGTCCCTCTCCTCCTTCGAAGGCCTCGGACTCCTCGACCATCGACGCCTGAGACAGCTCTCGACTCTTCTGCTGCGCCTGCTCCAGGCGCCGCTCATCGGTCCGCCTCACCCCTTCCAGGAGGAGATCCTGCCACCCCATCTCGATGGTCCGATCCGTGGGCTCGAAGTCAGACTGCATGAAGATATCGCCCTGACGCAGGTCCAACATCTCGTACACCGCCTCGGCCCCCTGGATCCCGTCGAACTCGGCGTGGGTCACCTCGCCGGCGTCGAAAACGATCCGCCCCCGATGATCGCGGTGCTTCAGGTGCAAAAGAGCAGTCCGCTTGGCCAGGCAGAGCATCTGGATGATATCCGTGAGCTCCAGATCGGAGAGCACCCCCTGAAATCCCTCCTTCTCATCGAGGATCTCCAGGATCGCCTCCCTCAATTCCTCGACGGTGAACGGTTTCTCGATATAGTGGGAGATGCCGATCCGCTCGGCGAAGTTCTGGATCCGCTGCGTCCCGAAGGCCGTTATGATCATTACCCGCGCGTCGGGAACCATCTCCTTGGCCCGCAGAATCAACTGGAAGCCGTCGACCTCTCCGGGCATCTTGATGTCCGAGATCAAAAGATCGATGGACTCTTTGCTCAGGATCTCCAACCCTTTCTCCCCCGAGGCCGCCGTATGCACCTGCACATCGGTCCGCTGTGGAAAGAGGTTGCGCTCTAGCGCCCAGAGGAGGTGCTCCTCCTCGTCTACGATCAATATCTGGTACATCGTCCCCACAAGCTCCGGTCACGATTGAATGCGATGACGTTCTGCTCACTCCCGCTTCGGGGTACTATAAACACGGTTGGCGCGGGGCCACAAGGTCACAGAGGGCCTCTCTGGGCACTCTCCCTGTTGATTTTCGTAACGGGATGCGCCCTGACCGGCTCCCCGTCTCAGAAGGCTTCCCCCTCCGCCGATCCCGATGAGCTCGTCGGGCGTCCGTCGGCGACGGCGACGTCGTCTCCCCCGACCCGTTCGGGAGCTCTCTGGTATCGGATCGAACCGGCCGCCGATCACCTCACGGTCCACCTCCGGCTTTTGCAGCCGCCGTCGCGAGCGACCTTCTTCCTGCCCGGTCCCTGGGCGGGGAGGGAAGACTTCGACACCCGGATCGCCCTGGGCCAGGCCACCGGCCCCGACGGCCCGCTCCCGGTCGCCGTCGATCGCGGTCAGGGGCGCATCGACGTCAGCGCCTCCCAGGCTCCGTGGATCGAGCTCGCCTACAGGGTGGAGACCACCTCCAGCCGCACGGAGGCTACCCGGCTGGACCCCTTCGCCACGGAGGAGCAGTTCTTCGCCTACGCCCCTACGTTTCTGGTCCTCCCCAGCGCCGGCGTGGCCGATCAGCTCCGAGAGATCCCTGTCGAGGTTCACCTCCCCCCCGATTGGGAGGTCTCGGCCACCTGGCCCCGAAGCCAGGTTCAACGCGATCCCGACGGCCAGGTCGTGGGGTTCGTCGCCGACGACATCGGATCCTTGCGGGACGCCTTCCTCGGAGCCGGAGCCCACTGGGCGGCCGCCGGAATGGACGACCCCTACTCGCCATTGGGCTTGACCACGGCCGGCGAGTTCGAGCTCCCCCTGAGGGAGCTCCACGACGCCGCCCTCGAAGTCGTCTCCGCCTACCTCGACACCTTCGGCACCTACGATCGGCTGGAGGCCATCGTCCTCCCCGCCGCCCCGGACGCTCCCAACCACCTCCGGGGGATGGGCCGCCGCGGCGGCTTTGTGCTCGAGATTCGCCCCGACCAGCCCCTCGACGAAGAGCTCCTCCTCCTCCTCGCACACGAGGCGCTCCACTGTTGGAACGGCCACCAACTGGTCCCCGAGGCCGCCGCCGAGGCATCCACGGTGTGGTTCAAGGAAGGAGTCACCCACTACATCGCCCTGAAGACACTGACCCAGCAGGGACTGATCTCGGGGCGATTCGCTCGCCGCGAGTTGGCCATGGCCGGACAATTCTACCTCGCCAACCCCCTGGTCACAGGAGAGACGGTCCGCCCCGTGGATCGGGCTCGCCTGCCCTACGATCGGGGCGTCCTGATCGCCATGGCTCTCGACGCATATCTGGCCCATCACTCCGATGACACTGTCCACATCGAGGACTGGCTAAAACGCCTCCTCCACGGGCACGCTCAGGAGGGGATCCGGACCTTCGACCCCTCGGATCTGCGCCTGGCCCTCGGCGACATCACGGAGCACCTGGGTCCGGGGTCCGCCGACGAGGCCATAGAGTACTATGACGGGCTGATTCGCACGGCGTCCCTGCCGGTGCCGGAGATCTTCTCCTCCCTTGGCCTCCACCTACTGCCCGCCGCAGACGACGAACCCGCCCGGGCGCTTCCCCGGGACAGCGCCCTCTTTCATCGCCTCTTCTCTCGAGCATCCCCATGACCGATCTCTCCCGCCGACGGGTCACCCTCCTCACCGAAGCCCACTTCGCCCTCGACGGCGGCGCCATGTTCGGGATCATCCCCCGGCCGCTGTGGTCCCGAACCAACCCACCGGACGACCAGAACCGCATCCCCATGACCGCCCGGTGCGTCCTCATCGAGGACGGTGATCGGCGGATCCTCATCGATGTGGGCATCGGCACCCTCTGGTCCGAAAAGGAGCGCTCCATCTACGCCATCGAGGATCAAGACACCGGCCTTCGGGGAGCCCTGGCCACCTGCGGCACCTCTCCGGAAGAGATCGACGAGGTGATCCTCACCCACCTCCACTTCGACCACGCCGGCGGGCTCCTTCACGACGATGGCCACGGCCCGACACCGGCCTTCCCTCGGGCTCGCCACTGGCTCCAGCACCAAAACTGGGGGTGGGCCAACGCCCCGAGCCAACGAGACGCCGGCAGCTACCGCAAGGAGACCTTCTCCTTCTTCGACGACGCCGACGCTCCCGAGCTTCGCCTCATCGACGGCGTCGCCGAGATCCTCCCCGGCGTTCAGGTGCTCCCCGCCCAGGGCCACACCTTCGGCATGCAAGTGGTCCTCATCGAGTGCGCCGACGCCACCTACGCCTTCCTGGCCGACCTGATCCCTACCTCGTCCCATCTGCGAGCCCCCTACGTGATGGGCTACGATCTCCAACCCCTGGTCACGGTCCGTGAGAAGCAAGCCCTACTCTTCGACGCCGCTCGCCATGGTTGGATCCTCCTCTTCGAGCACGATCGGGACACACCGGCCTGTCGCGTAGAGTTCGACGCCCGCGACCAACCCCGCCCGGTCCCCCTGACCCCGGCGCCGGGCTCCTTGCGCATTTTGTGAAATTTTGCGACCTCCTTGCGTCGTTGCTACCGTGCCGACCTATCCCTCGGCGAAGCCTCCCGACTGAAAGGACGACGATGCGACTCACCGCTCTGCTCCCTACCCTGGCCGCGTGCCTCTTCTTCGCCGCCCCGGCCCTGGCCGACACCGATCCCGGACAGCCCGAGACGGCGCCG
Organism: Myxococcales bacterium; assembly: GCA_007120035.1. Classification (GTDB taxonomy): domain Bacteria; phylum Myxococcota_A; class Bradymonadia; order Bradymonadales; family Bradymonadaceae; genus SKON01. The sequence goes on from SKON01000054.1 coordinate 49,031, forward strand.
GCCCTGGACCGCAGTGCCGCCGATGCCCTGACCGCCATAGCCGGCGAGCTCCGGGCCGAGGTCCACCGACAGCGCCCGGCCGCTCAGAGCGACCATCCCCTGACCGTCGACGAAGCGTTCCGCCAGATCCCGGCCCCGCGACAACCGGGAGACGTGTTCAACTGGGTCCGAGACCACATCGACTTCGAGCCCTACGAGGCGACCCTACGAGGCCCTCAAGGGACCCTCATCGCCGGCTCGGGCAATGCCATCGATCAAGCCCTCCTCGCCAGAGCTCTGTTGAGCCGGGCCGGGTTCGACTCCCGCTTCGTCACGGGCCGACTCCACCGGGCCGACGCCGAGACGGTCCTCCGAAACACCCTGGGCTCGGCCTCCCTCTTCCTCGACGGAGACCGGGTCGCCACGGACACCGCCGCCGATCCCCGGCGAGACTCTCTCGTGGCTTCCCTCCAGGATCACATCTGGCTCGAGGTGCGCCAGGGAGACGAGCACCGGCCCTTCGACGTCGTCGCCGCCCCGCTCTTCGGCATCACCCCGGCCACCCCGTCGGAGCGCCACACCTCGATCCCCCGATCCATGCAGTCCACCCTCCGCGTGCAGCTCGTCAGCCACCTCACCGACGATCAATCCGAGAACAACATCACCCTCGAGGGACCGCTGCACCAATTCGCCTACCGGACCATCTCCTTGTCCTTCGAGGACGACCTGGCCCGCCGCGGCGGCCACCGCCCGGTGGTCACCATCGACGACGAGCGCAGCGCCGGGATCTCCCTCCCCGTCGCTGACCTCCAACACCTGGAGCTGCGGTTTCAGATGCGCATCGGCACCAGCGAGCACCGATGGCGTCAGACCCTCTTCCGTGAGGACCAGGGCACCCACATCTTCGACATGGATCACCAGCACTTCAGCATCGCCGTGATCCCCGGGTGGACCTCCCCCCACCACACCTCGGGCCTGACCGCCGACGCTACCGAGGAGGCCCTCTCCGCCGTCGACGCCTGGATCTCCGCCGCCCAACAGGGCCCCACGGGCGTGCGAGAACAGGAGAACGCCGTGATGAACCGCCTCGGCGCCTCTCTTCCCTTCGCCTTCGCCCAGAACCTCGATCGGGCCACCGTCGCTCTGGCCTCTCGACACGGGGTCTTTCCCGTGATGACTCGCCCTCGGGTGGTCACCACCGGAATCCTTCGCCGCGGCGACCAGCTCCACGTCGACTTCCAGGTCGCCGGCGACCGCCTGGAGACCTACCCCCGAGAGGGCATCCCGACCCTGGCGGCCCAAGCCTTCATGGGCCTCTACGGCCAGACCCGTCACGAGCTCGTCGGCGAGATGATTCGCCAGTACTACGGGCGGCAAGGCTCCGCCACCGTGGGCCGGGTCTTTCGAGAAGCCTCCCGGGCCCGAGTACCCTTCACCACCATTCACGGCGGCGCCATGGATCGCCTGGAGTCCCTCACTCTCGGCTCCATCGCTCGGGAGGCCATCGCCCGATCCATCCGACAGCAGAGCCGGATCGTCCTCGCACCCACTCGACACGTCGAGATCGAGGGCATCGATCGGGCCGGCTGGTGGGCCCTGGACACCGCCTCGGGGCTGATCGACGGGGGCACCGCCGACCCGCTGCTGACCATCGTCGCCGATACCGAAGACAGGACCCTGCCCGTGGACACCCTGATCCGAACCCACCTCCACCTGATGGTCCAACACTACTCGGCGGCCGCCCAGGCCGCCGACGTCACAGACCGCTTCGCCGGCGTGACCTGCTCGGCGGCCCGACAGTTCCTCAACCTCGGCCGGGCGTACTGCGCCACCTCGAGCCCCATCGCCCTGCCGTCCCTCTCCTCCTGTCTCGACGATCCCCCCAGCCCCGGCGCCGGGCTCCTCAACATGCAGCGAGTCTCCTGCGAGGACCAACTCGCCCCCACTCGCTGCGCCGCCCTGATGGCCACAGCCTTCCTCGACGGCCGCCTGGCCGTCGCCGACTCCAGCGCCTCCTCCCCACCTATGCTCTCCGGTCTCTGCTCCTAACCCGCCGGAGCTGGCTCCCGCGCCGCCGCGAGCCCCAGGTCCGCCGCCGTCCACCGACGGACCGCCGCGAACCCCCGGACCTCCTCATCGAACCGAAAGAGGCTCGCCCCGTCCGTTCGGCCCCCTCGCACGGACACCACCAGGTAGTCCGTCCCGGGGTACACCGGCTCCAAGGGCTCCTCCTTGGACATCCGGGGCATCGTCGCCGCCGCCACGTCCTCGTCGCTGAAGTAGTCCCCCACGTCCGGATGGCTGTGCACGATCACGGCCACCCGCTCACCGCGCTCGTCGGCCTTCATGAACTCCCGAGGGTCGATCAGGTAGAAGTCCCTCGACGTCCGCGGATAGGTCTCGGGATCCACGGCGTGGTACTTATCGGCCAGGTTCTCGCACTCCACGAACCGCAGATCACCGTCGGCCTCTAACACCAGCCCGCACCCCTCGCAGGGATATGCCTTCTCCACCCAGGTCACGGCCTGGCGCAAGAGCTCTTCACCAGCGGTTCCATCAAACTCTGTGGGTCCTACCATCTCATTCTCCAAAGTATCGGTCGGCGTGATCGCAGATCACAGTCACCACCACCCCTTCGGTCAACTCACGAGCTACCTCGAGCGCCGCGACCACGTTCGCCCCGGCGGAGTTCCCGCAGGCGATCCCCTCCTCCTTGGCCAGGGTCTCGGCCATATCCCACCCGTCCTCGGTCTCGATCCACCGGATCTCGTCGAGCTCGTCTTCCTTGTAGATCCCCGGCTTCAGGCTGCTCGGCATATGCTTCAATCCCTCCAGCCCATGGAACGCGTCCGCCGGCTGGGACCCGACGATCCGCACCGTCGAGCTTCGCTCTCGCAAGCCTCGCCCGGTCCCCATCACGGTCCCCGAGGTCCCCGTGGACGCCACGAAATGGGTCACTCGCCCGCCGGTCTGGGCCCAGATCTCCGGCGCCGTCGTCAACTGGTGAGCCCGGGGGTTCGACGGGTTGTGATACTGGTCGGCGTAGTAGTAGAGCCCCTCTTCGTCCTCTTCCACCAGCTTCCGAGCCAGGCGGATCGCACCGTCGCTCCCCTCCATGGGGTCGGAGTAGACGATCTTGGCCCCGTAGACCTCGACGATCTCCTTTCGCTGTGGGGAGACGTTCTCAGGCATCACCAGGTGGACCGGGATCCCCAGGGAGGCTCCAATCATCGCGTAGGCGATCCCCGTGTTTCCGCTGGTCGCGTCCAGAAGAATCTTCCCATTTCCCAGATCGCCCCGGTCCAGGGCGTCCTTGATGATCTGCCGGGCCGGCCGGTCCTTCACGGACCCGCCGGGGTTCATGCTCTCCATCTTCACCCAGACCTCGACCCCGTCGGCCAGGTCCCGGGTCACCGACCGGAGCCGCACCAGCGGCGTGGCTCCGATCACCTCCAACAACCCCTCGTGGCGCCGAGGGGGGCGCACCCCCTCGAGCCGCTCCGTCCAGGCCGGATGAGACGAACTCACGACCGCCCTCCTGCGATGGCCGGGACGATGGACACCAGATCCCCTTCGCTCAACGGCGTCTCGAGCTTCTCCTGAAACCGGATGTCCTCATCGTTGGCAAAGATGTTCACGAACCGCCGCACAGCACCGTCGTCGGAGAAGATCTTCGACTTCAGCTCCGGGTGGCTCTCCGTGAGATTCATCAGAGCCTCGCCAACGGTGGCGCCTTCTACGGCCACCTCTTCCTGGCCGGCCGTGAACTTTCGCAGGGGGGTTGGGATTCGTACTTGAACGGTCATGCTCGTACTCCGTTTGGTGAAATGACTGCTCTTACCTGAGCCATGGTTAAGCCTCAATGTAGGTGCTTCTCCCATCCCAGATAGCGCTGCCCCGAATCGGGATTCAGGGCCACGATCACCTCGTCGGGAGACACCTTTTCCTGCAACTCCATCGCCAGCCCGACGCAGGCCGCGCCTTTGGGACCCAAGAGCAGCCCCTCCTTGCCGGCGATCTGATCTCGGAGCTCGAAGGCTTCCTTCATGGAAAACCGCTCCAGAGAGTTGAACTTATGCTCCTTGAAGTCGGGCAAATTGACCTCTCCGAGGATCGCGCCGCCCATATTCAGTGCTGGCCGGGTCTCCCGGAGCTCCCGGGCCACGTGCCGGAAGGTGCCCCCGGTAGTCACGGAGGTGATGAACGCCCCCAGCCGCTGTCCCTGCAAGGACTGCAGGATCTCCGCGGCCATCCCCCCGTAGGCATCCCGCACCGCCTCCCGGCGAATCCCGTCCACGTACATCCGATCCGACGCCTTTCGGCTCCAGGCCGCCGCTTCGGTCACCGCCCCGGGGAGTCCCCTGTCACCATCGGTCCAGATCAGCTCCGCGCCGTAGCGCCGACTCAGTTCCCACAAGCGCTCATCGCTGCCCTCCGGGACATACACCCGGGTGTGGATCCCCAGCACGGACCCGATCATCGCCGCCGCCGGGGCCGAGTCGTCGAGCCCGGCCAGGGCCACGGTATCACCGGCCACCAACATCCCTGCCGCCACGGCGCGCTCCAGAATCTCGGCGATATACCGGTCCCGGATACTCCCGCTGGGGTTCATATTCTCCATCTTCACGTAAATCGGTGCCCCGCCATCTCTGCCGATCCGCTTCAGCCGCACCATCGGCGTGTTGCCCACCAGCTCGTCGATCCGCTCCACCACAGGAGCCTGCTCCGGAGACAGCCCTTCAAATGACATACACAAACCCCTCGTAGCCTTGCCTGGGGACCCCCAGCGCTTCTCCTCTCTCCACCAGATCGGCGATGGTCACCTCCTCCCAGAGGCCCACCATCCGCTCCACGACTTCCCCGCACATCTCATCGGCCACAGCGGCCACCCCCCCGGACTCCCCACAAGATCTCTCCCGAGCCACCTCGGGGACCTCGGGCAGATCCTCGAGGGCCTCCAAAATCCTCGCCAGGGTCAGCTCTTCCGCGGGAGCCACCAGAAAATACCCCCCCCCGGGCCCTCGCTTGCTCGCCACGATCTCCGCCCGCTTCAACTCCTGGAAGATCTGCCCCAGAAACTGACCCGGGATCTGCGCTCTCTCCGCGATCTTCTGGGCCTGCACCGGCTCATCACCCCCGTGATAAGCCAGGTCAACGACGGCTCGCAGGCCGTATATGGTTCGGTGAGAGAGGCGCATCGTCGATTGTTGACCTTTTTACTCGGAAACTTCGGAATAAACCCAACCAATCAACTCGACAATATCTACGTTCATTCCCATCACGAGTCAACCGCTTTGCAACACCCCCTCTTGACCCACTCGATCCGGTTCGTGGGGGTACACAGTGATGGCGTCGAGTTTTGGGCGTTGCGAAGGACCTCGGAACGTCGGGGTTGGCGACGAAGGGTTCCGATGCGTTGGGGTTGGCGACGGATCATTTCCCCACCGAGTTCAGGGTCCCCACGGTCTCCCCCCGGAAAATCCCGGGGGCTAGACAGTAGTGGGGCTCCACAGGGGCCAAGGCCCCGTTCCGCCGTGGGCACTGGAACGGCTCGACAGACCGTTGACGGGTCGCCGGTTCAACACACCCCCGTGGCTCCGAACTCACCACGAAGGCCCTTTCCCAGTACGCTGAGAATCTTCGAAACATCTCGGTGGAGCGGCCCCTTGGGGCCTGCGTAGCCCCACTACATTATAGCCCCCGGGATTTTCCGGGGGTAGACCGTGGGAGCCCTGTACTATGCTCGGAAATGACCCGCCGCAAACCCGGACGCCACGAACGATGCCGACGCCAACCCCGACGTTCCGAGGTCTTTCGCAACGCCCAAAATTCGACGCCAGCACCACGGCGACCCGGAACGCCCCCCGAACCTCCATCGATCTCTTGGGCACAGCCGTCGGGCCCTGTACTCTCCAACGGGTAGTCTCCAACGGGACCGTTTCCCCACCTCCGAGCCCTCAAAGCCCTCCATGCACCGCGTCGTCTTCCTCTTCTTTCTCTCCTCCGGGTTCACCAGCCTCGTCTTCGAGGTGATCTGGGCGCGGATGCTTCAGCAGGTCTTCGGCACCACCAGCTTCGCCATCAGCACCCTCCTGACAGCCTTCATGGCCGGGCTGGCGCTGGGGAGCTTCCTGGGCGGCAAGATCGCCCACCGGGTCCGCGACCCCCTGCGGGCCTACGGGATCATCGAGGCCGCCATCGGGGCCTACGCCCTGGTCGTCCCGCTCTTCCTCGCCCTCTTGCCCGGCCTCTACGGCCTGCTCTTCGATCGCTTCCTGGACCAATTCTACCTCTTCAGCCTCCTGCGCTTCGTGGCGGTCTTTGCGATCCTCCTGGTCCCCACCACCCTGATGGGCGCCACCCTCCCCCTGGTCAGCCAGTGGATCGCCGCTCGCCAGCACCACTTCCAGATCGACGTTGGGCTGCTCTACGGCGCCAACACCCTGGGGGCATGCCTGGGCTGCCTGCTGGCAGGATTCCTCCTCCTGCCCAACCTGGGCCTGAGCGCCACGAACCTCACCTTCGCTATGGCAAACTTCGCCCTCGCCGCGGTGGTGCTCATCGTGGCCCCCCGACTCCCGGCGCCGGCGCCCACCGAAGATGCAGACCTCGACGAATCCGACCTCGACGACAACCTGACCCGGGTCCTGGGCTCCTCGCCGCGGCCGGCCCCCCACCCCCGATGGGCCTTGCAGGCGGCCCTCTTCCTCTTCGGGCTCACCGGGCTCGTCGCCATGGGCTACCAGGTCCTCTGGACCCGAGCCTACGTGATCACCCTCGGCAGCTCCACCTACTCCTTCACCCTGGTGTTGACGGCGGTGCTCATCGGGATCGCCCTGGGCGCCGCCGCCATCTCCCCCTTCCTGGGGCGCATCCACCGCCCCTTAAAGGCACTCGCCATGGCTCAGGTGGGCGTGGCCGCCGGCGCCTCCCTGAGCTTCTTCGTCCTCGACCGGGTCCCCCTGTGGCTCCTGGAGCGGATCCGCGGCGATCTCACCGGCGTGGCGGAACTCTACTTCTTTCAGTTCGGCCTCGTCGCCCTGGCCGTGCTCCTGCCATCGCTCCTGCAGGGCATGAGCTTCCCCCTGATGATCCGCGCCGTGGCCAGCCGGCGAGCCCGCTCCGGCACCGACGTGGGCCACACCTACGCGTTCAACACGGCCGGCGCCATCCTGGGCGCCTTCCTTTCGGGCTTCCTCCTGCTCCCCTGGCTCGGACTCCAGGGCGCCATCGCCGCCCTGATCGGCCTGAACCTCCTGATCGCGCTGGTCTTCACCGCCATCGAGCTGCGGCTCCACTTCCGCCCCATCACAGCCATCGCGCTCGGCGCCTCCCTGATCGCCACCTCGGCCCTCCTGGTGATGGCCCCGCCCATCGACCCCCTGCGGCTGACCTCGGGGATCTTTCGGATCCACATGGCTCGCCAGGCCATCACCCCGGGCAGCCTCCAGGATCCCTCTGCAGAGCTCCTCTTCTACGCCGACGGCATCACGGCCACGACCACCGTCGAGCGCCGTGGCGGCGCCGTGGTCCTGCGGGCCAACGGCAAGGCCGAGGCCTCCGACGGCGCCGACATGGCCACCCAGATCCTCGTCGGGCTCCTGCCGCTACTCGTCCACGCCGAGCTCCACGACGGCGAGCTCGGCGACGAGTCCGTCGCCATGATCGGGTATGGCAGCGGCGTCACCGCCGGGGCCAGCCTCCAGTGGCCCCTACGAGAGCTCGACGTCGTCGAGATCGAGGCCACCATGAAAGAGGCATCTCGATTCTTCGACCACGTCAACCACCGCCCCCTCGAAGACCCCCGGCACCGCTTCATCGAGAGCGACGGGCGAAACTACCTCGAGTATGTCGACAAGACCTACGACGTGATCATCTCCGAGCCCTCCAACCCCTGGATCGCCGGCGTCTCATCGCTCTTCACCGTGGAGTACTTTCAACGGGCCCAAGCTCGCCTGAGCCCCGGCGGCGTCTACGGCCAGTGGGTCCAGCTCTACGAGCTTCGTCCCGAGAACGTGCGCCGCATCTTCGCCACCTTCCTGGACACCTTCCCCTATGTCCACGCCTTCTCATCCAAAGCCCGGAGCACAGACCTGATCCTCGTGGGCAGCGACCAGCCCCTGCGCTTCTCCCCGGACTCCTTCCACGGCGCCTTTGAGATCCCCGAGGTCCGCCGCGAGCTACAACGGGCCGGTGTGCAGACCCCAGAGGAGCTCCCGGGCCTCCTCTTCATGACCGACCGGGAGCTCCGAGACTTCGCCGCCAGCGCCGACCTGAACACCGACGACAACGGCCTCCTGGAGTTCTCCGCCCCCTTCGATCTGGTCCACGCCGCCGACGGGGAAGAGTTCTTCGCTCGCCTCTACTACTCCTCGGACTTTGGCGATCTCCGCCCGTACCTGCAGCACTGGCCACAGGGCTGGGACGACAGCACCCGGGCCGCCCTGATCCGAGGGGCCTGGGTCGGCGGCAACCAGGACATCGCCCGAGACCTCCTTACCAGCCTCCCTGCCGGCCCCGACGACACCGCGACCTTCCAGGTCGCCCGGACTCTGGAGGCCACCGACCTCCCCCTGAACCAGTTCTCCGTCTATGACCCGGCCTTGGCCGACGTGGTGACGAAGATCCGAGACCGGCGATGGCGCCAGGCCCTCGAAGACCTCGAGAGCCTCCACCACCTGGACAGAGATCCCGCGTACCTGCGACTCCTCGCCGAAGCCCAACGGCGGCGCCGGCGCTACGCCGATGCCTTCGAGACCTTCGACCGCCTGGCCCTCCTCACTGCTGAGGCACCAGGTTCGGGTCCAGCCGAAGCTGCATCTCCCCCTCAGAGCCACCGGGACGGCTCCCGCCAGCTCCCTGAGAACCTCCCATCGGCGGAGTGAGTTCCAGTCGCGGCATCGCCGGCGGCTCCGGCGTCGCTGCCTGCGCCTGGACCTGAATATTATCCCGGATCTTTTCGATCTCCACCTCGGCTTTCATCTCGTCCATGAACCGCTGGAATACCTCGGCGGTCTGCCGGTGCCGCACCCGCATCGCCACCTCGTCGCGCACTTCGGCAAGGGTCACCTCTTGGCCCTCGGTCCGGGAGGAGATCTGCAGGATATGGTATCCGAAGGGAGACCGAATCGGCTCTGAGAGCTCCCCGATGGGGAGCGAGAACGCCGCCTCGTCCAACGCATCGGGTAGCACTCCCTGGGGAACCGGACCCAGCTCCCCCCCTCGGGCCGCCGTGGGACCTTCGGAGTACTCCGTCGCCACCTGGGCGAACTCCGCCCCTTCAGAGAGCTCTCGGTGGGCGGCCTCGATCTTCGAACGGGCCTCCTCTTCCCCCGATCCGTCTCGCTCCACGCGGATCACGATCTGCTTGACGTCAGCCATCGGCGGCTCCCCGAACTGCTCTCGGTTCTCTTCGAAGTAGGTCGTCAGCTCCTCATCGGTCACCTCCAGCTCGTACCGGTCTCGCAGGTACTTCTCCAGGGTCACGTCGGGACGCATCGCGTCTCGGATCACCTCTTCGGTCATCCCCAACTGGGCCTGGTACATCGCGAAGGTCTGGTCATCGGGGAACCGGGACCGAAACTCGGCAAACGCCGCTTCTAGCTCCTCGTCGCTGACCTCGATGTCGGCCTCCTCCAGCACGGCGTCCACCAGGGCCCGGTCGATCAAGAAATCCAGCACCTGGTTCACGAAGGCCTGCGTGACCTGCCGGGAGAACTGCGGCGGCATCCGCGAGACGTGCTCGAACACGGCCTGGTTGAACTCGTCAGCCGTGATCTCTCGTCCATCCACGCGGGCCACCGGGCCCGTCGCCCGGAAGGGCAGCTCGTCGAGATCCACCTCGGGCTGCGCCACCTCGGGAACCTCCTCGACGGTCTCCTCCTGCTCCACCGACGCCTCCTCGGTGGCCTCCTCGTCATCGGAGTCACAGGCGATCACCACCACCGCCAGAGACAGGGCCAATAGAATCTTCACTACGTTGGGCACGGGTACTCCCATGGGGTTCTTCTCCTCGCTGGTAATTCACAGGCCGGCTCGACGGCCGCTGAAGCGCCATGACTCTTACAGGTTAGATGAGGTACTGCAAGAGATCCGCCCAGAACCGCGCGAACCTCGTAACCATCGTGGTCACAGGGCCCATTCCTGGGACCTCCGAGAGAGGCGCCAGAAACCACGCCGGATTCTGCACCAACCCCAGGGCCATCGACTCCAGTCCCAAGAGGTGAGAGAGCACCACCGCCGCCCCACACCACATCCAACAATGGCGCACGAACCCGTGCGACCAGGACCGAGACGTCCGAAGGGTCGCCCAGAAAAACGCTCCCAGGGGTGCCAGCGAAGAGGCCAAAAACCGGGGAAAGAAATCCAGGGCCGACATCTGGGCCCCAACGAAGAGGAAGGTCAGCGGAACCATGACCATCGCCAGAACCACCTCTCCCCACTGACCGGCCGTCTCCGGCACTCGTAGCGTATCTTCCCGGATCTGCTCCCGAGGAACCACGGGGCGTGGGGCCTCCTTCTTCTTCGGCTTCGCGGACTCGATCTTCTCGTAGTCCAACTCGAGCCCTCCGCCGGCGCTCCCTTGCGTGGGAGCCGGCCGCCGCCGATCGGTTCGAGCCGTCACGACGGGCCGCAGGGCCCCCTCGGACTCCTCATCACTCATCAGGCCCCGGCTCAACGGGACCTGGGGACCGAAGCCGGCCCCTCGTAGTCGCCGCACCTCCCGGATCACCTCCTGGGCTCCCTGTATTCGCTGGCGGTCATCCTTCTCCACCAGACTCCACAGCAAAGGCCGGACCTCCCGGGGTACCTTCTGGATCTCCGCCAACTCCAGAGGCGCCCGTGAGACGTGGGCCGCGATGGCGTCTCCCAGGGTCTTCGCCGGGACCGCCTGGACCCCGGTGAACATCTCATAGATCAAAAGCCCCACGGCGTAGAGATCCGTGGCCGGGCTGACCTCCCGACCCCGGGCTTGCTCCGGCGCGATGTACCGGGGCGTCCCCACGGCCATCCCCTCCCGAGTCAGATCCACCAAAGACTCCCCCTCCAGGGGCTTGACTACCTTGGCCATCCCGAAGTCCAACACCTTGACCCGGTACCCCCCCTCCCGCCGGGGGGTGAGCATCACGTTGGCGGGCTTCAGGTCTCGGTGAATCACCCCGTTCTCGTGGGCCCGTTGCAGAGCGCTGAGGAGCTGCTCCGTCACGTCCAGGGCGGTCTCCATGTCCATGGGCCGCCCCGTCACGACGTCATCTAACGTTCGGCCCTCGATGTACTCGAGCACCATGAAGACCAGCCCCTCGTCGGTCCGCCCCCAGTCGTAGAGGGTGATGATATTTGGGTGCATCAGCGCCCGGATCACCTTCATCTCTCGCTGGAACCGAGCCGCCGCCGTGGTGCTGACCTCTCTTACCTCGGACGGGATCGCCTTGACGGCCACCACCTCGCCAGTGGTCTCGTCGATGGCCCGAAAGATCATCCCATACGCACCGGCTCCGATCTGATCGCCGAGCGCATAGCGGTTGACCAGGCGTCTGTCCGCCGGCAACTGCTCCTCTATTCGGCGATGCGGTGATGACACGTCCGCTCCTCAGCGAAGACTCGTCAGGTCCACGGTAAGATCCGATCCAGGTGTCCCAGTACCTGGGCCAACCCTTGTGACAACATCTTGCTGACTCCTTCCACGGCCGCCACTGGCCCCAGGTCCTCGGGCACCAGCTCCAGAAACCACAGAGTCTCCGCTTTCAACGACGCCTCCGCTGCCCCGGGCATCACCAGACCGATAAAGACCACGGAGATCAGGATCATCATCGCCGACCTCTTCGCCCAGGGTGCGATTCGCCGACGCAGGAGATCGGGATAGGCGTTCTGGGAGAACACGGCCCATAGCAATCCGAAGAGCAGAGGGAGCAGCGCCGCGCCCACCCGCATCGGGGTCGCCAGCATTCCAAACGCTCCGCCTATCCACACGACCCCAAGGTACCCGGAGATCAATAACCCCACAACACTCCCCAACCACAGGGGCCATCGGACCTTCCGTACCTCCTGCTTCTCCGCTCGCTGACGCTCCTGCAGATCTTGTCGGACCGCCTGCCGACGCTTGGCGTCCACCGACCGGGCCAACTCCATGTCCAGGGTCAACCGCTTCGGCCGTCGAGGCCGCGCCGAGGGCTCCTCTTCCTCCCCCAACCCCGCCGAGATCGTCCGCTGAGGCCCCGACGACAGGGTCCGCTGGGGCCCCGACGACAGCGTCTTCTGTGGCCCCGACGCCGCCGACGACGGCGTCCGCACCACCCCGGCCTCGCTGTCCTCCGGCAGGGCGACATAGCCCTTTCCGCTGAACACGTCGCTCTTACTCGGCGTAAACCGCTTCGGCCTCTTCGGAGCGCTCGGCTTCCTCGTGGCCTGCTGACTGCGGCTTTTCCCCTCCTCGATCACCCTCTCCAGGGCCTCCCGGAACCTCGCCGCGTCGGGATACCTGTCCTCGGGATGCCGCGACGTGGCCCGCAGGATCACCTCCTGCAACGGCGTGGGCAGTTCGTCCAGGCTTCGCAGCGGCAGGGGCCCGTCCTCCAGGTGAATCCGGGCCACATCTCCCACGCTCTCCTCGGCGATGCAGTCCTCCCCGGTGGCCATCTCGTAGAGGATCAACCCCAGGCTGTAGAGGTCGCTGGCGGCGCTGACCTTCTGCCCCAGGATCTGCTCCGGGCTCATGTACCGCGGTGTGCCGATGAATTGGGTCGACTGCCTCCCCGACTTGGTATGGGCTTCTCCTTCCGCCTTCTCCACCAGCTTGGCCACCCCGAAGTCCAGCACCTTCGCCGTCACCTTCCCCGTCGTCGGCGCTCGCCCCACGATGATATTCGCCGGCTTCAGGTCCCGGTGAATGATATGAAGAGCGTGGGCCTCCTCCAGGCTGTCCAGGATCTGCATCGCGATCCGCAGCGACCGCTTCAACCCAAGGGCCCCGTACTTCTCGATGGCATGATCCAGGGTCTTGCCCTTCACGTACTCCAACACCATGAAGGGGATCTCTTCGTCGGTCTCCCCGAAGTCGAAGATCGTCACCGTGTTCGGGCTGGTCAGCCGGCTCGCCAGCTTCACTTCCAGCAGAAACCGCTTGCTCACCTCGGGATGGGCCTTCACCACGTCGGGCCGCAAGAACTTCAACGCCACGTCTCGACCCATGGCCTCATGCTTGGCCTGGATCACGAACGCGAAGCTCCCCTCTCCCAGACGACGCTTCAGGCGGTACTTGTCTTGAAAGAGCCCCTGGGCGGCCAGGATCTCCGCCAGCTTGGGGGGCAAGTCGGTTTGACTCATCGATGATTCCGTTGCGGGAGGCGCTCTGCACAGCGCAGGTTACAAGTTATCACCGCCCCACCACACCTATCAACCACACCGTGACCCACGGGTGTGATCCACGTTGATCGGTTGGCCCGCAGCCCGCAGCGGGCCTTGGCCCGCGAGGACCCTCGGGCGTAGCCCGACTCGCTTTAGCCTCGTGGCCTTGGCCCGAGGGGAGGTTCCGCGTCGCCCACTAACTCCGTCACAAAATCGGTCCTCCTTGGGGATTCATCCACCAGCGACCCCAGGAGGCGAAACTGGCACCTCCCCTCGGGCCAAGGCCACGAGGCTGGAAGAGTCGGGCCTGAAACAGCGGCCCGAACGTCCTCGCGGGCCAAGGCCCGCTGCGGAATGGAGACAACCCACCGACGGAAACCGATCGCACCCGTGACCCACTCTCCAGGGCTCAAGCGCCCACAAACAAAAAGCCCCCGCATCGCGGGGGCTTTTTGCTACTCACTGATCGACAGAGCTTACATCATTCCGCCCATGCCTCCCATGCCGCCCATGCCGCCCATGTGGCCGCCGCCGAGGTCGTCGTCGTCCTTCGACGGCTTGTCGGCGATCATGGCCTCCGTGGTCAGCATCAGGCCGGCGATGCTCGCGGCGTTCTGCAGGGCCGTACGGGTGACCTTCACGGGGTCGATCACGCCGGCTTCCACCAGGTCTTCGTAGGTATCGGTCCGGGCGTTGTAGCCCCAGTTGCCGTCCTTGGCGAGGACCTGCTGGATCACGATGGAGCCTTCCACGCCGGCGTTGCGCGAGATCTGCCGGATGGGCTCCTCGGCGGCCTTGCGGATGATGTCGGCGCCAAACCGCTGCTCGCCGGTGAAGTCCTTGTCCTCCAGAGCCTTGGAGGCCCGAAGGATGGCCACGCCGCCGCCGGGGACGATCCCCTCTTCGACAGCCGCCCGGGTCGCGTTGAGGGCGTCCTCCACCCGAGCCTTCTTCTCCTTCATCTCGATCTCGGTGGTGGCGCCCACCTTGATCACAGCCACGCCGCCGACCAGCTTGGCCAGCCGCTCCTGCAGCTTCTCACGATCGTAGTCGCTGGTGGTGGTCTCGATCTGAGCCTTGATGGTGTTCACCCGGCCCGTGATCGCTTCCTTGGTGCCCTGACCGCCAACGATGGTCGTTCCATCCTTGGTGATGGTCACCGTGTCGGCCTCACCGAGATCCGCCAGGGTGGCGCCTTCCAGGCTCATCCCACGCTCTTCGCTGATCACGTTGCCGCCGGTCAGGATGGCGATGTCTTCCAGCATGGCCTTGCGGCGATCCCCGAAGCCCGGCGCCTTCACGGCCGCCACGTTCAGGATGCCTCGGATCCGGTTCACCACCAGGGTCGCCAGAGCTTCCCCTTCGATGTCCTCGGCGATGATCAACAGCGGGCGGTTGCCCTGGTTGTGGACCTGCTCAAGGAGAGGCAGGAGGTCCTTCATGGTGCTGATCTTCTTGTCGAAGAGAAGGATCAGGGGGTTGTCGAAGGCCACCTCCATCCGCTCTCCGTCGGTGACGAAGTAGGGGGAGAGGTACCCGCGATCGAACTGCATCCCTTCCACGAAGTCCAGCTCGTCGGCCAAGCCCTTGGCCTCCTCGACGGTGATCACCCCTTCCTTGCCGACCTTCTCCATGGCGTCGGCGATCAGGGTTCCGATGGACTCGTCGTTATTGGCCGAGATGGTCCCGACCTGGGCGATCTTGTCCCGGTGGTGGGTCTGCTCCGCCATCCCGTGGAGCTCCTCAACGATCACCTTGACGGCCTGATCGATGCCCCGCTTCAGCTCCATCGGGTTGTGACCCGCCGTGACCAGCTTGGTGCCGGACCGGAGGATCGCGTGGGCCAACACGGTCGCCGTGGTGGTCCCGTCCCCGGCGCTGTCCGAGGTCTTGGAGGCCACCTCTTTGACCATCTGGGCGCCCATGTTCTCGAAGCTGTCCTCAAGCTCCACGTCCTTGGCCACGGTCACGCCGTCTTTGGTGATCAGCGGCGCCCCGAAGGACTTCTGAAGCACCACGTTGCGGCCCTTCGGCCCCAGGGTCACGCGCACCGCACTGGAGAGGGTCTCCACGCCGTTGAGAATTCGCTGCCGAGCTTTGGTATCAAAGATGATATCTTTGGCCATCTTGTTGCTCCTTTAACAATACACTTGATGAATGGGTGGGTAGGTTCGGTGAGATCAGTCGCGGAGGATCGCCAGGATCTCGTCTTCTCGCAAGATCAGGTGCTCCTCGTTGTTGATCGTCACGTCCGAACCGGAGTACTTGCCGAAGAGGACCCGGTCCCCTTCCTGAACCTGCATCGGCAGGGTCTCACCGTTGTCGGCGACCTTGCCGGCGCCGACGGCACGCACGATGCCTTCCAGCGACTTTTCCTTGGCCTTCTCGGGGATAATGATCCCGGAAGCGGTCTTCTCTTCGCCTTCCACGCGCTGCACCAGAACGCGGTCGTACAGGGGTTGAATCTTCATCGGTCACCTCCAACTGGGGTTGTGGTTTCTGCGCGAATTTACTGGTCCTTCGTCGATTAGCACTCGCTTGCCGAGAGTGCTAACGGGCGGAACGTTATTCACAGGCTACCCAAAGTCAAGCAGAAAACTTCCTTCTCTTCGCCCACCCTTTCGACGGTGCCTACACTCCTGCTATACTGATATCGCTGGATGGAACGACCCCTTTCTGGAGGACCAGTGAACCACCCCTTTTCGCCGGAGAGCCTGCGGGCTATGGCCGGCTCCGTCCAATCCGCCTCGCGGTCTCTGGCCCGACAACCCACGTCGGCCCGCAACGACGCCCTCGTGCAGATGGCCTCCTCCCTGAGGCGCCACACCGACGAGATCCTTCAAGCCAATCAGCGGGATGTCGAGAAGGCTCGGACCGAAGGCCGAGACGACGCCTTCGTCGACCGCCTGATCCTCGACACGGACCGCATCGAATCCATGGCCCAGGCCGTCGAAGAGATCGCCGGCCTCCCCGACCCCTTGGGCGGCTTCGACGAGGTCTGGACCCGTCCCAACGGCCTCCAGGTCGCTCGCCGACGCATCCCCCTGGGGGTGATCGGCATCATCTACGAGTCTCGCCCCAACGTCACCAGCGACGCCGCGGCCCTCTGCATCAAGAGCGGCAACGGGGTGGTCCTCAAGGGCGGCAGCGACGCCTTCTCGTCGAATCAGGCCATCGTCACCGCCCTCCGGGAGGGGCTTCGAAACAGCAGCCTGGACACCACGGCACGGGAAGCCATCGGATTTGTGGACACCACGGATCGCGACGCCGTCTCCCACCTCTTGACCTTCAGCGACGCCATCGACGTGGTGATCCCTCGCGGCGGCAAGGGCCTGATCCGTTTTGTCCACGAGCACTCCCGGATCCCCGTGATCAAGCACGACGACGGGGTCTGCCATATCGTCGTCGACGGCTCCGCCGACCCCGACGACGTGGAGGCGATCCTGTTGAACGCCAAGGTCCAACGCCCCGGCGTATGCAACGCCATGGAGACCCTTCTGGTTCTCTCGAGCGCCACAGACCAGCTCCCCCGGATCCTGACGGCCCTCTCCGAGGCCGGCGTCCGCCTCCATCTCTGTCCGGAGAGCATCGAGGTGGCCCGCGATCTGGAGCTACCCCGCATCGGCCCCGCCGATGACGCCGCCTACGCCGAGGAGTTTCTCTCCCTCGAGCTGGCTGTCCGGGTGGTCCCCACTCTCACCGACGCCGTCTCCCATATCGACCGGTTCGGCTCCAGCCATACCGAGGCCCTCTTGACCAACGACCTGGCCCAGAGCCAGCGGTTCATCGACGAGGTCGACTCCGCCGTGGTCTTGATCAACGCCTCCACCCGGTTCAGCGACGGCGGACAGCTCGGCCTCGGCGCCGAGATCGGCATCAGCACCACCCGCATGCACGCCTACGGTCCGATGGGGTTGCGGGAATTGACGACCACCAAGTTCGTTGTTGTAGGTAAGGGTCAGATCCGAACCTGAACACCCGAGCCCTCATGGTGAGGGCTCTTACCCACCAAAGGAGACGAATGAACACAGAAAGTGCCCCCGCCCCCCCGATCACCGAGGAGTCCGAACTGGATCGCGAGCTCCTCGAGGTCGCCCGAGGCATCGCCGAGGTCACCTGGGAGCTCAAAGGTCTGAACACGGTCGTCATCGACCTCCGCGGCCGCGTCAGCTACACCGACTTCGTGATCGTCACCACCGGCACCTCGGACCGCCACGTCAACGCCCTGGCAAAACGCATCGACGAGGCCATGGCCGACGCCGACCGCAAGCCCCTCGGCACAGAGGGCACTGACCAGGGCCGCTGGGCCTTGCTCGACTACGGCGACATCATCGTCCACGTCTTCAACCGACAGGCCCGCAAAGACTACGACCTGGAGCGCATGTGGTCCGAGGCCCCCCGCCTCGACCTCGACGATGCCCCCTCCGACCTCTACGGGCACTTCGAAGCCGAGGGCTTCGAGGTGTAGACCGCGGTGGCCTGACGGAATCGACGAACGCCCGGGCGGCCATCACGGCGCCCGGGCCAACACGATCACCTCCACCGCCTCGAACCCCGCCTCGAGCAGGGCCGTCGTGGCGGCCTCCGCTGTCGCACCAGTGGTCATCACGTCGTCGAAGATCACCGCCCGCCCGGCCCCTGTCCCAGGCCCTTGCCACCGGTAGGCCCCCCGCACATTTCTGCGCCGCTCTCCGAAGGGGAGGCTCGCCTGCACCCGAGTCTCTCGGACCTTCCGCAGACTCGTGACCACCCGGCGCCCCGCGCTCTTCGTAAGGGACCGCAGGGCGATCCCGGTCAGGTGAAACCCCCGGCGGCACAACTCCGAGGGATGAGACGGCATCGGGATCAACGGGACCTCCTCGGGGAGGCTCGAGACCAGCCCCTCCATCCAGGGCCGGGCGTCTCGGCACAACGACCGCAACGCCGGGAGGTCCCCGCCGTATTTGATCCTGCGAAACGCGTCGGCGATGGCCCCGTCGTACTCCCAGAGCGCGTGGGTGCTCTCAAAGGGCGGCGGCGTCTTCAGACACCGGCCACAGAGCGAAACACCTCG
Organism: Myxococcales bacterium; assembly: GCA_007120035.1. Classification (GTDB taxonomy): domain Bacteria; phylum Myxococcota_A; class Bradymonadia; order Bradymonadales; family Bradymonadaceae; genus SKON01. The sequence continues at coordinate 67,407 of SKON01000054.1, forward strand.
GGTCTCCATGGGCTGGCTGCACATCGGGCAGGCGCGGCCGTCCAACCGATACGCCGTCGGCGAACAGATCGAGCAGAAACCACCGGTGGAGGTCACGCCGTCACAGCCGGCGCAGGCGTGGGGAAAGAGCACGGAGAGGATAGATCGCATCGAAGCGTCCTGGACCTGAGGGAAACGGGTGCCCGGGGACTGCTCCTCATGTTATCGATGATCCCCGTCGAGATGTGCGTACCCTGGAGCTCACCGTGAAGATCACCGTCGTCGCTGTTGGTAAGATTCGAGATCCCCGTGTTCAAGGACTCTGCGAGGAGTACTCCGGCCGGCTGGCCCACCACCTGACCGTCGACGAGGTGGAGGTCAAGAAGGGTCGCGGCACTCCGAGGGAGGTCAAAGACACCGAGGGGGAGTCCCTGCTCAGCGCCTGTCCCGACGGGGCCCTGAAGATCGCCCTGACCGAGCGCGGCAAGACCCTCACCAGCGAAGAGGTCGCCGACAAACTCCAAGACTGGATGCACCTGAGCCGCGACGTGATCTTCCTCGTCGGCGGCGCCTACGGCCTCTCCCGCACAGTGCTCAAGTCTTGCGACGGGCGGTGGTCCCTCTCGGCCATGACCTTCCCTCACGACATCGCCCGGATGCTGCTCTACGAGCAACTCTACCGGGGGATGTCGATCCTTCGTGGTGAGCCCTATCATAAGGCGTGACTGGGAGAGGGGCTCAGTGGAGGGCCGGGCGCCCCGCGGCGCCCCGCCCTCCACCGAACCTCCCCGCCGGGGAGGCTTCGTCGAGCGGCGGGGCGGCGCGAACGACCCCACGCGCGCTTGCGCGCGCACCCCTGGAACCCACTCGATACGGATCGTGGGGGTACGCAGTGATGCCGTCGTTTTTGGTGCGACGATCTCCGTCGCGGCGTCGGGGTGGGCGGCGAAGGATTCCGGTACGTCGGCGCTGGCGGCGGCATCGTTCGTGGCGTCGGGATTGGCGACGAAGGATTCCGGTACGTCGGTGCTGGCGGTGGCATCGTTCGTGGCGTCGGGGTTCGCGGCGACGGACACCGGAACGTCGGGATTCGCGGCGGGTCATTTCCGTGAACAGTACAGGGCTCCCACGGTCCACCCCCGGCTGAAGCCGGGGGCTGTAGTGGGCAGGGCTCCGCTGGGGTCATGACCCCGCTCCGCCTGAGATGTTCTCCACATAGTCGACTAATTGAGAACCAACCCGGTGCGGAGTTCGACGGAGCGGGAGAGAGATCGAAGCCTGGTTCGGAACGACTCCGTTCTC
>SKON01000290.1 GCA_007120035.1 Myxococcales bacterium
ACAGCCAGGCTCGATAGAGCTCCGTGGCTTCCGGGTATCCCGGGTCATCGATCTCATAATGCGGGTATTTGCTCATTTTTCCCTCGCTTGGTTACGAGTGGCCGATTTCTATCAATACTCCACTGACGACGGAAGTCCTTTTTGGGCTTCCTCAATACGTCGTTACCACCAGATCGGGATCCACCTGCATCTGTACCAGGTTCTCGATCGCAAACAGAGTCCCCGTCATCGACGCAGGGCACGTCCCGCAGGCGCCCTCGTACCGGATCAAGAGCTCGTTATCGACGAGCCCCATGATCTGTAGCCCCCCGCCATCGCCCTGCAAAAACGGAAGGATATGCTCCTCCAACACCTCCTGGATCTCCGGGATCCGGGGGTCGTCCATCCCGGGGCGTTCGGCGAGCTCCTCCGGGGAGGGCCCGGTGTCCCCGAGGACCAGGGCGTCCTCTCGGGCCGCCGCCCGAATGGGCACGGCGATCTCCCTCAAGAGCTGCGACCAGTCCGCCCCTCCGTCCTGGGTCACCGTGATCCACCGGTCGGCGAAGTACACGGAGATCACGTGATCGAGGGCGAAGAGGTCGCGGGCCAGGGGGACCTCCTCGGCCGCCTCGGGGCTCTCGAAGGAGTGGGTCACGAACCCCGTGGTCACCGGCTCGGTGAGCACGAACTTCATGGCGTTCGGGTTGGGCGTCGGTTCGATCTCGGCGATCTTCATCGTTCTACTCCTCGGTCCATACGTCGGCTTCCCCCTCGGTGGAGGTCACCTCTTCCCCGCGGAGCGCTGCGTCCAACGCGTGCCAGGGCAACACGGCGCACTTCACCCGCTGGGGCAACTGGCTGACCCCCTCGAAGACCGTCAAATGTCCCAGAGAGTGTTCCCCCGAGAGGTCGAGACGCCCTGTGAGCATCTGCCGAAACTCCTCGATCATCTCCCGGGCCTCGTCCACGGTCTTGCCCTTGGCCCGCACGGTCATCATCGACGCCGCCGCCTTGGAGATAGCGCAACCCTCTCCATGAAACCCTACCTTTTGAATCACCCCGTCCTCCACGACAGCGTAGATATCGTAGTGGTCCCCGCATAGAGGGTTATCGCCGGTGGCCTGACAGGTGGCCTCCGGCAGAGGTCCGAAGTTCCGGGGCTTGCGGTTATGATCGAGGATCACTTCCTGATAGAGGGCGCGCATATTCGTCATCAGCCAAAGATCTCCTTGACCAGCCGCACCCCGTCGATGAGCTGATCGATGTCCTCTTCGTCGTTATAAAACGCGAACGATGCCCTGGCCGTCGCCGGAATCCCCAGCCGGTTCATCACCGGCTGAGCGCAGTGGTGCCCGGCCCGGATCGCCACGCCCTGGGAGTCCAGGATCGTGCCGATATCATGAGGGTGAACGCCCTCCACGTCGAAGGAGAGCACCCCGGCCTTCTCCTCCGCCGTGCCGTAGAGACGCACTCCATCGACTTCGAGGATCCGCTCCGTGGCCTGGGCCAACAACTCCGCCTCCCGGGCCCCGATGGCATCGAGCCCGATGCCCTCCAGGTAGTCGATCGCCGCCCCCAGGCCGATGGCGGCCATGATCGGCGGCGTGCCAGCCTCGAACTTATGGGGCGCTTCGTTGAAGGTCGTCCCCTCCCAGGTGACGCTCAAGATCATATCCCCACCACCCAGAAACGGGTTCATCCGGTCCAGCCACTTCTTCTTGGCGTAGAGCACCCCCACCCCGGTGGGACCGCACATCTTATGGCTCGAGAACGCGTAGAAGTCCGCCCCCAGCTCCTGCACGTCCACCTTCATGTGGGGCACGGCCTGCGCCCCGTCGATGAGCACCGGGATGTCCCGGCCGTGGGCGAGCTCCACCACCCTGGCCACGTCGTTGATGGTCCCCAGGGCGTTGGACACGTGGTTCACGCAGACGAGCTTCACCGAGTCGTCCAGCAGGTCCGGGAGCTCCTCCAGGAGCAGCTCTCCCCGGTCGTTCATGGGGATCACCCGGAGGCTCACGCCCCGCTCTTCCCCCAGCATCTGCCAGGGCACGATGTTGGCGTGATGCTCCAGCGCCGACACCACGATCGTATCGCCCTTGCCAAGAAACTTTCGGCCAAACCCGTGGGCCACCAGGTTGATCCCCTCCGTGGTCCCCCGGGTGAAGATGCACTGGGCCGAGCTCGGGGCGTTCAAGAAGGACGCCACCTTCTCTCGGGCCTGATCGAAGGACTCCGTGGCCCGCTGGCTCAGGGCGTGGACCCCGCGGTGGACGTTGGAGTGTTCCCGGGTCAGGTACTCCTCCAGCCGATCCACGACTTGCTGCGGCACCTGACTCGACGCCGCGTTGTCCAGATAGGCCAGCCGATGCTCGCCGATCCGCTGGTTGAGGATCGGAAAGTCCTTCTGGATCTCTCGCCAGGTCATTACTCGTCTCCCGCCGTGGCGTGGAGCACCTCTTGCTCCAGGCTGCTCCGCAGAGAGTCCACGGTGATGGTCTCCAGCACCTCGGCGGCGAACGCGTAGGTCAGGAGCGCCTTGGCCTTCTCCGGGGTCAACCCTCGGCTCTGCAGGTAAAAGAAGTGGTCATCTTCGAGCTGTCCCACCGTGGCTCCGTGGGCGCAGACCACGTCGTCGGCCAGGATCTCGAGCTGCGGCTTGGTGTCCACGTGGGACCCCGTGCTCAAGAGCAGGTTCTGGTTGAGCTGTTCCGAACGAGTCCGCTGGGCGTCCTGGCGAACGAAGATCTTCCCATTGAACACGCTATGAGCCCGATCGTCGACGATCACCTTATGGAGCTGGTAGCTCCGAGAGTCGGGCAGGGCGTGGTCGATGGCCGTGTGGGTATCACTGACCTGGGTGCCTTTGAGGAACGCCAGGCCGTCGAGATTGCAGTCGATGTTGGTGCCCTCGTACCGAGCATAGGAGTCGTTCCGCGACAGAGCGGCTCCGATGTTCACCGCCGTCGAGACGTACCGGCAGTCCCGAGACAGGGCCACCAGGTTTCGGGCCACGTGGAAGGCCTCGTCGGTGTCTCGCTGCACCTTGAAGTGGTTCACCGAGGCGTTGGCCCCCACGAAGACCTCATCGACTACGTTGTGGAAGTAAGCCCCGTCGCCGGCGCCCACGTACTCCTCCACCACCGTGACCTGCGCCGACTCCCCGGCGACGATCACGTTCCGGGGATGCACGGCTCCGGCCTCTTCGCCGGTGCCCACGAAGAGCAGATGCACCACGGGCTCCACTACCTCGCCACGGGGCACGAGGATCACGGCCCCGTCCTCGAAGTTCGCCGTGTTCCCGTTCCAGAAGACGTCGTCGGCCCAGTAGGTCTGGGTGGCCACGTAGTCCCGCACCAGATCGGTGGTGTCCTCGCTGGCGAGCCCGCTGAAGGGGGCGATGGTCACCGCGTCGGTGATGCCGTCGAGGCTCGAGTGATCCGCCGAGAACCGGCCGTTCACAAAGACCAGGGTCGCCCCGTCGGCCTCCGGGATCCGCCGGCTCTCCACCACGTCTGCCACGTCCACCGTCGACGTCCCCGCCGACGGCCAGGCCCGCCCCGTCAGGGGCTTCAGCTTCAGGAACCGCCACTCCTCATCCTTGCGACCCGGAACGGAAAGCTCCCTCAACCGGTCGACCGCCGCCGCCCGCAACTCGGACCACCAGGTCGGCAAGCCTTCGCCGGTGGCTTCGCTGGTCCGGATCAACTCTTTCAGGAAGTCGCTCATGCCGCGCCCTCCTCCAGGATCCAATCGTATCCCCGCTCCTCCAACTCCAGCGCCAGGGTCTTGTCACCAGACTTGATGATCCGTCCACCGGTCATCACGTGTACGAAGTCGGGGGTCACGTAATTCAAGATCCGCTGGTAGTGGGTCACCAGGACCACCCCGTTTTCCTCGGCCCGCAGAGTATTGATCCCCGAGGCCACCACCCGCAAAGCGTCGATATCCAGGCCGCTATCGGTCTCGTCCAAGAAGGCCAGCTTCGGCTCCAAGACGGCCATCTGGAGGATCTCGTTTCGCTTCTTTTCCCCACCGGAGAAGTCCACGTTCACGCTCCGGTTCAAGAAGGCCGGATCCATCTCCACGATCTTGGCCTTCTCCCGCACGTAGTCGTCGAACTCCAGGGGATCGAGCTCATCTTTGCCTTGCTCTTCGAGCCGAGCGTTCAGGGCCTGGCGCATGAACGCCGCGTTCGTCACTCCCGGTACCTCCACGGGGTATTGGAAGGCCAGGAACACCCCGGCCCGGGCCCGCTCGTCGGTTTCCATCTCCAGGAGATCTTCCCCGTCGAAGGTCACGGACCCTCCGGTGACCTCATAGGCGGGGTGGCCGGCGATCACCTTGGCGAAAGTGCTCTTGCCGCTGCCGTTGGGGCCCATGATGGCGTGGACCTCGCCGGGGCGCACCGTCAGGCTGACCCCTTTGAGGATGGGCGCGTCTGCCGCGCTGGCGTGTAGGTCTTTAACTTCCAGTAGCATCGTCGTCTCGTCCTTGGTTCTAACTCGTATGACTTCGTTGATTTTCGTGACTTCGCGGTGGGCTCAGCCCACGCTTCCTTCCAGCTTGATCCCCAACAGCTTCCGGGCCTCCACGGCGAACTCCATGGGGAGCTCGTGAAAGACATCCTTGCAGAAGCCGCTGATGATCATCGAGATGGCGTCCTCCTCGTCGATCCCCCGCTGCAAAAAGTAGAAGAGCTGGTCCTCCCCGATCCGGGACGTCGAGGCCTCGTGCTCCACCTGAGCGGTGGGATTGCGCACGTCGATATAGGGGAAGGTGTGGGCCCCGCATCGATCGCCGATCAGCATGGAGTCACACTCCGAATAGTTCCGAGCCCCCTCGGCCGACGGGGTCATCTTTACCAGGCCCCGGTAGCTGTTCTGGGAGACCCCGTCGCTGATCCCCTTGCTGATGATCGTGCTCTTGGTGTTCTTGCCGATATGGACCATCTTCGTGCCCGTATCGGCCTGCTGATGGTGGTTCGTCAGGGCCACGGAGTAGAATTCTCCGATGGAGTCGTCTCCTTTGAGGATGCACGACGGATACTTCCAGGTCACGGCGCTGCCCGTCTCCACCTGGGTCCAGGAGATCTTGGATCGGTCCCCCTCGCAGACGCCCCGTTTGGTCACAAAATTGTAGATCCCACCCTTTCCGTCCTCGTCGCCGGCGTACCAGTTCTGGACCGTGGAGTACTTGATCTCCGCGTCTTCCATGGCCACGAGCTCCACGACGGCCGCGTGGAGCTGGTTGGTGTCGAACTGAGGCGCCGTGCACCCCTCGAGATAGCTGACGTACCCGCCGTCTTCGCAGACAATCAGGGTCCTCTCAAACTGCCCCGAGTTCTGGGTGTTGATCCGGAAGTACGTGGAGAGCTCCATCGGGCAGGTCACGCCCTTGGGCACGTACACGAAGGAACCGTCGCTGAACACCGCCGAGTTCAGGGCTGCGTAGAAGTTGTCCGTGTAGGGGACCACGCTGCCCAGGTACTTCTGGATCAGCTCGGAGTGATCTTGGACGGCCTCCGAGAAGGAGCAGAAGATCACCCCTGCTTCGGCCAGCCGCTTCTTGAAGGTCGTCGCCACGGAAACGCTGTCGAACACGGCGTCCACAGCCACGTTCTGAAGCATCTTCTGCTCGTGCAGCGGGATCCCCAGCTTCTCGTAGACCTCCAGGATCGCAGGATCCACCTCGTCGAGGCTGTCCTTCTTCGGGGTCTTCTTCGGCGCCGAGTAGTAGATAATCTCATCGAAGACGGGCTTCTCGTAGTGAACGTTGGCCCACTTCGGCTCCTTCATCGTCTTCCAGTGCTCATAGGCCTTCAGTCGGAAGTCCAGCATGAACTGCGGCTCATTCTTCTTCTTGGAGATGAACCGGATTACCTCCTCGCTCAACCCCGGCTCCAGGGTGTCCATCTCGATATCGGAGACGAATCCCGCCTTGTAGGGCTGATCCAGGATGTTCTCGATCGTCGTAGTCATAACGTTCCTCAGTAGGTGCTATCGGTTACCGGCTTACAAGCTCCGGATCGTTGCAGGTGAACTCTCCGCCAGATGTCTGGCCACGGTCTTCTCATCGTGCATCAGGTCTGAGAGGGTGATCCCGTCCAGGGTTTCCACCACGAACCGCGAGATGTAGGACCACACCGGCCGGATCGTGCAGTGGCATTGGTGGGCGCAGGTCTCCATCTCCCCCGTATGGCGGTCGCAGATCTCCTCCACGTCGAAGATCCCACCGAGGGCTCGAATCGCGTCTCCCAGGGTAATCTCCTCCGACGACCGGGCCAGCACGAACCCCCCGTGGGCACCGCGTCGGGACTCCACCAGATCCGCCAGGCTCAAGATCCGCATCAGCTTCTGGGTGTAGGACACCGAGAGGCCCTCCAGCTCGGCGATGGCCTGCGCCGAGACGGGCTCCCCCTCTTGCTCCTCGGCCACCCGCATCAGGCATCGGAGGCCATACTCTTCCACGGCTGTGATCTTCATCGCTTCCGTCCTCTCCATCGGGCCAGATATACCGTCCGCTCGCCACCTCTTCGCCAGCGCCGGCCGTCAATAGCACACAAATTTGTGCACTTTCAAGCCCGAGAATCACAATACCATACTTTTTCGTATGGTTTCCTCTCGAACTCCAACCTGTGCACCCCTAACCAACAGGCAACCCACTTTCTTTCCTCGACTCGCCGACATCACCCTTGAGCCCTCAGCGCTCCCAGTGCATAAAAGGCCCGTCACTGCCCCTATCCCTCATTGCCCGCGGAGTCCCCCATGTCCGAGGCTACGACCACCCAGAACTGGAGTTCCCTCTCCGTCCCTGAACTCGAGGAAGCCGTCCGGTACCACAACCGCAAGTACTGGGTAGATCACGCTCCGGAGATCACCGACCCCGACTTCGACCGCCTCGTCGAGGCCCTCCGGGACAAAGCCCCCGACAGCCCCGTACTGGACGCCATCGGCCCCGCCGGCGCCGATCTGGAGTCCCTTGACGAGGGTACCGAAAAGGTCCAACACGACCCGCCGATGCTCTCCCTCGGAAAGGGCTACGACGAAGAGACCCTCCTGAAGTGGTTCGATAAGTTCGAGGGCAACGCCGTGGCCACTCCCAAGGTCGACGGCGTCGCCGCCTGCATCCGGTACGACGACCGGGGCCGCCTCCAGCTCGCCGCCACTCGGGGCACAGGCACCGTCGGCGAGGTGATGACCGACCAGGCCCGGCACATCACGAACCTCCCCACAGAGATCCCCGGCGGCCCCCTGGAGGTCCGCGGCGAGGCCGTGATGCCCGTAGCCGTCTTCCAGCAGCAGTTCCAACACGAGTACGCCAGCCCACGAAACCTCACCGCCGGGGCCCTGAAGCTGAAGGACGCCTCCCAGGCCGCCGGCTACAAGATCAAGTTCTTCGCCTTCGATCTCCTCGGTGTCGACGTCGCCACCGAGGAGGAGAAGGTCCAGCGCCTCTCCGACCTCGGCTTCGAGGTCCCCGAGTTCCACGTCGTCGATCGCGACGAGCTCCAGGGTGTCTACGACGACATCTCCGATCGCCGCGTCGAGCTCGGCTACGAGACCGACGGCGTCGTCTACAAGGCCAACCGCGTCGACGAGCAATCCCGCATGGGCTCCACCGCCCACCACCCCCGGTTCGCGATGGCCTATAAGTTCCAGGGCGAGTCCGGGGAGTCCGTCCTCCGGGAGGTCCAGTGGAGCGTCTCCCGCACGGGGGCCATCAACCCCGTGGGCATCGTCGACCCCGTCGTCCTCTCCGGCGCCTCGGTCACCCGGGTCAGCCTCCATAACCTCTCGATCATGGAGCACCTCGGCGGCGAAGGGGGCCTGCGGATCGGCTCCCGGGTCATGATGATGCGCCGCGGCGGCGTGATCCCCAACCTGGAGCGAGTCCTCGAGCCCGGCGACACCCCGGTTCAGCTCCCCGAATCCTGCCCGAGCTGCGGCGCCCCCACCTACCGCGACGGCGACGTCTTGATGGCCGACCACCGCGACGACTGCCGCACCGCTCGCCTCAAGCAACTGGAGCACTTCGTCTCCCAGATGGAGATCAAGGGCTTCGGCCCCAAACTCTTGGAGCAACTCTACGACGCCGACATGGTCACCACCCCACCGGACTTCTTCGTCCTCACCGTCGAGGAGATGACCTCCCTGGACCGTGTCGGCAAGCGCCTGGCCACCCGACAGATCGATCGCATCCGACAGGCCCGGAACGTCACGGCCGACCGGTTCCTGCGGTCTCTCGGGATCGACGAGCTGGGCAACCACGTCAGCAAGATCCTGATCTCCGAATACCCCTCTCTGGACGCCATCCGCTCCGTCGAACCCCAGGAGCTGGCCGAGATCCACACCATCGGCGACATCATCGCCGAGAAGGTCACCGCCGGGCTCGAGGAAAACTCCGACCTCATCGACCAACTCCTTCTTCACCTGGACGTCACCTTCCCGGAGCCCCAGGAGCCCATCTCCACGGACTCCCCTCTCTCCGGAAAGGCCGTGCTCTTCACGGGTACCCTGGAGTCGATGAAGCGCAAGGAAGCCCAGAGTCGGGTCGAGGCCCTCGGCGGTCGATGCCCTTCCTCGGTCGTCCGAGACCTGGACTACCTGGTGATCGGCGACGGCGATCTCGAGAAATTCAAAGGCGGCTGGCGCACTTCGAAGCTCAAGAAAGCCGAGTCCTACAACGACGACGGCTCCTCCATCGAGATCATTGGCGAGAGCCGATTCTTGGAACTTCTTAAAGAATAAACGGAAATTCTCCGCCTCCGCCGACAGTTCTCTTTGGAAACGCAAGTCCGCCGAGGCGAGGACTAACCGAGTGGTTCACGCTTTTCCATTCGCCCCCATTCTGTTAGTCTGCAGTCCTCAACGACGAAGAAACATCTGGCTTTCGCGCTGTACCGCAGGCTCTCCCATCAACACCGAGGCCGCGGCGCATTGAATGAAACATGAAGAATCGATCGAAGGAGAGCAGGGGCACCTTCCTGGTCATTGACGATGAACCCGACATCCTTGATGCCATCGGGCGACTCTTCAAACGGGAGTACGATGTCCTGACCGCTCGGTCCGTCGACGAGGCCTGGGCCCTGATCGAGGCCTACGAGGTCCAGGTCGTCATGACCGATCAGCGGATGCCCGGCATGTCGGGGATCGACTTCCTCGTGGAGCTCCGGGAGACCCACCCCCATATCGTTCGGGTGCTCTTCACGGGATACTCCAACATCGCCGACGTGATCGACGCCATCAACGAAGGACACGTCTACCGATACATCTCTAAGCCCTGGAAGCCCGCCGAGCTGCGCCTCTTCGTCGCTCAGGCCTTCGAGCACTATCGGGCCAAGAGAGAGCGGGACCAGCTCCTGCTCCAACTCCAGGCGGCCAACGAGCAGCTCGAAGCCCAGAACGCCCTCCTCAGCCAGGCCAACCAAGAGTTGAAGATGCTCGACCGGGTCAAGAGCGTCTTCATGGAGGTCGTCAGCCACGAGCTGAATACCCCGATCGCCATCGTCTTCGGCTACACCTTCCTCTTGCGCAAAGAGGTGGGCAAGGAGCTCTCTTCCGTCGCCACCAAGGCCCTGGCCGGCATCGACTCCAGCGCGATCCGCCTCAAGAATATCTCCAACCGCATCTTCCAGATGCTCGATGAGGACGGGGCCGGCGCCACCCTCGACCTCGAGTGGGTGGAGCTCCCCAAGTTCGTGGACTCCCTCCGGGACCAGCTCGATCCCTTCCTCGAGAAGCGAAACCAGACCCTGGAGGTCTCCATCGCCCCCGGCCTCGACCAGATCGTCGCCGATGAGGACAAGCTCAACGACCTCTGCCTCAACCTGCTGATGAACGCCATCAAGTTCTCCTACGATGGCCAGGCCATCACCCTGGATATTGCCCTCCAGGAGGGAGACGACATGATCTCCATCACCGTCCAGGACACCGGCGTGGGGATCCCCGACGAGGAGGTCAGCCAGATCTTCGACGTCTTCTTTAGCACCTTCAACAGCGGCCACCACTCCTCGGGCCAGTTCGAGTTCAACAAACGAGGCATCGGCCTCGGGCTCGCCGTCGCCAAACGATTCGCTGAGATGCACGGTGGATACATCCGTGTGGACAGCACCGAGGGCGAGGGCTCCCGGTTTACGGTGTGTCTGCCCCGGGAGCCGGAGCAGCCCGAGGTCTCCGAGGTCTCCGCCCTCCCCGCCGGCCGCCGTCCGGGCCACCACGCCCCTCATTAGGCCCCCTCATAAGGCCTGGGCCAGCTCCCACCGGCGGCAGAGCAGCTCGAACCGCCGCCGATCCCCGGCGCCTCCCCACTGCCTCAACGCCTGTCCCGCCCGATCGACCCGCCCCGTGGTCATCCAGAACCACGCCTCATCGCCCGCCTGCAGCTTCTCCGCCGAACCGGCCAGGACCCGTCGATGGCAGTCATCGCCAGCCAGACGCTCCGCCGCTCCGACTCGCCCGGATCCCCCGAAGACGAAGAGATCCGACGGTATCACCCCGGTCACCACTTCGATCTCGACGTCCAGCCCGGCCGCCACCCCCCGGAGCTCACGGGCCGAGGCCCCTTCAAGGGCATCGTCCAACGACCGGAGGGGATCCGCCGCCAACCACTCGTCGTCGAGCACCACCAGCGCCCAACCCCGGCGCGACAGGGCGTCCAACTGAAGCATCATCGCCGCCACCTTCTCCATGGGCCCGCGCTTCTCCTCACCGCCCCCCACCAGGGCGCCGATGGCCACCGCCACATCGCCGCGGTCCTCCCTCCCCACAGATAAGAGATCGGCCTGGCGAAAGAACTCTTCGCCCCACCGCGAGCCCGCTCGCTCCACCACATCAGCTCGCACGTCGACCCCGAGATACTCCCCCGGCCGGTCCCGTCCCAGATACTCCAGAAGCGCCCCCGAGCCGCACCCGAGATCGATCACTCGATCCTCGGGTCCCACCTGAAGCCCCTGAATCACCGCCTCGAACCGAAGGTGCTGCTCCAAGAAGTGGCGCCAACCATCGACGGCAGCCCCCGAGCTTCCCAGCTCCTCGTAGTAGCTCATTCCTCGACGGGCTCGGCGTGCTTCGACGAGGCGGTCTGCCGAATGCCGCTGGCCTGGGATCGAGCGAGCCTCCGGGCTCCGACCGCCAGGTCGGCCCGGCCGGCCCGCTCGGCGGCGTCGGCGGCGAAGTGAAGCGCTCGCGTCGTCAGCGGAGCCCGCACCCCGGTCGCCTCAAACCGCACCTGCGCGGCCTTTAGAATCTCCTCCCACTGGTCCCACCGCCCCAGGCTCGCCCGGGCCGCCAGCCACCCGGCGGCGGCCTGGCCCGCCAACGCCGTCTGCCCCGAGTCCTCGAAGGACTCGATCAGGTCCTTCAGGGCACCGATCACCGCCTCGGCCTCCCCCTGCTCCACCCGAATCATCGCCAGGTTGAGCGCCACGAAGCGCTCCTCCGCTGACCCCACGGCCTGGTAGAGCCTGAGCGCCTCCTCGGCGAACTCTCGAGCCTCCTCCAGATCCCCCTGCATCCGGCTCCACTCCGCCAGGTCGTTCAGGCAATCCGCCACCCCGCTGATCGTCCCCAGCTCCCGATAGAGCTCCAGGGCGGCCACCGACGCCTGATGAGCGCCATCGAAGTCACCACTGCCCCGCAGCACGTCGCCGATCGCGTTATAGCACTGGGCTTCCCCGTAGGCGTCGCCGAGCTCGTGGTAGATCAAGCGGCCGGCCTCGAAGTGATCGTGGGCCTTCACGTAGTCCCCTCGTTGCTCCTCCACCCGCCCCAACTCCAGGAGCACCTGGGCTCGCCGTCCCCGCAACCCCTCCCTGGCAAAGGCCGCCCCGGCGGCCCGCAGAAACGCCTCGGCCCGCTCCAGATCCCCGAGGGCCCGCAACCCCACAGCGGCCCAGACATGTGCCTGGGCCTCCGATCCCTTCAAGCCCAACTCTGTGGCGGCCTTGGCGACGTTCAGCGCGTCCTCTGCGCACCGGCGATACTCCCCGATCTTGGCCAACACACGCACCCGGGCCAGCTCGTTTGCGACCCGCCACTCCCCGTCCGCACCGGTCAGCTCCTCTCGCCATCCGATCAGATCGAGGGCGTGCTCGAAATCGCTCCGCGCGATCGCTCCGTCGATCGCCCGGCTCAGCGGCGCGATCGCCAGCCCCGTCTCCCCGGCCTCCGTCCAATGCCAGGCGACCCGCTCGGCGGCCACCCCGGAGTCTCGATCCCCAACGAGTTCCTGCAACGCCTCTGCGCAGGCGCGGTTAATGGCCGGCCACCTCCCCTCTTCCCGGGCTTTTCGCTCCAGGCTCTCCTGAAGCATCCCATGGGAGAAGTGAAACCCCTCCTCTACGGAGTCCGCCAGGTCGTCCTCCACCATCCGCTCTACGAGGCCCGTGATCCCCGGCAATCCAGCCTTCTCACAGGCCACCCGCCACTCTCGCTCGTCGACCTCCTGCCCCAGGGCCGCCGCGATCTCCAGATACTGGAGCGTCTCCGGTGCCCGCCGCTCCAAGAACCCGCTCACCCGCGAATCCCACAGGGCGTGGAGATCGTCGGGGATCGAGATGCTCGCCCCCTGGCGGAGCCGAAAGCCCCCGTCGCTCATCTCCAGCTTGCGCCGGGCCACCCAGTCCTCTACGAGCTGCACAGCGAAGAGCGGCACCCCCTGGCTGCGCCGCCGAACGTGCTCGGCCAGCTCCGGATCCAGCCGCAACAGGTGACACAGGAGCCGATCGATATCGGCCTCGTCCAGGGGCTCGAGATCCACCTTCTGGACCTCCTGTGCCGCCAGGAGCCTCGCCAGGGCTCGCTCCTCCGTGGGCCGCTCCGCCAACCCCTCGGTGCGAGTCGTCATCAGCACCGCGATGGGCGCCGGGTAGTTCTGCTGCCGTTCGTGGACGTACTCGGCAAACCCGATCGCGTCCAACCCCCACTGTACGTCATCGAGCCACACGATCACGGGCCGACGGTTCGAGAGAAGCGCCAGCATCCGGTAGATGATCGCGTACCGCTCCTCGCGGCCGAGCTGCTGCTCCCCCGACCCCTCTCCCGCCAGGAGCGCCAGGAGCGCCCGCAGGTCGAATTGGTCGGCGATCCCCTCGTTGATCAAGGTCTTCCCCAGATGGATCTCGAGCTTCTCCGGATCCAGCCGGGAGCACTTCAAGAATCGCGCGACCATCGGCACCAGGCCGTCACCGGCGCCCGGCGACGGGCTATGATAGGCCGTGAGCACACGCGCCCCCCCGACCTCCCGAGCTCGCCGGCAGATCCACCGCACCAGCTCGGACTTCCCCGTCCCTGCGCTCCCCTCGACGACCAACTGCAGGGCCCGCCCCTCGTCGTGGACCTGGCGCAAGGTCTCCCAGAGGCGGTCCCGCTCCTCCTTCCGCCCCACCAGGGGCACCGCCCGCAACCCGAAGAGCCCCAGGCTGATCCCCAGGAGCTCGTTGGAGATGGACCCCTCACCGCGCCGACGCCAGTGCCACGGCAGGGGCGGCACGTCGCCGGTTTCGGCGGTTCCTGTTGTTCCCCTTGTTCCCCCGGGCCCGTTGGCCTCGGGGCTCCCCTGCCGACGATCGGTCACGACGCTCTTCAGCATCGCATGCCCCTCGGAGCTCCGCAGCTCCGGAAGGATTTGCGTGGACACCCCGGCGTCTTCCTCGGCCTCCGGGATCTCCCTCGGGTCCTGCGGCGGCTCAAAGAGCACCCCGAACCCCTCTCGATCGTCCCAGGACGGCAACTGCCGCAGCGCGTAGGCCGCGTCCGCGGCGTGGGCAAACCGCTCGCTTCGTCGCTTGCCCAACATCTTCAGCAGCCACTCCTCGACCCCATCGGGGACGCGAAACCGCGCCTCCATCGGCGGCACGGGCTTCTTCAGGTGGGCCTGCCCGATCTCCCACACCGTCTTGCCATCAAAGGGCCACTTCCCGCAGATCAGCTCGTAGGCCATACACCCCAACCCGTAGATGTCGGTCCACGGCCCGTACTCTCGCCAGAGCCCCCGGAGCTGCTCCGGCGCCATATACTGCGGAGTACCCCAGGGAGTCTCGACCTTGCCCGTGTCGTCGAACCGATCGGCAGCGTGGGCCAACCCGAAGTCCGTGAGCTTCACGTCCCAATTCGGCCCGCACCCCACCAGGATATTCTCCGGCTTGAGGTCCCGGTGGATCACCTCCCGAGCGTGGGCGTGGGCCAGCGCGTCGAGCACCACCAGGAGGAGCTCCCGCATATCGGGCCACCGGATCTTTCGGAAGTAGTCCCCCACGGCCCCGCCCCGGGCATACTCCATCACCAGGTAGGGCGACCCGGCCACCAGGGGCATCTCCTCGATCGACGCCGCCGCCGCCTCCTCATCGATCTGCCCGTAGTCCAGCACGGTCACGATATTCGGGTGGTCCAGAGCCGCCACGGATCGCACCTCGGTCTCAAAGGCCGTCCGGTACTCCTCGTTGTCCAGCACCTGAGGCAAGAGGATCTTCACCGCCACATCGGTGCCGGTCTCGGCGTGCTTCCCCAGCCACACCTGCCCCATCCCCCCCTCTCCGAGGAACGAACTCAACTCGAACGCACCCAACCTCGTCACGACCGCCTCCTCACTGAACGCCGCCGCTTCCTTCCGCCGGCATTACTTTTCCGATCCAACTCCTGCTCGCCCTACGCCTCTCGTATCACGGTCTTGATCGGCACGCCCTCAAACCCGTAGGCCTCTCGGAGCTGGTTCACCAGGTATTTCCGGTACGATGGTGCCACCGCCCCCGGGGTGTTCACGGAGAAGAGGAACGTCGGCGGCCGGGTCGCCACCTGCGACATATAGTAGAACTTGGCTCGCTTATTGGCGTGGATCGGCGGGGAGTGCCGGGCCACGGCCTGCTCCAGAAACCGGTTCAACTCCGAGGTCGAGACGCGGCGGGTGAACTGTTCAAAAGCGGTGTCCACCTTGCCCAGCACCTTATGGACCCGCTGCCCCGTCAGGGCCGACGTGAAGAGAATCGGCGCGTAGGCCACGAAGTTCAGCTCGTACCGCAGCATCTTCGCGTACTCCCCGGCCGTGCGGTCATCTTTCTCGATCAGGTCCCATTTGTTGACGATGATCACGCAGCCCCGGCCCCGATTCTGGACGACGCTGGCGATCTTCTTGTCCTGCTTGGTCACCGGCCTGGTGGCGTCGATCACCAGGAGCGCCACGTCGGCCCGATCGATGCTCCGGATCGCCTGGATCACGGCGTACTCCTCGAGCTGCTGGGAAACACTCCGCTTGCGGCGCAACCCCGCGGTGTCGATCACCAGGTACTCCTTCTCCCCGACCTGCACCGTGGTGTCGATGGAGTCCCGGGTCGTCCCTGCCACGTCGCTGGTGAGCAACCGCTGAGAGCCCAAGAGCGCGTTGATCAGGCTCGACTTTCCGGCGTTGGGCTTACCCACCACGGCGATCCGGGCGAAGGGCTCGTCTCCGAGCTCCTCCATATCCTCGACAGGGGCGGTCACCTCGTCCATCAACCCCTCGATCCCCACCCCATGTTCAGCGCTGATCGGGTAGAGCTCCATCCCCAGCTTGTAGAAGTCGGCGAGCATCTGATCCCGCTGTTCCCATCCATCGACCTTGTTGACGGCGGTAAACACTGGCTTCTGGGTCTCCCGCAGCATCTGGGCGATCCCCTCATCGGCGCTGGTCAACCCCGCTCGACCGTCGACGACGAAGACGATCGCGTCGGCCTCATCAATGGCGAGCTGTACCTGGTCGCGCATCTGCATCAGGATCGGATCGTCGGACTCCGGCACGAACCCGCCGGTGTCCACCATCGTGTACCGCCGCTCGCGCCACTGGCCGTCGCCGTACTTTCGATCCCGGGTCACCCCCTCCTCGTCGTGGACGATGGCGGCGTCCGCCTGCGTCAGCCTGTTAAAAAGTCGGCTCTTGCCCACGTTGGGCCGGCCTACGATCGCGATGATGAATCCCATGGCTCTCCTCAATACCCAAACCGGCTGAGCTGCCGGGGCTTTTCACTCCACTTTGGCTCCACCCGCACGAAGGTCTTCAAGAAGACCTGCTGCCCGAAGAACCGCTCCATCTCTCCCCGGGCCGCCTCCCCGATGGCCTTCAGCCGGGAGCCTCCCTTTCCGATCACGATCCCCTTCTGGCTGTCCCGCTCCACGTGGATCACCGCCGAGATCTCGATCAACCCACGCTTCTCATCTTCCCGGAAGTCCTCGACCTCCACGGCCACGCTGTAGGGGATCTCCTTGCAGGTCTGCTCCATCACCT
This sequence comes from Myxococcales bacterium, assembly GCA_007120035.1. Taxonomy (GTDB): domain Bacteria; phylum Myxococcota_A; class Bradymonadia; order Bradymonadales; family Bradymonadaceae; genus SKON01. The sequence goes on from SKON01000290.1 coordinate 16,234, forward strand.
GCTCCCGGACGAACTCGGCCGCCACGAACCGCTCGGCCTGATCCGTCAGGGTGTCTTCCGGAAAGAGCAGCCCTTGCTCGGGGAGGTGTTCCAACAAGACCTCCACCAACTGATCGAGGTTCTCTTTCGTCGTGGCGCTCACGGGGACCACCGCCGCGTAGTCTCGAGCCTCGATCAGCGCGTCGATCATGGGCAAGAGCTCCACCTTATCGGAGAGCACGTCGATCTTGTTCAGCACCAGGATCACCGGGATCGCCGCGTCCTTGATCTGCCCCAGCACGTAGGCTTCCTCCGGCGGCAGTCCCTCCCCGGAGCCCCGGCGCATCCACCCACGAAACGCCGCGGCGTCCACCAGGTGGCACACCAGATCCACCTCTTCGAGACACTGCAGGGCCGCCCGATTCAACCGGCGGTTGAGCTGCCACGTCGACTCGTGGAGCCCCGGCGTGTCGAGAAATGCGATCTGCCCCTTTTCACCGAAGGTCTGGACCCCTAAGATCCGATTTCGCGTGGTCTGGGGTTTGGAGGTGGTGATCGCCACCTTCGTCCCCAGGAGAGCGTTCATCAGCGTCGACTTCCCCACGTTGGGCTGACCCATCAGCGCGACAAACCCCGACGGGACCCCCTGTGGCTCTTCCATGGTAGACATGATCTGCTCCTTGACCTCAACAACGGCTCGGCTTCTCTTCGGGAGCCTCCTGTGCGGCCTCTTCTTCGCCTTCGCCCTGGGATGCCAGGACCCGGAAATCACCGAGACCACCCACTTCGAAGCCGCCGAACATCACTACCGTCAGGGCGACTTTGAGGCCGCCCTGACCGGCTACGAGGACTTCCTGCGACGCTACCCGGGCAGCCCGCTGGCGGAGACCGCCGAGATGCGCCTGCGGAACATTCGCCGGGAGGTCTCCTCCGTGATGGAACGCCCCGGCTCTCCCCGCCCCATTTATCACGGTTCCCGGCCCGATCAAAGCACAGCACCCACTGTGGAACTACCTCCGGAACTCACAGACTGACCCCAGGCGACGAGGCTTCATGGCCCAGCTCGGCACCATCCTGCGCGCCCGACGGGCGTTCCTAAAAAACCGCCTCCTGGCCCAGTCCCCTCGGCAGAAGCGTCGCCTCTTCACGGGGCTCGCCGTGGGCGCTCTCCTGACCCTTTTGGCCGGGTACTTCGCGGCGCCGGCGCTGATGGAACCCCCCGTCGACCTCGCCACCCCGCGCGGGCTCAGCCCCGACGACCTCCCCGCCGGAGCCGCCGCCCTGGAGGCCGCCTTCTGGCTCACGATCCTGATCGCCTCGGTGCTCAACTTCCGGGTCCTGGAGCTCCTCTTTCGTCGCCGCGACGTCCAGGCCCTGCGACACCTCCCGCTTCAGCCGACAGCCCTCTTCGTCGACCGCCTCCTGGCGGCCCTGACCGAGGCCGTGGTCGCCACCGCTGCGGCGTCTCTCTTCTTCGTACCCCTCGTGTTCTTTGACGGCGGTCCCGCTGCCCTGGCCAGCGTCCTGATGCTCCTCGGCGGCCTGGTCCTCACCACCATCCTGGCCCTGGTGGTGGCGCTGGCGGCCACCCGACAGCTGATCCCCGAGGACGCTGATGGGGAGTCCTCGAAGTCCTTCATCTCCGCCGACGCCTACGGCGGCCAGGCCCAGATCCTCCTCTACGCCCCGGCGCTCTCTTTGGGTGGCGTGATCATCGGCTCCCTCTTCTGGAAGCTCCTCTTAGGCGAGCCCCTGCGCCTGGATCGGTTCAGCGAGCCTTTTCTGATCGGCACGGGGATCCTGGCCGCCGTGGCCTTCTTTAGCCTCCTGTCGGCGTTCAACAACTTTCGCCACCACTACTACGCCATGGCCGCCCGCTTTCAGGAGGCCGACGCGGCGAGCTTCGCCTCCGTGGCGACCTACCAGCGGTCGTCATTTGGCAAAGACTTCCTCTGGTCTCGGTGGCTTCGCCCCGGCGCCGCGTCGGTGTTCCGGGCCCTGACCCTCGATGACGACCGCCGCATCGCCGGGGGCCGCGTCGGCTACGCCGTGGTCTTTGTCCTCGCTCTGATCGGCCTGTGGGGTGTGGAGCTTGCGGCCCTGCCCCTCTGGGCCGTCGCCGCCATCCCCGGGGTCCTCTTCGCCGTGGTGGTCAACCCCTGGCACCGACTCTTGAGCCGAGCCCGCCGCCTCCACGACCCGATGGCGCTGCCTGCGAGCTTCGAGAGCCATCGCCAGGCCGCCTCTCGGGGCGCCTTGAGGGAGTACGCCTTCTTCGCCCTCCCCTTCGGCGTCGCTGCCACCCTGATCCTCTTTGTGTTCCGCGACGCCGGCCCCGACGCCCTCGTCGCCGCCGCCCTGAGTATCACCCTCGGCCCGGCCATGAGCGCCACCCTGACCATCGTCCACCGCCTTCGCCCCCTCCCGGGAGCCCCTCGGGTGGTCCCCGTGGCGGTCCTGGCCGGCCTGACCACGGTGGCCCTCGTCTCGCTGCCCGCGGCCCTGGGCCTCTCGCTTCTCCTCCCCGTCCTCGCACTCGTCACACGCCCCTCGGAGCCCACCGATGTCCTCGCCACCAGCCCTTGAGATCTCGGGCCTGACCAAACGATACCGCAAGCTCGTCGCCGTCGACGACCTCTCTCTGACCATCCCCGGCGGGGAGTTCGTGGGCTTCATCGGCCCCAACGGCGCCGGCAAGTCCTCTACGATGAGCTGCATCGCCGGCGTGATCGCCCCCGACGAGGGCTCTGTGTCCATCTCCGGCGTAGACGTCGTCCAGGACCCCGTCGCCGCCCGCCGACGCCTCGGCTACGTACCCCAGCACTTGAGCCTCCTGGACTACCTCACCGGCGAGGAGTACCTCCACTTCATCGCCGATCTCCGGGAGCTCGACGCCGCCCAACGAGACGAAGAGACCGAGGAGCTCCTCACCCTCACGGAGCTCACCGACGCCCGGGACACGATCCTCAAGGAGTACTCCGGCGGCATGGTCCGAAAGCTCGCCATCGCCGCCGCCATCATCGGCGGCCCCGCCGTCCTGGTCCTCGACGAGTCCTTCGTCGGCCTCGACCCGGAGTCCACCTACCGGATCCGAAAGCGCCTGCGCCGTCACTGCGACGACGGCGGCTCGATCCTCCTCTCCAGCCACATCCTCGACATGCTCGAGCCCCTCTGCGACCGGTTCGTCGTGATCCACCAGGGCGGGCTCGTCAGCGACCTCACCGCCGCCGAGCTCAAGGACTTGAAGAGCTCCGGGGACGTCGACAGCCTCACCGAGCACTACCTGGCCGTGACGGGCAAGGCCACGGGCGCCGAAGACCGGGAGCGCCAAGAAAAAGAAGAGGCCGCAGACAGCGAAGCTGCGGCCTCTTCGTGAGCTAACCAACGCTCACCATCGTTCGGGGACTCAACGACGCCGCAGCGCCACCATCCCCAGGAGCATCCCGGCGATCACAAACCCCAGCGGCGGCGCTTCCGTGGGCACCGTCGCGCAGGCGCTCGCCGACCCACCAGAGCCGCCACCGGCGGGCGGCGCCGACTCGTCGACCCGAGAGCTCCCCATCAGCTCCACGTCGGCTTCACCCTCGGGGTCGCCTGACCCCGCCCATCCCCCACCACCGTGGTAGTAGTAGTCTTCGGGGGCACAGAACCCGGAGACCTCTTCGCAGGGCATCGGCGATCCCGGCTCGTCGTCGGGATCGACGCCGATCGTCGGGCAGGCCGGCTGGTCACCGCCGTGACACACGAACCCGCCGTCACAGTCGGAGTCGTCGTCACAGCTCTGGCTGATCAACACACATCGCTTCGGCGCGTCCTCATCGGGCTCGCCACAGAGATCATCGTCGCTCACGGGATCGTCGCCATCGCTGTGGCTCACGTCGGGGCAGCCGTAGTGCCGCGCCTCACAGGTGAACCCGTCGCCGCAGTCCGTGTCGACGTCGCAGGGAGCCTGGTAGGGAGGCACACAGATCTGCTCCGTCTCTACGCCGCACTCCGCCTCGGTCGCGCAGGAATCCTCTTCCGGGCCGCACCCGGGCATGGAGCACCACTCGTAGACAAACTCCACGCACACCCCGTCGCCACTACAGTCGGCGTCGCTCTCGCACTCCACGGGGATGCATTCATAACTCTCCACCTCGTAGCAATCCCCCTCGCCGGGCTCCGGCATCACGCAGTCGACCTCGTCCTCCTCCTCTTCGTCCACCATGCAGTCCACAGGCTCGGTGTACTCCTCGCATATGGTGAAGGAAACCAGTTCGCAGGAGAAGTTTTCGGGACACTCACAGTCCTCGTCGGCGAAGGCGGTCATCGGGACCAGGAATATCAGGGTGGTGAACAGGGCCAGGGCAACTCGTCTCATCTCAGAACCTCTTCGGGCACGGGTTTGGGGAAACACACGCCCATGGGAACAAGCATCATTCGTGCCAGAATGAATCGTTCGGGGCATTCGGGCTTTGCGGTGCTGACGCACCACCCCTTACAACCCACTCGAACCTGATCGTGGAGGTACGCGGTAATGGCGTCGAGTTTTGGGCATTGCGAAGGACATTGGAACGTCGGGGTTTGCGGCGAAGTACGTCGGGACGTCGGGGTTTGCGGCGAAGGATAACGGGACGGCGGGGTTTGCGGCGGGTCATTTCCGTGAACAGTACAGGGCTCCCACGGTCCACCCCCGGCTGAAGCCGGGGGCTGGAGTGGGCAGGGCTCCGGTGGGGTCATGACCCCGCTCCACCTGAGATGTTTCGGAGAACGGAGTCGTTCCGAACCAGGCCCGGATTCACTCCGGCACCGTCGAACTCCGCACCGGTTTGGTTCTCGAGTGGTCGACTATGTGGAGAACATCTCAGGCGGAGCGGGGCCTTGGCCCCTGCGGAGCCCCGCTACCTATAGCCCCGGGGCTTGTCCCGGGGTGGACCGTTGGGGTCCTGAACTATGCTCGGAAACGAACCGCCGCAAACCCCGACGTTCCGGTGTCTTTTGCCGCAAGCCCCGACGTTCCGGTGTCTTTTGCCGCAAGCCCCGACGTTCCGGTGTCTTTTGCCGCAAGCCCCGACGTTCCGGTGTCTTTTGCCGCAAACCCCGACGTCCCGACGTCCTTCGCCGCAAACCCCGACGCCACGATCCAAGCCCCGGGACGCCCGGCCCTCCATCGCCCCTCCCTGAAACACTCAAATTCCTGACCCTCTCCCCCTCACATCTCAGAATTCCGTCACCTAAAACGAAATCTCCTGCAGGGAGCCACGCCGCTCCACCACAGCCCGATGCCCTCGACCCTCACGCCTCACGAAGAGCAGGGAGTCTCCCCGCTGCAGCCCCGCCGCCGCCGCCGCGCTGCCCGCGTCGGGACGATCGATCAAGAGCCGGCTCCCGTCCTCTACAATCGGCGCCTCCAGGATCTCCTCCAGCGCACCCAGACTCCGCACTCGATCAGTAGGACCTCGGGCCGTCAGCAGCTCATTGGACATCCGGACGATGACCTCCTGGCCATCGTCGGCCCGACTCGCCACCTCCATGCCCTCTCCCCACCCGGCGTGGGTGGCCACAACGGTCACCGACCCGTCGGCGGGTACTCGTAGCGTCAGGGGCCGGTTACCCCGGCTCTGCCCCTGAGCCACCCGCCGGCCTCCCACCCAGGCCTCCACCCAGGCCCCAGCGACGCCCCCGCCCCGCTCATCGGCGGCGTAGACGTTCAACTCCCGCTCCGTGCCCCCGGCCCGCTCTTCGCCGGCCCCTCGGTCTCCGTCCTCCTCGCCAGATCCCGATGACTCAGACGACCCCGACGCCGACCCGGCCATCAACTGCACCGGCGGCCCCTGCCACGAGAAGGGCATCCGCAGGCCCCCGCCGCTCTCCATGGGCACCGTCAACCTCCCGTCACCGAGGGCGTGCTCCACCCGGACCGTCTTCCGAGCCACCCCGTCGGCGTCGAGGGTCAAAAAGTACGTCCCCGGCGGGATCCTGGAGAACGTCGCCACACCATCCTCCCGGGTCGTGTAGTGAAGGTTCAAGAGCGCCATGCTGTCCCGAGCCAACCGCACGAACGCCCCCTCCACGGGCTCCCCGTCGTCGTCCACGACGGTCACCGTCAGGGCCTGGGCCTCCCGAAGCCGCAGGGTTCTCCCCTCCGAGGCCTCCACCGGAGCGTCGGGCCCTCTCGTCACCCCCCAGAACGCCACCGGCGGGTCCACGTCGTCGCCGGTCCGCACCAGGACCTCGTAGAGCTGGATCGTTCGCCCATCCAACGTCGGCACCTGGTTCTCGGGGAGCAGCAAATACCCCCCGCGATGGCTGGAGAGCGTCTTAAACGGCCACACCCCGGGGATCCCCACCAGAGCCGTCGCGTCTACCGGCTCGGACTCCCCACGGAGGCGCAACCAGAACCCGAGCCCCTCCGGAGGCGGCGGCGGGGGCTCTTGCTCCACCACCTCCTCAGACGTATCCTCCCACGGAATAAAGTCCCCCGACGGTGCTTCCATCCTCTCCGGGGCCTCCCGGTCCAAGAACCATCCCGGCCCGAGGGTCGTGAACACCACCACCAGAGAGGCGATGGAGCCCACCACGGTGGTCCAAGTTTTCCAGTTCTCGCTCACGAGTCGAGCTCAAAGAGGTTTCGTCGTTGACTGATACCGAACATCCACATTGGCCACTGCGCCTCTCCCTCAGTTCCGACGACTCGCCATCGGTCGAGTTCTTCGGCAAGCCGCTGGAGATGATGCTGCGGCCGGGGCCGACGCTGGAGTGGTACCACGGCACGGAAGAGACCGCCCGCATCACGGCACTCCCGAAAACCTTCCAACACCTTACCTTTCTTCCCGACCTCGGGGAACGCCCCCTGCTCCTCTTCCCCCGACCTCAGCTCTTGTGCCCGGGACACCTGACGCTCCGCCTGGACATGGCCCTCCCCCTGCACCTGAAGCTCGCCATCACCACCGACGAAGGCGAGCTCCTCGTGACCCGTTGGAGCTCCCCGACGACCTCCCGGGGCGCCTACGGCCCCGTGGATCAGGCCGTGGTCTGCACCTCCTGCCGATGCCCCACAGCGGCCACCGCCGACGAGTTGGCCAGCCGCTACCACGACCACCCCGTCTTGACCGGCTCCCTCCAACGGATCGACGGCGACCCCGACCCACCCCTGCCCCTCTGGGCCCGCCTCCACCTGGAGGTCGTCAACACCACCGCCGAGCCCCTGGAAGTCGGTAAGATCATGGTGCCCACCTCGGCGCTGACCCTCTACACCCGTACGGACACTCCGGCGGTAGCTACCAACGCCCTGACCCTCCGACTCGTCGGCCCTCAGGAGGCCGAACTCCGCAGCGCCTCCCGCCCCCACGGCCCCGGACAATACTCCCCATTGGACGCCCCCCCGCGATCCGCCGCCCTGGACAACAAGGCCCTGCTCTTCCTCCACAACTACAAGAGCAAGACCGGCTTGGAGCACGGATTCTAGACAGACGGAGTCTCCATGGAAGGCATCGATGAAGCGTTTGACGTCGTAACCACCGGCGGCTGGGAAACCCTGAAGCCCTACGCCATGGCAGCCCTCTTCGTCCTGGCCGGCGTGGTGGCGGCGAAGCTCCTGGCCCGGTACACCGAGCGGTTCATCAAACAACGCCACTCGGCTCATACGGCGGTCCTCACGGGCAAGATCATCTTCTACGCTACGGTTACCGCCGTCCTCCTGGTCACCCTCTCCCAACTCGGAGTCCAGCTCAGCGGCCTCCTGGCCGCCGCCGGGATCTTCACCGTCGCCCTTGCCTTCGCCGCCCAGACCAGCGTCTCCAACGTGATCTCCGGCCTCTTCCTCTACTTCGACCGCCCCTTCTCCATCGACGACACCGTCAAGGTCGGCGACGTCCTGGGCACGGTCACGGCCATCGATCTCCTGAGCAGCCGGGTCCGCACCTTCGACAACCTGGTGGTCCGCATCCCCAACGAGACCCTCCTCAAGAGCACGATCACCAACTACTCCCTCCATCCCATCCGCCGCATCGACATCCCCGTGAGCGTGGCCTACGGCACAGACCTCAAGGCATGCCGAAAGGTCTTGCTCGACGCCATCGCCCTCCACCCCTTGATCCTCGACGAGCCGGCCCCGGTGGTCCTCTTCGACGCCCTCGGCGACGACGGCGTAGAGCTCAACGTCCGGGCCTGGCTGGAGCGTACCGAGGTCGTCAAGGCTCGCAGCGATCTCACCGGCGCCATCTACGACGCCCTCAACGCCGCCGACATCGAGATCCCCTGGCCCCAGCGGGTCGTCCACATGCGCCATGAGTCTCAGGCTCCACTGCAGGCCCCCGAGGACGAGTCCCGGGTGACAGCCCACGAGCTGGTCCTCGAAGACGCCTGACCTCCTCAGGACCGCAGCCTCATCACCACCCGGCCGGCCATCTGACTCACCGTCCCCTCCCCCTGCAGCTCTTCCAGCCACCCCTCTCCTTCCATCTGCCCGTCGCCCACCTGCAGGAGCATCGCCCCTCCCTGCTCGCTGCACGCCTCCAGATGACGCTGCACCAGGTGGTGATCGAAGCAGACCTCCATAAAGTGCAGACTCCCCGGCGCCTGATGCCAGAGCTTGCGGCAGGCCGTCGCGAACTCCTCTGCGTAGGACTCGCTCCCCAGATACCCCGGCGTGCAGGGCCGCTGATAGGCGTACCTCCCCAAAAGCGACGCCGCCACGTGCACATTCGAAACGAAGGCCTGGATCAACGACTCCGCGCCCTCCTGCAACTGCCCCAGCTCAAAATGCGCCAGGCCTCGATTGTAGAGCACCGCCGGCTCCGCCGGCACCTGCTCGTAGCACCGCAGCGCCTCGTCGATGAAGCCCCGCAGGTGATGGATCTCACCGGCCAGGTAGGTACACCCCACATACTGATCCGGGAAGTTCTTGCCCAGCCACTCGAACCGCTGCACCGCCCGCTCCAGCTCTCCCATCTTGTACAGAGAGAGCGCCCGCCCCTCCACGGCTCGAAGCGCCGGATCCCCGGCACTCTCCACCTCTACGGGATCCAGTCCATCCCCAAAGGCGATCTCCTCGGCCCGATGATAGGCCGCCTCAGCCCCCTCCAGATCCCCCTGCTCCCAGGCGATCAGGCCCAGATAGCTCCAGAACTCGAAGTCCTCTGGGAACCGGGCCACCGAGTCCTCCAGCACCCCCCGTGCGATCTCATAAGCGCCGCTGGAGATCGCCTCCAGGGCCCGCTGAAAATACTCCTCCCGCTCTCGCTTCGGCGAGTCTACAGCGGGCTCGCTGGACAGAATCCGGTCCGCCTCGGTGCGCAGCTGCACCAATAGCTCCCGAACCCGCTCCCGGGAATCGGGCCGGAAGTCCCCCAGATCTTCCACGCTCTCAAGCACTCGACTCGTATCCCCAAGAAGCTCAAGCAATACTTTCATAAAACCACTCAACCGCGTCGCAGGAAACCTGAACCATCACTTTAAAGACCCGTCGGGACGGATCCTCAGAGTTCGCCAGAATCGAGGCCCCGTCAATTTTTCTCGCCATCTGGTTGCCATCCCCCCCACCGGATCACAGGTTCTCCCCGTGTCCTACACCCAGGAGCCCCTGATGCCCGATCGTCCCACCGTTGGTCCCTCCGAAGCCATCGACTTCGACCCCACTCGCCTCTCCCTGGAGCGGTACGACGCTGTGATCTTCGATCTCGACGGCGTCCTGACCGACACGGCCCGCACCCACTTCCATGCCTGGAAGACCACCTTCGACGACCTCCTCGCCAGCGCACACCCACCGCAGCGCCCTTTCGAGCGGGGGGACTACTTGGACTTCGTCGACGGAAAACCCCGCGACCAGGGGATTCTGAGCTTTCTTCGATCTCGAGACATCGACGCTACCACCGACCTGGTCGAAACCCTGGCGGCCGAAAAGAACAGCCGGTACCTCACTCGGCTCCACGCTGGCGAAGTGGAGCTCATTGACGGCGCCGCCGACCTCTTGGAGCAGCTGATCCTCAAGGGCCTCCGCACCGGCCTCGTCTCCTCCAGCCGCAACGCCGCCGCCGTCTTGCAGGCCGTGGACCTCCTCGACCACTTCGACGTCCGCGTCGACGGCACCGCCCTCGATCGAGACGATCTCCACGGAAAGCCCGACCTCTTCCTCGAAGCCGCCCGTCAGCTCGGCTCCATCCCCCAGCTCGTCGTCGTCATCGAAGACGCCATCTCCGGCGTCCGAGCCGCCCGCGCCGGCGACTTCGGCCTCATCATCGGCCTCGCCGACGCTCCCCACCGCCGCCAGGACCTCATCGAAGCCGGCGCAGACCTCGCCGTCTCCAGCCTGACCACCCTCCTGACCCGGCACTGAGCCTGGAACCAGTATTCCAATACGACGGATCCCGTGATACAGAGCGCCTCGAAGATGCGACTCAACCCGCGAGGCATGGCGATGACACCTGACGAGATCCGAAAGAACTTTCTGGCCTTCTTCGAAGAGCGAGGACATCGCGTCCTCCCCTCCTCTCCGGTGATCCCCGAAAACGATCCCACCCTCCTCTTCGCCAACGCCGGCATGAACCAGTTCAAGGACCTCCTCCTCGGCAACGAGGTCCGGGACTACAAGCGCGCCGCCACGGCCCAGAAATGTGTCCGCGCCGGCGGCAAGCACAACGACCTCGACGAGGTCGGCAAAGACGGCCGCCACCTGACCTTCTTCGAGATGCTCGGAAACTGGTCCTTCGGCGACTACTACAAGCTCGAAGCCATCCAATGGGCCTGGGACTTCGTCCTCAAGGAGCTGAACCTCGACGTGGACCGCCTCTACGTCACGATCCACCTCGACGACGACGAGAGCCACCGGATCTGGACCGAGGAGATCGGCGTCGATCCCGCTCGGGTCCTCCGCCTCGGCGATGACGAGAACTTCTGGTCCATGGGCCCCGTGGGACCCTGCGGCCCCTGCACGGAGATCCACTACGACCTCCACCCCGAGCAGGGCCCCATGGAGTTCACCCCCGACTACGATGAAGACCGGATCAACGAGATCTGGAACCTGGTGTTCATGGAGTTCAACCGCCTCGACGACGAGTCCCTCGAGCCCCTCCCCATGAAGAGCGTCGACACCGGGATGGGCCTGGACCGGGCCGCCATGATCCTCGCCGGACGGGACAACGTCTTCCACACCGAGCTCTTCTCCAACATCTTCCGCCGCCTCCTTTCGATCCTGGGCCAGGACGACGATCTCGAGACCCTCTACAAGCGAGAGGACTTCACGGACTTCGCCGTCATTGCCGACCACATCCGGACCGTCACCTTCGCCCTCTGCGACAGCGCGCAGTTCTCCAACGAGGGCCGGGGCTATGTCCTGCGTCGGGTCCTGCGTCGTGCCGTGCGCCACGGGCGCAACCTGGGCCTCCGAGAACCCTTCCTCCACAAGATCGTCCCCGTCGTCGTCGAGGACTACGGCCACGCCTACCCCGAGCTCAAGGCCACCGGGGAACAGGCCGCCGAGCTGATCCAGCTCGAAGAGGAGCGGTTCTTCCGAAACCTCGACCGGGGGCTGGAGCTCTTTCACGAAGCAGCCACATCGGCCAAAGAAGCGGGCCGCAAGGAACTCTCCGGCGACCAGGTCTTCCAGCTTCACGCCACCTTCGGGTTCCCCCCGGACCTCACGGAGATCATGGCCGAAGAAGAAGGCCTCGCCGTGGACATCGCCGGCTACGAGGAGCGATGGAAGGAGCACCAGGAGACCTCTCGCGGCAAAGACGTCCACGCCGACGTCGCCGGCGTCGGCGACTGGAAGACCATCGAAGACGGTCCCGCCGACGACTTCGTGGGCTACCACACTCTGGAGGCCACCACGACGCTCCGGAAGGTCCACCACATCGGCGGCGACGACTACCAGCTCCTCCTGGCCCAGACGCCCTTCTACGCCGAGTCCGGCGGCCAGGTCGGCGACCGCGGCGACCTGAAGTCCACCACGGGGGACCTAACCTTCGAGATCACGGACACCCAGAAGAGCCCCATCGGCATCGTCCACACCGCCCGCCGAACCGCCGGCGAGGCCACCGACGTGGCCCTCCGCGGCGCCTTTGAGGCCCGCGTCGACGACGCCCATCGCCGCAAGACCGAGGCCAACCACACCGCCACTCACCTCCTCCACGCCGCCCTCCGAGGCCAGGTCTCGGACCAGATCTTCCAGGCCGGCTCCCTGGTCGCCCCGGACCGCCTCCGGTTTGACTTCCGCCATGGAGAGGCCCTGACCGACGACGAGATCAAGGGCATCGAGCGGTGGGTCAACGACCAGATCCGCGCCGCCTTCCCCGTCACGATCCACACCGACGTCGACCGGGACCACGCCGTCGACGATCTTGGCGCTATGGCGATCTTCGGCGAGAAGTACGGCGACACCGTCCGGGTCGTGGAGATCCCCTGCGACTCCGTGGAGCTCTGCGGCGGCACCCACGTGGACAACACCGCCCAGATCGGCGCCTTCCGTATCACCTCGGAGTCCAGCGTCGCCGCCGGCATCCGCCGCGTGGAGGCCGTCACCGAAGAGGAAGCCTTCCGAAGCTACGAGGCCGACCGCGCCCTCCTCGACGAGCTCGCCGGCCTCCTCAAGACCGACCGAAGCCACCTCCGAGACCGGGCCCGAGCCCTCCTCGAGGAGCGCACCGACCTCGAGCGCCGCGTCGACAGCCTCTCCCAGAAGCTCGCCGACCGAGGCGCCACGGAGCTCCTCGACGACGCCGCCGAGGTCGACGGCGTCACCGTGATCGCTCATCCTGTCCCCGTGGATAGCCGAGATCAGCTCCTGGCCTTCGCCGACAAGCTTCGCCAGCAGCTCGGAGAGAAGGACGCCGCCGTGCTCTTGGGCGCCACCATCGACGAGAAGGCGGCTCTCTTGTGCCTAGTCACCGACTCCGCCGTGACCCGGGGCCTGAAGGCGGGTCCGCTGATCAACGCCGTCGCCTCCCACGTCGACGGCCGCGGTGGCGGCCGTCCCACCCTGGCGCAGGCCGGCGGCGCCAACCCGGCGGGTCTCCCCGCCGCCCTCGCCGCCTTCCAAGCTGCTGTGGAGGCCAACCTTTCCTAGAGCCCGTCAGGGCTCCGTCGCCGCGACCTCATCGGCCTCAGCCTGCGTCGGCGTCGGCAACGCCTGGGCCCCCTGCCCGTTCCCGTTGGTGAACACCACCAGGGACGCCACGGCCACGGCGGCGCAGAGGATCAACAGCGCCGCCATAAACCACCGCTGCCGATGCTGCAGCCGGGTCACCTCCCCGGTCAGCGCCGAGGCCACCTCCGTGGCCCGATGGGCCTTGGCGGTGATCTCCTCCAGGTCGCGCTTGGTCACCCGGAGCTTGCCCTCCAGCTCCTTCTCCCGCTCCGTCGGCCCTTCGGGCTCAGCGGGCTCCTCGGGCTCTTTCTTCAGCGCTTTATCGGTGCCGCTCTGAAAGACCCGCTCCGACATCTCCTCCCGGGCATCGTGGAGGGCGTCAGCGACGGCCTGGCGCTCCTCGTCGAAGAGGGCCGCTACCTTCTTTCCCAGCCCGCCACGGATCGACGTCTTTCGAAGCTTCCTGTGGTCCAGCAGATCCTCGAGGTCTTCCAGAAGGTCGCCGGCGCTCTGGTACCGCTCCTCGGGGTCCCTGGCCAGGGCCTTCATGAGCACGGCGTCCACGTCGGCGCCCAACTCGGGCAAGATCTCTGACGGGGCGGCGATCGGCTCTTCTGTGACCGCCGCTACGACCTCCTCCTGGCTCTTGCGCCGAAAGAGCCGCCGCCGGGTGATCAGCTCGTAGAGGATCACCCCCAGGCTGAAGATATCCGACCGGGCGTCCACGTCTTCCCCCCGGCACTGCTCGGGGCTCATATAGGAGTACTTCCCGCCCACGAGCTCGGACTTCAGCTTCCCCGACTCCCCCACCACCTGGGAGATCCCGAAGTCGAAGACCCGGGTCACCCCCGAATAGGTCACGATCAGGTTCTGGGGGCTGATATCGCAGTGGACGATCCGGTACTCCTCGCAGTCGATGTCCTCGAAGGAGTGGACATAGCCCAGGCCTCGACAGGCATCACAGCCGATCAGCAGGGCCTCCTCGAAGGTCAGGGCCGTGCCGGCCTTCAGCGCCCGGCCGGCAAGATCCGCCACGGTCTGCCCGGCCACGTAGTCCATCACCATGAAGTGCTCGCTCCCTACCCGCCGGGCGTCGTGAACGGTCACCACGTGGGGATGGGAGAACCGCGACGAGATCGTCGCCTCCTGGTAGAAGAGCGCCTCCAGCTTGCGCTCCCCCTTGAACTGATCCGGGATCGCCTTGATCACCACGGGCCGAAAAAACCCGTGCGGTCCGCTGCGGGCCGCAAGAAAGACCTCCGACTGCCCGCCCTTTGCGATCCGGGCCAGCAGTCGATACTCCCCAAGGTCTCTGTCTACGCGATCCACCGTCTCTCTCTTGCCACTTCAGGGACCCATGCCCCAACACGCCGCGGAGGAATGATTCGCCAGTGTAAGAGAGGTCTCCCGATCAGTCCAGGATCGTGGTCTCCGCCGCTGTATAGGTCGCAAAGAGCTGCCAGGAGTCGTTGGTCCCGTCTCCGGAGTAGTCGTAGTTCACCGTATCGGCGCCACCGAATACCTGGGGCAGGGGCACGCCTTCCGTCCCCGGCGCGAACACCACCCGGACGTCTTCGGCTTCCTCCAGGAGCAAGATCCCCGAGAGCTCCCCGGCCGGCACCTGCGGCTCCTCCCCGTCTTCATTGACCCACAGCGTCCCCTCGATCTCCAGATCTCGAATCGGGATCACCGTCTTGAAGACCTCTTCGTCGCTGTCGATGGTGGCCACGAAGTTCAAGAGCGGCAGCGTCGCCTCAAACTCTCCATCCTCGTTGAAGCTCCCCTCGGAGTACTCCGGCAGATCGAACTCGTCATCCCACACGTACTCCTCTTCGGTCTCTGTC
>SKON01000108.1 GCA_007120035.1 Myxococcales bacterium
CACCTCCCCACAAGTGGGGAGAAGGCCTCGGGTTTTCTGTTTCGGCTCGGGTTCGCGGTGGGGCGACCGTTCGGGCGGCGCGAACGACCCCTCCGCCCGATCGGTCGCCACACCGCCAACCCAATGAGAAACAGCGAAGCCCCGAGCCTTCTCCCCACTTGTGGGGAGGTGCCCGTAGGGCGGAGGGGTCGTCCCGCGCCGCCCGAACCTTCGCCACACCGCCAACCCCAACGACACACCGAAGCCCGTGGCCTTCTCCCCACTTGTGAGGGGTCGTCGCCCCGCTACTCCCGCACCGACTGCAACGTCTGAATCGCCTCCCGGGCCGCCCGCCGCACCTCCTCCGACCGGTCGTCCACCGCCAGCCGCCGTAACCGGGGCTCCGCCTCCATCACCAGGAGATCCCCCAACGCCACCGCCGCGTGCAACCGCACCTGGGCGTCGGGATCATCCAGGGCCATCACCAACGCATCATGAGCCCGCTCATCGTGCAGCATGGAGAACACCTCCACTACAAACGCCCGCTGCTGCACCGAGATCTGATCCGGCGACCCCAACGCCACCGCCATCTGCGCCAACCGCTCCTCGTAGTGCAGAAGAAGCTGGGCCGCCCGATCCTCCTCTCCCTCCTGGATCAGGATCTCCGCCATCTCCGTCAAAATGAACAGATAATCCTGCCGCGCCATATACGCCGTATCGTACGCCTGCAACGCCTGCTGCGGCTGTCCCAGGTCTTTGTATACCCGGGCCACCACCAAAAGCAGCTCCGGCGTCTCTTCCAGGTTCTCCTCTACCTCCTCGAAGAACTCCAACGCCTCCTGGGGTCTCCCGGTCTCCACAAAGATCTGCCCCAGGGCCAACGTCGCCGACACCGTCGCGCCCGACACCGGCTCCGACCTGGCCAGCTCACGAAACGCCACCTCCGCCGTCTCGTAATCATCGGTCAGAAACGCCGTCCGGGCCTCCATCATCAACGCCTCCTGCTCCGGCGTGGGTTCCGCCAACCGCTCCGTCGCCGGCATCAGCTCTTCCAGCTCCGCCTCGGCGCTCTCCGCCTCCTCCTCGGCGGTCTCCTCTACGGGCGCCCCGGCCGTCCCAAACGTCACCGGCGGCGACCGATCCCCATCGTCCCGATCGCAGGCTCCCACCACCAGGATCACCCACAAACACAGCGCGATCCGCTTCATCCCCCCTCCTCGGCCGTCTTCTCCGCCGGGTTCAACGGCAGTTCCACGCGAAACACCGTCCCCGCCCCGAGCTCCGTCTCGTAGTCGATCTTCCCTCCATGATCGTCGACGATCTTCTTCACCACCGCCAGCCCCAACCCGGTCCCGTCGGCCTTGCCACGACTCACGAAGGACTCAAAGAGCTGTTCCCGGATCTCCACTGGGATCCCCTCCCCGGTGTCCTCAAAGGTCAGCACCAACGTGTCTTCCCCCTGCTCCACGCTCATCACGAACCGCCCCCCCGCAGGCATCGCGTCCGCCGCATTCCTCGCCAGGTTCACGATCGCCCGCTTCATCTTCACCGGATCCATATGGGCCTCCCCCCGATATCCCAGCTCCACCTCGAGCTCGATCCCCTTCTCCGCGAACTCCGTCATCAAGAGCTCCTTCACCTCCCCCACGAACTGATGCACGAAGACCTTCCGCAACAGGATCCGAGAGTCTCCCCGGGCGAACTTCAACAGCTCCCGGGTCATCTGATTCAACTCCCGAAACTGGTGCAGTACCCGATCGGCATACTCCTTTCGCCGCTCCTCCTCCTCGGTCTCCGCCATCAACTGCACGTATCCGCTGATCACCGAAAAGGGCGTCTTAAAGTCGTGCAGGATCCCGGCGATCATCTGCCCGATCGTCGCCAGCCGATCCTCCTTCTCCTGCTCGTCTCGATGCCGCCGGGCCGCGATGGTGCTCGCGATCTGCGAGGCGATCAACGTCAGCACCTTCACATCGTCGTCGGTCACACCCAGCTGGGTCGGCTCCTGCGGCAAGGTCAGGTTGAACACCTGCAGCGCCCCGATGCACTCATCGTCATCAAAGAGCGGCACCGCCACCACGTTCTCCACCTCCAGGGGATCTCCCGCACCGGGCCCCGGCAGCTGCCGACAGGCCCGCTGATGACACACGAAGGGCTCCCCGCTCTGGATCACCTGCCGGGTCACCGTATTCTCCGACGGCACCAACCGGGCGTAGAAATCCCATCCCCGCTCCGGACCCTCCGCCCGCTCCATCAGCACGTAGATCTGATGCAGCTCTCCCTCCTGCATCGTCAACGCGCAGGCCTGTCCGTTGACCAGCTCCATCGTCTTTCGCGTGATCCGGTGGACCAGGCTCTCCAGATCGCTGGGCTGACTCACCTCCCGTTGGATCTCGTACAAGAGATCGAGCTCGGCAATCTTGTACTCCAACCGCCCCGCCGTCACCGTCAGCTGCCGGTTCTTCTCCACCAGCGACTGATAGAGCCCGCTGTTCTCCAGGGCGATCGCGATCTGTCCCCCCACGGCGCTCAGCAGGTTCTCGTCCTCTTCCGTGAAGTGGCCCCGCAGACTGTTCAACACCTGCAATACCGCGATGATCTCCCCATCGGCGTTGCGCAACGGCTGGCAGAGCATCGACCGCGTCTCAAACCCCGTCACATGATCCACGGCCGAAAAAAACCTCGGATCCTGGTAGGCGTCCCGCAGGTTCAGACTCTGCCCCGAGCTCGCCACCCAGCCCGCGACGCCCTGCCCCGGCTTCAACACGATCGACGACTCCGACCCCTGCGCGATCGCCCCGTGCAACCTCCCCGTCTCATCGTCCACCAGAAAGAGCGTCGACCGCTCGGCCTCCATCAACTCCGTGATATGATCCATCGTCAGCTCCAGGAACTCCTGTCGATCCAGGGTCGCTCCCAGAGCGCTGCTGATCTTCAGCAGCGATAGATACCGTTGTTGTTGATGGATCAGCTCGTTGCGCAGCGCCCGAAAAAGCTGCAGCTGTTCCTGCGTATCGAGTTCCCCAAACCCTCGATCCGTAACCCCCTGCGCCTGCTGTACCAGTGGTGATGCATCGGGACGAGCTGTCGGGATCGCCGCGAGGGCTCCGGTGATCTGTTGAACCCGGCGAGCCCTCTGCGGAAAATCGATCGTCTCTTCGCTCATCGTTGGTCGCGCTCTGCGGCTACTGCTCTCTTACGCAGCCTATCACAGAGAAACGCCGACCAGAAAGCTCTCTTACGCCGTCACGTCCTTCAGGCTCAACCCTTCGGACTTCAGATAGCTCAGCAGACCCTTCTTCGTCACCGTCCGCAGCGCTCGATTCGACAGCCGCACACGAACCCATCGATCCTCTTCCGGGACGTAGATCCGCTTCGTCTGCAGATTCGGCTTCTGCACCATCCGCGACTTATTGTTGGCGTGGGAGACTCGGTTGCCCGCCAGGGGCTTCTTACCGGTAATGCTACATTTGCGTGCCATGAGACCACTCCTGCGGTGAAAAAACGTCGGGCCCGCCTGGTTTCGTAAACGGGCCCGCGCAAAGTGGCGAAACCCTGCCAGCGTGGGCCCCAAAAGTCAAGGACTTCGATCCCTCAATCGTTCAGCGTATCCACTCGCCCCCGCAACTCCTTGCCCACCTTGAAGTGAATCGACTTCTTCGCCTCTACGTGCACCTCTTCCCCGGTCCGGGGGTTCCGCCCCGTCCGCGCGTCATAATTGCGAATCGAGAAGCTTCCAAATCCCCGCAGCTCCACCCGATCATCCTCCAGGAGGGCCTGCTTCATCGAATCAAAGACGGCGTTCACCACCACCTCCGCCCGATTCTTCGGGATGTTCATCCGCTCTGAGACCCTTTCGATCAGCTCCGACTTCGTCATTCCACTACTCGACTGCATGCGTTAGTTCACCAACCATCCAATTCAGACCGAATCGTCGGCGAAGTTCATTTCCCCAACAGAACCGTGGCCTTAGGACCTACTGCTATGTGGTGCCACGGCCTCCTGGATCTGTCAACTCAGAATCCCCTCTCGCGCTCTATCTGTCGTAATGCACCCGAAAGAGCTGCTGGCCCATAAAGATATAATCCTTATTGTCCAGCGCTGTCTTCTCCCAAATCTTCACCCACGTGCCATTCGACGAGTTCAGGTCCACCAGGTAGCAATGTCCGTCGTCACCGGAGTAAATCTGGGCGTGTCGACCGGACATGAACTTGTCATGGGGAAATACGATGTCTCCCTTCTCTCGGCCCAGTACCGCTCCGGCCTCGGGCAGACAATACACGTTCTGGATCACCCCGCCGATCCCGATCTGAAGGATCTTGAAGTTGCCTCCCGGCGACGGGCTCCCCATGTATCGGGTGCCATCGGAACTCTTGGTCTTCGGCGTGATCGTCTGCTCGAATCGCTCAAACCGCAGCACCTGCCGACCCATCAGGATCGTATCCCCCGGCGTCAACCGGGTCTCATCCC
Source organism: Myxococcales bacterium (assembly GCA_007120035.1). GTDB lineage: Bacteria > Myxococcota_A > Bradymonadia > Bradymonadales > Bradymonadaceae > SKON01. The sequence goes on from SKON01000108.1 coordinate 4,450, forward strand.
GCAGCTTGATGAACGTCCCGTTCAGGCTGTACAGATCCTCGATGAAGAGCTTGCCTTTCTCGATATGGAACCGGGCGTGCTTCGGGCTCAAGAACCCGTCCGTGGGAAACCGAGAGTCCCCATCTCGACCCACCGTGGTCTCCAGAAACTCCAGGGGCACCACCGTCCCGTCAGAGCCATCCTCGTTGATCGACACCAGCCGGATCGCCCAGGGGTTCTCCTCGGTGGCGGCCTTCGACGGCGGCGGCGGCTTGCGCGACACCTCCACGATCGGCTCCGCTCCGAACCCCGGATCGGCCTTCACGCTGCTCTTCGACTTCTTCAGCGCTCCCCCACACTCCACGCAGAACCTCATCCCCGGTGGGTTCTCCGCGTTGCACGACAGACACACCACGGGGGTCACCGCCACCCGCTCCGTCGCCGTCGACAGCGGCTCGACGGCCACCATCGGGATCTCCTCGACCTCACTGGCGTCTCCCGACCTCGCCTGGGTGTTCTCCACCATCGGCTCTGGCGCCGGCTCCGCCTCCAGGGCGCTCAACAGCGACCCGGCGTCGATCTGGATATCGTCCCCGTCATCCACCAGATCCAGGCTCACCGCGTCCGACGCCGGCGCGCCCAACCGGGGGCTGTTCCGAAACCGCTTGGCCGCCGCGCTCAGGCCCTCCTCTTCATCGGGGGAGTACACCGAGAGATCGCCCGAATCATCGGGCGCTCGAAACCTTCCCCCGCCGCCGCCGAGACGAAAGGAGAGGCTCGATGGGGCCTTCTCGTCTGCTTCCTCCCGGTCGCTCACCGATGCCTCCACAGATGGAAAAGTGTAGGTCCTCTGCTCCTCAATCCGCTTTGATTGAGAACGTCGCCAGACTACTAGAGCCCCCCCACCATTTCAAGGCTCACCGGACGTAATCGACCTGACCCGTAGCCAGGTTCCGAACATAGATCCGGTCCGTGCCCTGGTCGACCACAACCACTGCTCGCCCCGCCCCTAGATCTGGGAGGAAGAGCACCTGGGCCGGCAGCACGCTCTGCACCAGGCTCTGCTGCCGCGACGGCGAGATCGTCTCGGCGTCCAACCCGAAGTTTCGCTCCACCCGGAAGGTGTAGGATAGCCCCTCCACGGGATCCACCTCTCCCTCGTGGATCCGCAGGCTCAGATAGGGCCCGAAGTACTCCTCTCCCGTCCTCACCCGGCCGCTCAACCGCCCCGACTCCGCTCCCTCTCGCAGCACGCACTGGGTCCCCTCCGCCTCCCAGGGCGATCCCATCCCGCTCTGCGACCCCCACACCACCCACTCCTCCCGGGGGCGTACTTCGTAGCGCAACCCCCGGTTAAAGCACTCCCGCACCGGCAGCTCCTGGGCAAACCCGTCCTCTTCGATCACGGCGATCGACATCTCAAAGGGGCTCACCGCTACGATCTCGTAGGTCCGCACCCGCTCCTCGCCCTGGTACTCCGCACACCGGGACTCGTTCACCGGCGCCGACAGGATCCGCAGCCGATCCCCCACCTCCACGCCGGCGTTGCACAGGTTGGCCCCTCCCGTCAGAAAACGAGATCCGTCGGTGGCCTCCACCAGGCCCCGCTCGTTGCCTCCCAGCCCCGGGATCGCCCCTTCATATGCCACGGTCCACTCTTCGCTCACCAACCGGAGATCGAAGGGAAACCTCTCGATCATCGGGGCGATCGGATCCCCATCCAGGATCGCCTCGGCGAACTCCATCAAGTCCGCCCGATCCACGTCGGTGAACGTCGACGGCGTCGTCTCCACCGACCGGGCCACGGGCTGCGGCGCCAGCGGCGTCCCACAGGTCAACGACCCCTCCACGAGCTCTTCCATCTGGGCTACCAGCTCCTCGGGGTGGACGCACTGCGCCCGCCCCACGAACTGTCCCTCTCTCAAGTCCCCGTCCCGAAGCCCGAACACGGGATTCACGGCGAGCAGCGCTCCTTCGTGGTCGAAGATCCGTCGGTCCAAAAGCTCCTCTTCGTCATCGAAGTCCGGATCGCCGCCCAACGGGAAGGCCGGCATGAACAGGCACGCCGCCTCATCGAGCTCTCCCCGGCCCGCCCCGTCGAGCACCAGGCTCTCCCAGCTCGGCGCCGCCGATCCCTCGAACCGACACTCCAGGTTCGCCACCCCGACCCGGTACAACTGGGCGTTGTCGGCGGCCACCCGGGCCCCGATCTCATACCGCACCAGCCCCGGCGAGTCCTCTTCCAGGACGATCCGGGTCACCTCCGGCGCCACCGCCGTCGCCGACCGCACCAGCGGGATCCCCGGGTTCGTCGAGAACGGCTGCAGCGGCGGCTCCATCGCCATCGACGCGTCGATCAACTGCCGTCGGGCCCGATCCACCACCAGCAGCCGGTTCTTGGGCCGATCCAACACGTACACGAAGAACCCCAGCGGGTCGGCCTTCACCGAGGTCGCCCCGAACGCCGGGGTGTCCTCATCGCCCCACTCCACACGGGCCACCTCGCAGGGCACCTCCCCGCCATCGAGGCAGACCTCATCCTCCTCCAGGGCCTCCGGGCGCAGCGCCACAAAGGACATCCCGTCCAGATCCCGATAGATCACAAACCCCAGCCCCGACACATCGTCGAACTCCACCGACACCGGCCGTCCCGGCAACGCCAGCGGCGCCGGCGCCGACCCCTCATCGAAGGTACAGGTCTGCTCCGGATCGTGGTCCCGCCGGTCCTGATCGTCTTCCGGACGCTCGCAGCTCGGCACGGCGACAAAGGCAAACTCGTTCGGACCGCCCGTCATCACCCCCGCGAAGCGTTGGCCCTCCTCGTCGGTCACGGCCACCACCGCCTGGGGAGTCCCCTCCACAGAGACTTCCGAGATCGGCTGCAAGGTCCACAGGTCGACGAAGGTGATCGACCCATCGATCTGGTTCGCCACCGCCGCCACCGTGCCATCACCCACCACCGCCACGTCTACCGGGCTCCGCCCCACAGGGATCGCCGTCACCCCCGGACGCCGGGAGTCCAGATTCACCATCCGTGGACGAGCCTGCCCCAGCGCCACCACTCCCAGCTTGTCGCTGCGCTGATTGACCACCAGCCCAAATCCCTGGCCACCCTCCTCGCATCGGGGCAGCGGCGTCGTCGCCACCGTGGCGTCTACCCGCTCCACCGACGGCAGACACACCACCCCGTCGACCACGGCGATCTTCACCGGCGCCTGCAGGCTCACCAGCTGGGGCTGTGGGGGCTGCTGACAGGCCACCGTGGTCAGTGTCGCCAGCGCCCCGGCTGCGATGATCGAAGTCCTGATTCTCATATCGAGACGCCTGCTCAGTAGATCCAGTCAATCACGGTGTGAAAGGTCTCGCTCGCCGGGTCCAGATCGAGCACCGCGATCCGGCCGCAGCTCTCATCGCCCTCCTGGCACCGCCGATCCTCTTCGGCCCTCACGTCGAAGAGGCTCACGTAGGCCTGGCATCGCTCCCCGGGCACCCGACAATGCACCGGGCTGTCCACGACCATATGATAGGGATTGCGCCCCACCTCGATCACGTCCACCACCGCCTCCTGCTCGGCGTCCACCACCTGGATCAACCCGTGCCGATAGGACGGAATGTAGATCCGGCGAACCCCGTCGGCCCCCTCATGCACCACCAGCTCCGACGGGTTCTGCTCCAACGGGATCGACCGCACCACCCGCGGCGTTCGATTCGCCCCGGCCTCCATCCCGATCACGTGCAACGCGTTCGGTCGCCGCGTCGCCACATAGAGCCACTCTCCCGTCTCATCAAACCCGATCCCCCGGGCATCCACCCGGTCTTCCCGGCGCGCCAACTCGATCACCTCACGCCGAACGATGGCTTCCACCTGCCCATTCTCGTTGATATACGGCCGATACGCAGCCACCACATTGTCGCTCCGCCCGGCCACGTAGAGATCTTGGGTCCCCGGCCGACTCACCACCTGATTGCCCCCACTCACAAGGGCCGCGCTCTGCAGCGACGCCCCCGGGATCTCCCCTTCGGGAAAACTCATCGTCGACACCTGCTCCCCCCGCAGATGACTCACATGCACCAGGTCAAAGACCTGCTCCTCTCCCCCGATCGTCCGGATCGCCCGCGTCACCGCCAACCCGAAGGGATCGATGGCCAGCCGGTTCCCACCTCGCACGTCGGGCAACCGCGTCACCTGGCAGGGCCGACTATCGGCCACAGCCTCCCCCTCCACCTCGCAGTAGAGCGCCTGCCCCTGCGCCGCCACGGTCAACACCGTCACCTCGTTGTTGAACCGGCTCGTCACAAACGCCTTCGTCGCGTCCTCATTCAACCGCAGGTGCCCGCCATAAGACGGCACAAACGGCGTCCCTCCCGAAAGGATCTCCCCCGTCTCCGTGTCGACCACCGACACCGTCCCCCCCAGATTGCCCCGGTACCTCAAATCAAAGTTCGTATTCACCACATACAAAAACTGCCCGTTCGGGTGCACCTCCATCCCGATCGGATAGTAGAGCTGCCCCCGCGGCGGCAGGGGCTCCACGTAGCTCTCCGTACACCCCCACAGACTCGCCGCCCACACCACCAGGCACATCACTATGCTCAGATTCTTCATAAGCCTCTCGTTCACACCCGCTCTCCTCCACCGGTCGAATAGCACCTCCCCATGTCCCCACGCAAGTCAGCGCTCCTCGCCGTCTTCTCTTGCCAGTGTGAACGAAGACACATGGAGGTCGCCGGGTTGGCGACGACCGGTTCCGGCACGTCGGGGTTGGCGGCGGGATTGATCGCGACCTTCGGGTTGGCGACGGATCATTTCCCCACCGAGTTCAGGGCCCCCACGGTCTACCCCCGGAAAATCCCGGAGGCTATAACGTAGTGGGGCTCCACAGGGGCCAAGGCCCCGTTCCGCCGGGGGTATCGGAACGACGGGGTGACCCGTTGAAGGATCGCCAAATCCGATGCGAGCCCGAAGTCGTCAGGTTGTACGTGCCGCCGCGAACCCCGAGTGTGATCGAAGACACATGAAGAGCCCCCTGCCAGTGGGCCAGGCGCGAAGCGCCTGGGGGTCGTGGGCGCCGCCCGTACCCTCGGTGGTCTCCGCCGCGAACCCCGAGCGTGACCGAAGACACATGAAGAGCCCCCTGCCAGGGGGCCAGGCGCGAAGCGCCCGGGGGTCGTGGGCGCCGCCCGTACCCTCGGTGGTCTCCGCCGCGAACCCCGAACGTGACCGAAGACACATGAAGAGCCCCCTGCCAGGGGGCAAGGCGCGAAGCGCCTGGGGGGGTCGTGGGCGCCGCCCGTACCCTCGGTGGTCTCCCCGACTGGAACATCTCCGAAAACTACGGCAGGCTCAGATACTTATGCAGCTGAACACCCAGCCTGACCGGAACTCCAGCCTCGAGGATCCACGCGGCCAACTCGGCGGGAGCCAGGATTCCATGAACGGGAGAAAAGATGATCCGAGCCGGCCCGTTGGTCAGATCGTATTCGGCGATGATCTCCAGGGCCCAATCAAAGTCCCCGCGGTCGAGTAACACGAACTTCAGTTCATCCTTCGACCGGAGATGAGTCAGGTTTTCGTATCGGTTTCGCTCGACTTCCCCGCTACCCGGGGCCTTAAGATCCATGATCACATGCACCCGATCATCGATGGGCGCGATGTCCAGGGAGCCCGAGGTCTCGATCAACACCTCATAGCCCCGATCACAGAGGGTGGTCATCAGCTCGTGAACCGGGGGCTGGAGCAGCGGCTCTCCCCCTGTCACCTCCACGAGATCGCACCCGTGCTCCTCGACGACCTCGAGAATCTCGTCGATGGACATTCGATCACCGCCGGTGAACGAATAGGGGGTATCACACCAGGTACATCGCAGGTTGCACCGTGACAGACGGACAAAGGTGCAGGGACGGCCGGCGTGACTCGACTCCCCCTGGAGACTGTAGAAGATCTCGGTGATTCGCAACGAATCCCGGAGATCACGGGTCGGACTTGGCTCGGACATGATTACGCAAGCGCTGGAATGAGTGTGATTACGGTTCTGAGGGGAAGCACTGACCCACCAGACAGATCTCGTCGGCGGCGCAGTCTTCGTCCACATCACATCCAACGGATCCAACGCACTGGTTATTTTCACAGGTCTCAGGGAATGTACAGTGCGAGTCCTCGGTGCATTGTGTTCCCCCCACACAGGTCCCGGCGACGCAGAGCTGCCCCATGGGGCAGTCGTTATTGATCACACAGGTCTGAGGCGGGATGGGATCCTGACAGAAGCCGTAGTTGCAGACGTAGGAGCCCGGGCAATCATCGTCCCGACCACACTCCGGTTCCGGGAACGAGTAGCACGAGCCGGTGTAACAGGACTGTCCGGGAGGACACCCGGAGTCATCCTGACAGCCACCGGGGTTCTGACACACGAAGTTGATGCATTGCGCTGGCGCCGGGCAATCCGCCGTCTCGCCACAGAACGGCTCCAGGATGCATCGGTTCGCCATGCAGGTAAACGTGCTGTCGCAATCCGCATCAGAGGTGCACACCTGCGGCTGACAGTACCCGAACTCGCATTTCTCATCGTCGGCACAGTCGGAGTCGACAGAGCAATTGGGGTTCAGGAGGCACACCTCACCGTTGCAGAACGTGCCACTGGCACAATCAGCGTCCGACTGGCATCCCGTGACCAGCCGACAGGTATCTCCCACGCAGGTTTGGCCGGGGGGACAATCGAAGGTGCTCCCACAGGACTGCTCCTCGACACATTGACCGCTGAAGAGATCACAGGTTTCACCGGCCGCGCACTCCCCATCATTTCGGCACTCCGGAGCCTCCTGACAGACCCCCATGACGCACTCTTGACCGACCCCACACTGGGAATCCGTCACACAGCCGGAGGGAGGCACGAATACACAGTCGCCAGCCTGGCACACATGATTGGGCGGACAGTCTTCGTCGGCCCCACACTCGAACGGGCCAGGGACGCACTGCTGGCTCTCACAGACAAACCCACCGGGGCAGTCCCCATCCACCTGACACTCCGGCGTAAAGGGCTCGACGCAGACCTGCCCTTCACACACCTGATCGCCGGGGCACTGAACGTCCGTATTACATTGGGCCACGAACTGGCAGAAGTAGTTCAGGCATCGCTCCCCGGGCGGGCAATCCGTGTCGACGATGCACTCCGGCTGGGGCAGGCACTGCCCGAACTCGCAGATGAACCCGGGCTGGCAGTCGGCGTCGGTGCCGCACATCGGCGGCGGCAGCGGCACGCACGCCCCGGCCACACACTCTAAGAAGAGCCCACATTCGGCGCTCGACTCACACCCGTCGGGCACCTGGCAGGTGTTGTTGATACACTGCATATCAGGGTGGATGCAGTCCGAATCGGTGTCGCAGAGGAGCGGCGGAATGCAGGTCCCGCCGGCGCAGATCCAGGCCGGCGGGCACTGCGCATCGCCGTTGCATTGGATCGGCACGCAGTTGCCAAGATCACATCGCTCCCCCACTTCACACTCCCCGTCGGTGTAGCAGTCCGGCCGCGGCTGGCAGAAGAACCCGTTGCAAATCGTCCCCGGCGGACACTCGGCGTCCACCGTGCACTCCCGGGTGTCCACACACCGGTCGCCGAGACAGATAAACCCGTCGGGACAATCGTCGGCATCGACGCACTCCACAGCCGGAATACACACCCTCGTCAGAGGCTCACACTCCTCTCCCTCGGGACAATCGCTGTCCAGGAAGCACTGCCCGGGGAAGATGCAGAACCCGTTCTCGCACTCCTCTCCCGGATTGCAGTCCTGATCGCTCTGGCACACACCGGTGAAGACGCACTCCCCGCCGGCGCAGACCTCACCAGGTCCACACTCATCGTTCGAGGTGCACTCCGGCACCTCCATCTCGCAGATGCCGCCGACGCAGGTGTGCCCGGGCGGACAATCGGCGTCCCCGCTGCACTGTCCGACGGGATAACAGAGTCCGTTGAAGCAGTACTCATCGTCATCGCACTCCACGTTTGCACAGGGATCGCCGAGCTCGCACCGGTTGTTCACGCAGATCTCGTTGAATCGACAATCCTGATCGTTCACACAGTCGCCCACGAAATAGCAGGTGCCGCTCAGGCAGATCTCCGCGGAGCCACAATCGGCATCGGTGAGACAGTCATCGCCGGTCACGCACTCCCCGTTGCGGCATACCTCGTCGGGCAAACAATCGGCGTCGGACTGACAGAGGGGCCCTCCGAAGCACTGGCCATCGATGCAGATCTGGCCGATCGGACAGTCGAGGTCGTCGAAACACTCCGGGGGAAGATCCTGGCATTGGTTGGCCACGCAGAATTGCATCGGTCCGCAGTCGGCATCGACGAAGCACTCCACCGGCTCGTCACGACACAGACCATCCACGCAGCTCTCGCCAGGGGGGCAATCCGAATCCGAGACGCAGACGTCAAACTCGCAGATCCCGTCCACGCAGATCCCACCGGGCCCACACTCCTCATCCACAGTGCACTCCGAGACCACGCATTGCGCGTCCTCGCAGATCTGATCTCCCGGACAATCGAAGTCGGTGACACACTCCCCGATGAACACACAGGAATTTTCCAGACAGACGAAGTGATCCGGGCAGTCGTCGTTCACCTGACATTCCGGTTGTATGGGCACGCAGATTCCCTCCAGGCAGAACGCCAGGTCGGGACAATCGGAGTCAAAAATGCACTCCGGTGGCAGGAACTCGCAGAAGCCATTCACACAGGTCAGATCTCCCGGACAGTCCAGGTCACTGATGCACTCCACGGTGGGCACACATTGAAACCCCACGCACTCTCCATCGGGACAGTCCGCGGAGTTGATGCACTCCACGGTCCGGCAGACCTGCTCCACACAGAGGGCGTGCCCCGCCGGCGGCTGTGGACAATCCTCGTCCACCAAGCACTCAGGGACCACCTCACAGTAGCAGTCATCGACGCAGACCTCTTGCGATGGACAATCCTCATCGACCGAACAATCACAGGGGAGGACGCAGACGCCCTCGTCGCAGACCTCTGGCTCCAGGCAATCCTCATCGCCGACGCAGGCCACCACACACTCCCCGTCGCGACACGTCTCGCCAGCCTCACAATCCTGGTCGTCCTCACAGAGCACCGGCCCATCGGGGATGCACGCACCATTCTGACAACGGAACCCCTGCTCACAGTCGTCATCCTCCTCACAGGCGTTGATGTCCGTGCAATAGCTCCCCAGGCACTGAGAGCCTTCGGGGCAATCCGTGTCGTCGTCACAACGGTCCATCAACACCGTTCGACCACAACTCCCCACCAACAGGAGCAGTGACACCATGGCAAACGCCAGGGTCGCGATTCGAGCCCATCGGAAGAGCTGGTTCATGAGATCCGCTGTGGCAGAGAGAAATCAACTCGCAGAATCTACGGACCTCTCATTCCTACCACAGCGGTGAGGAGCCTTCAAATTTGCGGCGTCATCAGGGTCTTCACCATTCCGCAGCGGGCCTTGGCCCGCGAGGACATTCGGGCCGCTGTATCAGGCCCGACTCGCCGCCCCTGCGATCGCATCGCTCCCCGCGAACCCCGAGTTTGAACGAAGACACATGAAGAGCCCCCTGCCAGGGGGCAAGGCGCGAAGCGCCTGGGGGTCCTGCGCGCCGCCCCTGCGATCGCATCGCTCCCCGCGAACCCCGAGCTTGAACGAAGACACATGTAGAGCCGAGAGCCGCCACCTTCGAGGTCGGCTCCACCTCCACCGCTCACTTGCACACTCGGCGAACACCTGCGCCGGAGGCGGCAGGGCTCCGGTGCTCCTCCCTCCCTCGCACACCACCCGTTCTTACGCCGAGAGCCGCCACCTTCGAGGTCGGCTCCACCTCCACCGCTCACTTGCACACTCGGCGAACACCTGCGCCGGAGGCGGCAGGGCTCCGGTGCTCCTCCCTCCCTGGCAAATCACCCGTTCTCACGCCCAAACTCGACGCCATCACTGCGTACCCCCACGATCCGGTTCGAGTGGGTACCAGGGGGCACGGCGCGAAGCGCCTGGGGGTCCTCCGCGCCGCCCCTGCGGTCGCGTCACCGGACCGTGATGGCCAGGATCAGGATGCCGTCACCGTAGCTGAGACCGGCCTGGAAGAAGGTGCTCCCAGGAGACGCCCGGAGGGTGGTGTTGAGGCGATCGTCGATGGAGAGGCCGAGCTTGACGAAGTCATCGGTGACACCGTGAAACTCGAGAGTGAGGTGGTTGCCCGTGGGCAGGGAGAGTTCGCCGGAGTCCCCCTGGCCGAGGCGTAGGGAGTTGCGATCGATCTGGCGGAAGTGACTGTAGGCCCCGAAGCCCCGTTGGAGGCGGCCGCAGAGTCGGCGCAGGGCCCGATCACAGTCCTCGCCATCGGCGGTAGCGGCGATGGCCCGCACCTCGACGGTGACCGACTCCTCGGCCGCTGCGGGGATGCTCACCAGGAGGAGAGCGCCGAGGAAGAAGCAGGTCGTGATGAGTTTTCGGTAGGTCCACATGGTCATTTCTCGCCGTGCCAGTCAGGATCTTGCGAGGTCAGCCGCGAGGCCAACGGGCATCAAGTCCAGGCTCAAATCGGGCCCGGTCCACCGGGCAGATCATCGAAGTCATCCTCATCGTCCCAGTCATCATCGTCGTCGTCATCGAGCACCCAGAGGATCGGGATGTCATCCTCGTCGGCCTCGTGACTGGCCAGCTGAGGATTGTGAATCATCACCGACGACCCCGGGGCGTACTCCACAGAATCGAAGATCACCACCGTCCGGGTCTCCACCACGGTCTCCTGTTGCAGGATCTGGCTCCCCAGGTAACTGCCCATCAGGATCAACACTACCGTCGCGACCAGGGCGAAGACGGGCTGATGGAAGAGAGACCGGCCGGGCGTCTGCGCGGCGCGGTCCGGCAGGGACACCACGTTGGGGGCGGCCTTCTCGGCGTCGATCTCGTCGAGGCGACCTTCCATGCCGCTCCACAGATCGGCGAAGTCGGCCTCCTCCTGAGCCATCTCGATCCCGGCGTTCACCCCCACCTGAAGCTCGGCCATCACGCCCAGAAGGGTCTCCACCGTGGAGTCACCGCCATCGATCCATCGCTGCACCCGTCGGCACTCCTCAGCGGAACACTCCCCATCGTGGAACCGATGCAAGAGCAGGAGGTGCTCCTCGGCGTCGAAGGGATCCATGGGGAGCACCTCGGCCTCCTCGCCCTCCTCGGCATCGATCGCAGCGGCGATCCCGTCGAAGAACCCCGAGAAGTCCGCCTCGGCGATCGCCTCCTCATGAACCCGAATGCCGGCGGCCAACCCGTCGAGCTCGGCCAGATAGTCGGCCACGTCCTCCCGCTCTTCCAGGAGCGCCACCACGGCGGCTCCCTCGGCAGGATCCACCTCTCCATCGTGAAATCGCTCCAAGAGAGGGGCGATCTCTTCCAGCGGCGCCTGTGCCCACCCGGCCCACTGCCTGGCGAGCTCCACCACGTCCTGGGCAGACGGCGGGTGAGCCCCTTCCCAGGCCGCCTCGGCGGCCGCCCGGGTGGCGACAGCGAGCTCCTCTATGGCGGTCACGTAGACACGGGCCGCCGGGAGCTCTTTCAGGAGGGCCTCCGCTCGGCGATGCTCCTCCCCCGACGCTTCGTCATCGACGTAGCGCTGCAGAAGCCATGCCTCTTCGGTTGTCAGGGTCGTGCGCGTCATGATTTCTCCGCCCGCAGTGGGGCTCCCGGAACTGGGCTCTGTCCTTCGCGAACTTGCTGAATGGATAGACGCCCCGGGTCCGGGCCTATTCAAAATAATCCCGAGCTCGGATCTAACCGACCTCGAGATCCTCGCCGACGTAGTTTCGGACGGCGTCCTGAAAGTACCGGCGGGCGTGATATAGCCGGCTCATCACCGTCCCCTTGGAGATCTGCAACACCTCGGCGATCTCCTCGTAGCTCAGGCCCTCGACCTCCCGGAGGATCAGGATCGTCCGATGCTTCTCGGACAGGGTCTTTAAGGCCTCCAGCATCTGGGCCCGAAGCTCTTTACGGGCGTACACCCGATCGGGGTGAATCCCCAGCCGCGAGGGCAGGAGCTCGTCGTCTCCCTCCACATCGCCTTCTCGAGAGAGGGTGTCGTCGTAGTCGACCTCTCGCTGGCGCTTCTTCTTGCGCATGAAGTCGATGCACTTGTTGACGGTGATCCGGTAGAGCCAGGTGTAGAACGAGGACTGGAGGTTGAAGTTGTCCAGGTACCGGTAGACCTTGATGAAGACCTCCTGGCTGACGTCCATGCTGTCATCGGGATCTTTGAGCATCCCGATGCAGATGCCATAGACCTTGCGCTGATAGCGCTCCACGAGCTCCTGGAAGGCCTCGCGGTCCCCCTCCTGAGCGCGCTGGACGAGTTGTAGTTCCTCGTTCTCTTCCACGGCAGGTCCTGATGAAGAGCCGTCGTTTGATCCGGTGAATCGCGGCGAGTGTAGCCCGAAGGTAGAGGTCCGGTCCAGTCACCGGCGTCGGCGATTTCCGCCCACTCGACTGAAAGGGGGAGATGGGTGTGATCGGTCTCCGTCGGCAGGAACGTCGCCATTCCGCAGCGGGCCTTGGCCCGCGAGGACGTTCGGGCCGCTGTTTCAGGCCCGACTCGCCAAGCCTCGTGGCCTTGGCCCGAGGAGAGGTGCCAGATTCGCCTCCTGGGGTCGCTGGTGGGCGAACCGCCGAGGTGTACCGGTTTGTGTAACGGAGATGGAGGGCGGCGCGGAACCTCCCCTCGTGGCCTTGGCCCGAGGAGAGGTGCCAGATTCGCCTCCTGGGGTCGCTGGTGGGCGAACCGCCGAGGTGGACCGGTTTGTGTAACGGAGATAGAGGGCGGCGCGGAACCTCCCCTCGGGCCAAGGCCACGAGGCTAAAGCGAGTCGGGCTTCGCCCGAAAGTCCTCGCGGGCCAAGGCCCGCTGCGGGCTGTGGGCCAACCGATCGCCGTGGATCACCTTCAGGGGGGATTTTGGCCTTGCCCGGTCGGTTCGGGGCAGGTACTCTTTTCCTATCACTCGACCTGTAGTGGGGTAGCCGTAGGTCTTTGGCCTTCGCGTGTTCTCTGTAGTTGGCGCGATGGGCCCTGGCCGTACCGGGGTCGTCATAGCAGTCCTGGATCGGGGTCGTCGTCGACGGGCGCGCGGTTCACAATGTTTCGACCGGCTACCAGCGCCGGAAGGGAGACAGGACTGCTATGGGGGAAGACGATCGCAAGACCCTCCACTCTCGACGCCCCGACTCCGGGCCCCTGCCCGAAGATCCTACGATCTTGCTGCAGCGCTACGAAAAACTGATCCGGAAGGTGGCCCACAGCCTCCACCGAAAGGTCCCGGACTCCGTGGACTTCGAGGATCTGGTGGGGTGGGGAGTGGCGGGATTACTGGAAGCCTATCAGCGGTACGACGAAACCCGTCCGGCCCGGTTCGCGACCTACGCATACTACCGAATCCGCGGCTCCATGTTGGACGCCATCTCGGACCTGATCGGGGACTACAGCCTGAAAGCCGAGGTCGCCTGCAATGAAGTGCTGCGGACCTTCGGGTTCGTGAGCCAGTCCTTCGACACCTTCGCGGGACCGGAAGAGCGGATGGGCCCCCTGGGCGATGTCCTCGGATCTGTGGGGTTGGTCTATGTGCTCTCCGAGGATCCGGCCGTGGCCCTGCGTCCGGACCATGCCCCCCAGGCGGTGGCGCTGGTCCAAGAGGAGACTCGGGAGGCGATCAAGAAGGCCCTGAAGAAGTTGCCGGAGAAAGAGCGGACCCTCCTCACCGAGGTGTACTACAACGACCGATCACTCTCCGAGGTGGCCCGAGAGATGGGGTTTTCGCCCTCCTGGGGTTCTCGGATGCACACCCGGGCGTTGGACAAACTGAAGTCGGCGCTGAAGGGAGACTTCGACTTCTCGGGCCCCCCGAACCTGCGGGTCTGACTCACCGGAGATCCTGACGCGAATCCTGAACGTCCACGCCGTACCGTCGGTGAAGACCGTCGCCCTCGGCGGCGATGGTCCGGGTACGGACGAGCTCATCGAGGAGCATTCGATGCACCTCGTAGGCCGCCAGGAGCTCCAGGGGGTCCTCGGGGAGCCGCCCTCGATCGCGCTCCAAGAATTGGAGCACCGTGGGTCCCTTCACCAACGCCAGGGGAACGTTGGTCAAAAAGGTGTTCAGAAATCGGCCCGCCGACATGAGGGTCTGCCGTCCTCGGGGCAAGACCTGCCCCCGGTTGGGGAGCACCTTCGTGGGTCGCAGCTCGGCCATCCGCTCTAAGCTGAGGAGGTAAGCGCGGGGATGCTCGATCTCGTCGGGGAGGCCCATCAGAGCGAAGTCGCCGGTGAACATCAGGCCCCGAGCCTCGTCGAAGAGGCTGAGGTGACCCGGCCCGGGTCCACCCGTGGCCAGCACCTCCAGATCCAGGGAGCCAATCCGCAGCCGATGCCCGTCTCGGAGAGGGAGAAACCCCAGATCCCGGGTCACTCGCGGGAAAAAGGCCTGGACGAAGTCCTGGACAGTTCGACGGGAGAACTCAGAGTCTTCGGCAGCGAACTCATCGGCCAGTCCTCGCCATCGCTTGCGCTGGTTCTCGAAGACCAGCTCCAGGTCGCCGGGAGCCCGCATGTCGGGGCTGAGCACGAAGAGGTCAGCGCCGGGGAACCGGGCCACCCCGCCGATCACTCGGGGATCCCAAGAGGTGGCCACGATCCGCTCGATCTGGGCCGGGGACACGTCGCACTCCCGCAGGGCCGCCACCAGCGCTTCCTCGGTGGAGGGATGGCCGACGTTGATCAGAGCCGGGGCCGAGCCCCCCACCAGATACACGTAGACCGGCTCGGCGAACGGCCCGGACACCCCTGCCACCCCGGAGAGCTGAATCTGGATGAGATCGTCGTCGATCTCGTCGAGTTGAAAAGAGCTCACGGCCGATCAGTGATAGGAGAAGCGTAACTCGTAGTCGCAGAGATAGAAGACATCTCCCTCTTCGATCTTCTTGGACTCGATCCGGTTCCCCCGGTACTCCACGCCGTTGGTGGAGCCGAGATCTTTGATGTAGTAGGAGCCGTTACGGAAGATCACAGCGCAGTGCTTTCGAGAGATATTGCCATCTCGGATGGTCAGATCCGTCTTGTCGCTGCCGCGGCCGATCACAAACTTATCCTTGTCGATGGCGTACCGATTGCCATTGAACGAGAGGAATAAGGACTCCTGCCCGGTCTGGGGGCTCGCCCCGTAGGCCGGCTCGGCGCCGAACCCGCCCGGCGGTTGGGGGGGGCTCGGGGGTTGGCCCCAGCCCGACTGGGCCGCCGGCGGTTGGGGGGGACGCGGTGGCGGCGGCGGGGGGCCACCGGCGCCTCGTTGGCCGAACCCACCACCGGGAGGCTGCGGCTGCTGCGGCTGCGGCCGGCCTCCCAGAGCTCGACTCGTGCCCATCGTGGGGACCCGCTCGAAGGTCCGCTGGCTGGCGCCCTGGCCGCCGACGTCGAAGTGGTCCACCGGCGGCGAACCCCCGGCGTTGAAGCCGCCGCCAAACCCGGGATCGGGCTCGGGGCCACCGGAGAAATCTCTGCTGCGAGCGTAGAGCCGCATCGACTCGTTGATCAGATAGTCCATGGAGCATCCCAGCTCCTGGGCCATCTGCTCAAAGTGCTCCCAGAGATAGTCGCGACAGTAGAAGCTGCGCAGCGTTTTTCGGTTCTGGTCCGTCATGATCTCGAGCCCGCGTAAGAGGGACGCCGGTGATGGGAATCTCTGTCCAGATCGTCAGCCCGCGACATTATCATATCCCCGCTCGGGGTGTCCAGAAATCGCCGCGATCTGTCTGGCCCGTTACTCGGGGGTCAACTCGTTGTGGACCCGTTGGACGGCCCGCTCGATAAAGGTCTCTGGGGTCCGCGGCACTCGGGGGGCGCCCCGGACCAGCTGCACGCAGTCAAATCGATGGGCTCCCCGCAGGTACCAACCGGGGAGGTAGGCCACGGGGCGAAACCCGTAGTCCAGCAGGTCGAAGAAGGCCTCCTCCTGGTTGACCGGGAGGGCCAGGCGCACGTCGCGGACCCCCTTCTCCTCCACCTTCTCGGTGAACTCCTTGATGATCTCCACCGGGTAGGCGCCGGCGGCGTTCTCGATGTGAATGTAGTTTCCGCGAGAGTGATAGGTGGGCCAGATCCGGCCGGAGATCACCGGGGCCCCAGTGCCACGGGGGCAACCCACGGGGAAGCTCTTGGGGTGAGGGACGCCCTGCTCAGCCCCCTCGAAGGATCGGATGACCCGCGCGGCGAAGGGGGTGCGGGTGAGGCTGTTGGCCGGCGGTTCGACCCGACGCTGCTCGGAGCCGGGGTGGGGAAACCCCATGATCAGCTCCGCGTCGGTGAGCTTATTCGATCCCGGCGCCGGTCGATATCCCCAACAGGAGGCCCCCAGATTTCGTCCTCGCTGGAAGGACTTCTCCCCGCTGGCCCGGTAGAAACAGACCCCGTAGTTCTTCAGGCCCAGCCGTCGCATCGCCTCGAAGAGAGCTTTGCCCACAGCGCCCCGGCCCTCGATCTGATCCACCGAGAGGGGTCCGATCTCCAGCGCCTGGTTCCAGGTGCTGATGAAGGCCAGACCGCAGCCCAGGAGGGAACGCTTGTGGGTGGCGATCACCACGGCGATCTCCCCATCGGCGAGCAGCCCATCCACCAACCGGGCGTCGAGCATCTCGGGATGATCGAAGCCGCGGGGGTAAATCTTCTGATAGAAGTTCGCGATGGTCTCGCTATGGTCGGGGCGTGCCAGGGTAAGCTTCATGAAAGCGCCGAAGAGGAGAGAAGGCCACTGGAGGGTATTCTCCGAGGCCGCAGAGGCTGTGTCAATTATCGGGCCCATCGAGGGCCTCGAAGAAGTCGGCCAGGCCCGCGGCGTGTGCCGGATACTCCCGGAGGTTGTTATGCCGTCCCCCGTCGATGGTGACAAGGCGGTGGCCCCGAGGGAGAGCCTCAAACACCGCTCTGCCGTGGTCCAGGGGGATGATCTCGTCATCGGTGCCGTGGATCACCAGCGTCGGCGCTTCGATCTGGGGGGCTCGCTCCAGGTTGTCGAGCTCGTACTTCAGGAACAACCCGGGGAAGAAGAAGGGGTAGAGCTCTTTTGCGAGGTCTACGAGGCTCGTAAAGGGGGTCTCGAGGACCACCCCTCCCACGGGCCGGGTGACGGCGACCTTGGTGGCCACAGCGGCCCCGAGGGAGCGGCCGTACACCACGATCTGGCCCGGCTGATAGCCCCGGTCGATCAAGTATTCGTAGGCGGCCTGACCGTCCTGGTAGAGCCCCTCCTCGGAGAGAGAGCCCTGGCTCTTGCCGTAGGTGCGATAGTCGAGGAGGAAGACGTCGAGGCCGAGGCGGAGAAGATCGTCGGCCACGGGATACCAGCTGGCGACGCTACCGGCGTTGCCGTGGAGGTAGAGGACCGCTCCCGAGGGCTCATCGACGGAGGCCTCGAAGAAGAGGCCGTGGATCCGAGCGCCGTCGTCGGCGGTCAGGAAGACCTCCTCACCTCCGGTGAAGCTCAAGTCCTTGTCTTCTGAGAGAGTCTCGGGGAAGAAGATCAGCCGTTCCTGAAAGAATCCCATACATCCGCCGAAGAGGAGCAAGAAGAGAATCGGGACGCCCAGAAAGACGACCACTGCTCGTAGAATGCGCTTCAACTGGTGAGCCGGAACCGCAGGGGGATCACGAATTCCCGCTCGGGCTCCTGGGCGTGTTCCGGGAAGAGCTGAAAGGGAGCGGCGGCCTCGATCATTCGCAGGGCCTCCCGATCCAGGCTGCGGTGCCCTGTAGACTCCACGAGCTCGGGCGCCCTGGCGAGTTGGCCATCGCGGCGGACGGTCATGCGGACCATAGCGGTGCCCTCCAGGCCGCGGCGTCGAGCCATACGGGGGTAGTCCTCCTCGGCCTGCACGGCGGAGACGAGCCCCCGACCGTAGCCCTGCCAGTCCACGGCCGCCACGGGCTCCACGGACTCCGTGGCCCGAGGTGCCCGTGGTTGGTCTCTCTCCGGCACGGGAAGGGAGATGGGCTCCACATTGGCGAGGTCGAGGTCGGGAGAGTCAGGGCTCACCTCGTCGACGGGTTGGATCGGGGGTTCGGGAGTCGGAGGGGGCTCTTCGGCGGGGGGTTCGGGGATCGCGACCGCTCGCTCGGCGACCGGGGGCTCGACCACGGGCGGCGGCTCCACCACAGGGGGAGGCTCTACTGCGGGGGGAGGCTCTTCTACGGGAGGAGGCTCCACGACGGGCTCGGGCATCGGCTCCGGCACCTCGACCGCTGTGAAAGTGAGCCGCAGCGGGCTCTTCTCCTCGCTGTGGGCTTCGGAAAAATGCAGGGGGATGGCGAAGAGTCCCAGGTGCACGACGACGGCCACGATCAAGGGCACTCCCCAGCCCCGGAATGGCTTCGGTGAAGGAGGTGTCACGGGACCTCCTGCGTGGCGATGGAGACCGACTCGAAGCCCGCCGCCGAGGCTTCATCAAAGATCTTCACGGCTCGCTCCAGATCGACGCGGCCATCACTGACCAGGAGGAGCACCTCGTAGTCGGCCCGGAGGTCGCTCAGCGGTCCCCGCAACCCCTCGAGCTCCACGGGGTCACCCTTCAGGAGCATCGGGCCGTCGACGGGAACGGTCAGCACCAACGCGTCCGTGCGCGCCGGGGTCTCGGCGTCCGCGCCGGGGAGGACCACCTCCATCTCCCGGAGCCGATCGAAGTTGGCCGCCAGCACGACGAAGATCAGGAGGATGAACACCACATCCAACAGGGCCGAGACGTTGATCGTCGGCTGGGGTCGTCGGAAGCTCTCAAACTCCACCGGAGGCCTCCCGGACGAGCTGGGGCCGAGGAGGATCTGCCAGACCGTCCGTGGGGTCCGGCGCTGGCAGCGCCGTCAGGACTCGCTCCACGGCGTCCCGGAGGGTCAGGCGGAAGGCGTCGGTGCGGCTGTGCAGGTACGAATAGGCGGCCAGGGTCGGCACGGCCACCACCAATCCGGCGGCCGTGGTCAGCAGAGCCTTCCAGATTCCAGCGGCCAACAGGCCGGCGTCCACGTTGGTGAGCCCCGCCCCCTGGAGACTCATGAAGAGCTCCACCATCCCGATCACAGTCCCAAGAAGCCCCAGCAACGGTGCTGCCTGGGCGATAAAGGACAGGGCTCCGACGTGATGCTCCAGGCGCTGAACCTCGAGACTACCGGCCCGCCGGGCCTCAGCCTCTACACGATCGGGTCGCCGGTCCCGGGTGGCCAGCATCACCCCCACCACGCGGGCGATGGGATGATCGGTCTGAGCGACTCGCTCCCGAGCGTCGCCGATTCGAGACTCTTCCAGAGACCGCAACACGTCGTCGAGCCAGGCGGTTCGTGAGAGACCCTCCGCTCGGTATTGAACCAACTTCCGGCAAAAGATCGCCACCGCGACCGCGCTGCACAGATAGATGGGGACCATAGGCCAGCCCCCCTGCATCAATAGCTCTCCGACGGTCATCGCTGGTGCACCTCTTCGCCAACCCAATCTCTCCTGACCTTCATACCTCATCACCACCGAGGCAACAATGAAAATCAGTTTCAATTTCAAGAGTAGAGATTTTCCCGCCCATTTCAACCCACTCGAACCGGTTCGTGGGGGTACGCCGTGATGGCGTCGGGTTTGGGCGGTGCGACGATCTCCGTGGTGGCGCCGGCATCGATCGTGGCGTCGGGGTTGGCGACGAAGGACATCGGAGCGTCGGGGTTGGCGGCGGAATCGTTCGTGGCGTCGGGGTTGGCGGCGGCATCGTCCCAGGCCGAGTACAGGGGCCCAAACGGTCTACCCCCGGACAAGCCCGGGGGCTGGAAGTAGTGGGGCTCCGCAGGGGCCAAGGCCCCGCTCCACCTTCGATGTTTCGGAGAACGGAGTCGTTCCGAACCAGGTCCGGATTCATTCCGGCACCGTCGAACTCCGCACGGGGTTGGTTCTCGAATGGTCGACTATGTGGAGAACATCTCAGGCGGAGCGGGGCCTTGGCCCCTGCGGAGCCCCGCTACCTATAGCCCCGAGGGCTTGTCCCGGGGTGGACCGTGGGGACCCTGAACTATGTTTGGTAATGATCCGCCGCAAACCTCGACGTTCCGGTGTCCTTCACCGCCAACCCCGACGTTCCGGTGTCCTTCGCCGCCAACCTCGACGTTCCGAGGTCCTTCGCACCGCCCAAACCCGACGCCATCACGGGGTACCCCCACGAACCGGTTCGAGTGGGTTCAAGGGGGGAAGTTCTGGCTGGCGTTCGGGCCGGTGAAGTCAAGCCCCGCCATCAACCGACCCAATTCTTCCAGTGGGTCGGCGCTGAGATCACTGCCCATCTGGACTCCCATTGGTGAGCCGTCATGGGTCCCGGCAGGCTCGGCGGTCATATCTGCGCCACACTCCGGACAGAAACGGTAGGATCCCGAGGTGCTGACGCGACAATTGGGACAGGTGGTTCGATTCATAGCTCCTCCAGTCGAGACGCGAGAGAACATCGGCGCTCAGGGCTCGAACGCCCCGGCCGTGCAGGGCACCTCCCGAGGTTCGCCCCGCTGATCGAAGGCCGGACAGTCCTCCACCACCCCGGCAGCGGGGCTGTCCGGGGGCAGGGCCAGCGTGGGGGAGAAGCCGCCATGGTCGTCGAGATCACCGAGCCTCACGTCAGCGAAGGTGATCGACTCGGCGCAGGGGGTGTCGGGATTTCCGTTGGGACGGACGTCGGGCCATTGGAAGTTGCCGCCTCCGTCGCCAAATGTGGCGTGGCATGAGAGGGCGCTGAACTCGTTGTCCGTAGTGTTCTCAGCGAGGATCGTCGCCGTCAGGGTCACCTCCCCATCGGCCCCTCGGAAGATCGCCGGGCCAAAGTCGGCGTGGTTACGGGCGATCGTGGTATGCCGGATACTCACTCGACCGTTGCCTGCCCAGATCGCCCCGGCGTTTCCTGGCGTCTCGTTGCCCACGAACGTGGAGTTGGCGATCGTCGCGTCCGTCCCGCCCCCCAGAAAGAGCCCTCCGGCGTGATGGCCCGTACTATTTTGAGCGACCGTGGAGTGGGTAAACACCAGAGGAACTCCCTGGTGGTAGACCGTCCCCGTCCCGCCGCCGGGCCCGTCCATGTGGTTGTCCACGAAGGTGCATCGGTCAAAGAGCGCGCCCGTTCCCTCCAGGTTGTACGAAAAGAAAGCGCTCCCGTGGACCGTGGCGCGGTTGCCCTCGAAGTGGGCCCCGCAGATCACGAAGTCCACGGGATCGTCCAGCCAAAGGCGGTCGATGTACAGACCGCCGCCGTTGCCGTACTGACCGGACTCGGCCCAGCTCGTAGCGGCGTTGTCGTAGAACGCCGTATCCACCACCCGCAGGTTCGTGCTGCGGCTCAACACGGCGCCGCCGATAGAGCCCGTATTCGACACGAACGTGGTCCCCGAGAGCACGGCGTGGGTCAAGCCACCGGCGTAGATCGCTCCGCCGCCTACGTCGTTCTCCTGACTGGCGCTGTGGTTGTCCACAAAGGTGGCGTCGATCACCTCCAGGGTACCGAACCAGGGGTGCAAGAGCCCGGCCCCACTCTCGTTATCGCTCCCGGCCGCCACGAATCCCTCACGGATGGTGATTCGCTGGAGCACGAAATTCAGGTGGTGGTCGAGCTCGATCACCCGCACCGCGCCGCCTCCGCTCAGGGTGATCTCGTGGCCCCCGTCGACGACGGCGTCCGCGGTGATCCGCACCGACTCCGTCAGCACGATCTCGTGCTCCCCGCCGCAGTCAAAGAGCAGCGTCCCACCACCGCCAGCGTTCAGAGCCTCCACGGCCTCGTGCAGGGCCTCCTCCGTGCAGGACGCCCTGTTGCCGGTGCCCACGGTGTGGACCTCACCATGAGGCTCGACGGGGTCCAGGCGTCCCTCACAACCGGTGGTGGGATCAAAGTCGGGAACCCTCGGAGGATCCCTTTCGGAGGGATCCTCTCGACAACCGGTTCCGACTACCACGAGGAGAACGATGAGATGGCATACGCGGTTCATGGCAACCGTCGACATTGGGAGGCGAAATCGGTTCTTCGAGTCTATCGTAACAGAAGACGGATGGCATGGGGCAAACTGCCCCCCAGAATGAGCATTCCGACCCGTCGGAGCACCTCCCGGATCCCGCCAGATCCGGCAGGCCCCCCCGGGGTGGATCCACCCATGAGCCTTATCGGACGGGCATTTCCCGGATCGGAAGGGGGGCTTCTTGGCCGGGGGGGGCCCCGAGAGTCGTGTAGCATTTACAGGACAGGATCTGGGCCTACAATCGTGGGGATGAGAAGCCAAGGCCGGTTCCTGTGTCGGGGAGAGTCATGACGAAGAGCGAAGAGCCACGGATCTATTTGTCGCCGCCAGATATCGGGGAGGAGGAGCGTCGGTATGTGGGGGAGGCCTTTGAGACGAATTGGATCGCGCCCCTGGGGCCGAACGTGGATGGATTTGAGGCGGAGTTTTCCCGACTCTGTGAAGGGGCCCACTGCGCGGCACTGTCGTCGGGGACGGCGGCGCTCCATCTGGCGTTGCGGTTGGCCGGGGTGGGGCCCGGTGATGAGGTGGTGGTGTCGACTCTGACCTTCGTGGCGAGCGCGGCGCCGGTGGTGCAGTTGGGGGCCCGGCCGGTGTTTGTGGACAGCGAGGAGCGGTCGTGGAACCTGGATCCGGCGCTGGTGGCGCAGGTGCTGGAGGAGAAGGCCGGGGCCGGCCGGCTGCCCCGGGCGGTGGTGGCGGTGCACCTCTACGGGCAGTGCGCCGATCTGGATCCCCTGGTGGAGATCTGCGACCGCTACGGAGTGGCGCTGATCGAGGACGCCGCCGAGGCCCTGGGGGCGACCTACCGGGGACGGCCGCCGGGGATCTTCGGGCAGTCGGGGATCTTCTCGTTCAACGGAAATAAGATCATCACCACCTCGGGGGGTGGAATGCTGGTGAGCCGGGACGCCGAGCTGATCGCCCATGCCCGAAAGCTGGCGACCCAGGCCCGGGATCGGGCGCCCCACTACCAGCACAGCGAGCTGGGGTACAACTACCGGATGAGCAACGTCCTGGCGGGGATCGGTCGGGGGCAGCTGGCGAACCTGCCGGCGAAGGTGGCCCGGCGCCGGGAGATCTTCGAGACCTATCGGGAGCGCCTGGGGCAGCTGCCCGGCGTGGAGTGGATGCCCGAGGCGCCCTGGGGAGAGGCGACGCGGTGGCTGACGTGCCTGACCATCGATCCCGAGGAAGCCGGGGTGTCCCGGGAGGACGTCCGAGTGGAGATGGAGGCCCGGAACATCGAGGCTAGGCCAGTGTGGAAGCCCATGCACCTGCAGCCCGTCTTCGCCGAGGCGGAGTGCGTCGGTGGCGGGGTGTCAGAGCGGCTCTTCGAGCGGGGCCTCTGCCTTCCGTCGGGCTCGTCGCTGACGACAGAGGAGCAAGAGCGGGTCATTCGATGCTTCCAGGACGTATTCTCCCGGTAGTGACCGAGACTACTCGACGTACACCGAGCCGTCGGCGGCGGAAGCGGTACCGGCGGCGGCGCTGAGGAGTGCGCCGGACTCCACGGTGGTGTCCCCAAGGAGCTTGATCCGACCGCCGCCACCGGCCTTGCCCAGGGCTCCCCCACGGGCATGAAGCTCGGCGGTGCCGTTGACGAACACGGCGCCGCCCTCCAAAAGAATTCCACCGCCGGAGCCGCTCCCCCCGGGATGGCCGGGGCAGTTCCCGAAGGTCCCGGAGCCGTTGGCGACGAGCACCCCGGCAACCCGGATCTCGGCCCCTTCCAGATGGAGGGCCCCGCCACCGCGGCCACCGTTCATGCTGCGCACGCCACAGGATTGCCCGCCGCCGCCTGGGCCCGAGCCCTGGTTGGTCCCGCCGCCGCCGCTCCCCATCTGAATCTCCGCCGAGGTAGCGTCGCCGTAGGTCCCACCGCCGGTGTCACAGGTGGCGTCGCCGGCGCCGCCATAGGAGCCGCCGCCGCCGCCATCACCGGGGCTTCCCGTGCAGGCGAAGCCACCGCCGCCATGACCGGAGGCGGTCGCCGAGATGGCCCCGTGCTCCCCGACTTCGACCTGCGGAGCTCGCAGGCGGATCGCGCCACCGTCCGTAGAGACCAGGCGCTCCACGCAGAGGGTCCCTTCGACCTGGATCCGGGTAGCGCGCGATTGGTCGCCCCACCCCACGTAGGTCTCCCCTTCCGGGACGGTCAGCTCGTCTCCGTCGTCGACCACCCCCGAGGTGGTGCCCGACGGCAGCGAGACCGGGGTCGCCGCGGTGTTTCCGGTTTGCGTGCCACCGGACCGACCCGTGACCTGGAAGTAGAGGGTCCCGAAGTTGATGTTGAAGTCGAGGCTGATCTGGTTTGTCGAGGTCACGATCCCGCTGTTCCCCTCTCGCGCCGGGATCGTGCTGTCTGCGCCGCCGGGGCTTGAGGACCACCGAACCTCATAGGAGCTGCTCCCCGGGATCTCATCCCAGATCAGCGTCACCTGTTGGGGGCAAGCGATGGCCCGCAGCGGGGGCGGGCCCACGCAGACACCATCGACACAGTCCGAGCCCGGATCACAGGAGGTATCGCAGTCGCCACAGAAGTCCGGATCCGTGTCGAGGTCGATTTGCCCCCCTACACAGGTGGCTTCCCCATCGACGGAGCAGGTGATCACGCCGGTGCCGCAGGTCCCGCAGGGGACGTCGGCGATACACTCGTCGTCGGAGACACAGGTCCCGCCCACGCAGCTCGCTCC
The DNA here is from genome assembly GCA_007120035.1 of Myxococcales bacterium. GTDB lineage: Bacteria > Myxococcota_A > Bradymonadia > Bradymonadales > Bradymonadaceae > SKON01. Next base: position 29,211 of record SKON01000108.1, read on the forward strand.
AGCTCCGCAAGAGTTGTCGCACTCTCCACAGTGATCATCGTCGGTCTGGAGATCCACGGGCCCGGAGCACTGTTGCAGTCCATTGACGCAGACCGTGGAACCCAGCCCACAGGGTCCACACGCGAGCCCCTCCTGACACTGGCTGGCGTCGTCGTCGGAGACATCTTCGAGGGTCGCGTCGGGCTCGTCACCAAACACCGGGATATCGCGATGCAGGGGCTCACACCCGGTGGACACCAGGACCCAGGAACACCCGATGGTCATGACAACCAGACTGCGAAAGAGGCTTTTGAACATCACGCATACCTGCTTAATAACGGAGGATCACCTGCACCTGGAACTCACCGGGTCCGGTGGGGCCCAAGTCCCAGGACATCCCGGGCTCCCGAGGAGGGGGAGCATCGGCCTGCCCCTGGTTGAGCAGGAGATCGTAGGTCAGGAGTCCCACCCCGCCGGCGGTGAGGAGCATCCCACCGTAGAGGAAGACTCGCCCCCGGGTTTGAGCGCTTGAGATCTCGCCGGATACCCGATCGTAGGCTTCGCGATCCTCGGCCTCGATGGTCCCCTCCAGTTCCGCGAACCGATCGTCCATACCCGAGGCGGTCCGGCCTCCACCGATCATGGCGCCGACGCCCACGACGGTCAGGCCGAGGCCAGCCCACCCCAGCACCGACGGCTGGGGCAGATTGGCGAGGAAGGGCTCCCGCTCCTCCTGTGGCTCCTCGTCCTCATCCTCGTCCTCGTCGAGCTCGGCAGGGAGGAGCTCTCGGTACGCGTCGGCCCGGCGCTGAACCTCTTCGGCCTCCTCGCCGTCTGGGTTTCGCTCCAGGTACATATCGTAGGCTTTCACCGCTGCCGGATAGTCCTCGGCGTTCGCCGACGTGCGAGCGATCGCCAGGACGATATTGGAGTGGGGGAAGATCACGTAGGCGTCGACGTAGTGATCCCGAGCGCCGAGGTGATCGCCGGATTGCTCAGTCTGGATCGCCGCGGTCATCACCTCCGTGAGCTGATCCACGTCGGACTCCGAGAGGGAGTCACGAGGAGGATCTTCGGTTCGGGTGTCGGCGAAGACATCGTCGAGGGTGAAGGCCCGGACCTCCTCGGCGTCCACGGGGTCCGGTGTTTCTTCAGCGCCGGCGAGGGAGGGAGCGATGAGGAGAGCGATGGCAACGAGCCACAGTGCTCGGTGGAGGTTGGTCATTAGAGTTGCCCGGCCTGCTGAAGGAGTTCTTCGAGGCGATCTTGTTCTCGTTGTTCCGCGGTGCGGGTATCACGGGGTGGCGTGGTGCGAGGGGTGGTTCGAGGGGTGGTGCGGGGGGTCGTTCTGGGGGGCTCTTCGACCTCCTCTTCGGCCTCTTCTTCTTCTTCGAAGAGGTCAGCGAGTTCTCCCTCGGAGTCCTCTTCGTCCCACTCCATCACCAGCTCGTCCTCGTCCTCTTCTCCCAGAACGGACTCGTCCTCATCGACTTCCGACGGCTCCTGGTCGGTCTCGGTGGGAGAATTGGCGGCGGCGATCTCCGGGACCTGCCCATCGATCTCTTCCTCTTCGTCGGAGGAGCTGATGATGGCGATGAAGAGAATCAGCGCCAGGATCGCGCCGCCGAGGATCACGCCATTGCGGACCGGGCTCTTCATCAGGGTCGCCATCGCCCCCTGGTTTCCTACGGCGGCCTGCTCCCACTGGTCGAAACCGGCGACGATCTCTTCTTCCTCTTCCTGCTCTTCTTCCTCATCGCGGAGCTCTTCGGCCCCCTCGGGCTCTTCTTCCTCCAACTCCGGCCCGTCGTCGGCTGCCACGGGAAGCGACGGTGGCAGTGAGGGCTCGGAAGTCTCCGCGAGGTCATCATCGAGC
>SKON01000190.1 GCA_007120035.1 Myxococcales bacterium
CGCTTCAAGGAGTCGTCGGCCCCCGCGTCATAGGCCGAGGCGTCCGTAGGTAGCGCCCGGGCGATGTCCACCATCCCCCGGTCGTCCCGGGCGTCGATCAGGGCGTTGGCCGCCGCCCATCGCAGCACCCCATCGCGCTCCTCGACGACCCGCGCCAGGAAGTCCCCGGCGTCTTCCCCGTGGACCTCCACCAGGGTGTCCAGGCTGCCCTGCAGGAAGTCCCCGGTGATCGCCGGATCCATGATCGCCTTCTCCAGATAGGGCACGATGGCGTCCGTCTCGGCGCCCACCACGGCGTGCTGCAGCTCTCGGCTCACATCGGGGTGCTCTTCGGTGGCCCGCTCGGCCACGGCGGCGTCGATCACCCGGTGCTCCGACTCCTCGGTCACGTTCTGCCGAAGCTGAGCGACCACCTCCCGGGGGTCATGGGCGGTCATAATCCAGGGCTTCAGCAGCTCGATCGCCCCGTCGCCGGCCCGAAGCAAAAGCATGGGGATCCGGGCCTGTCCGATCTGGGTCCGGAACTCCTGCTCCTCGCTCATCCACTCTCGAAAGATCTCATGGGCCCGCTCCTTCTGCTCCGGTCCCAGGTAGGGGTAGAGGTGGTAGGCGATATCCTTGGCCTGGGCGGACTGTCCGATCGCGATCGCCCCGCCCCCGGCCCGAAGCTCTTCGGTGAACTCCGGGATGTCGTCGGCGGCCCACAACGTCTCCACCCCACCCATGGCGCCATCGGCCAGATCCTGGCGGACCTCGGGGTCTTCAACCCGATCCAGCACCCGGGTCACCTGCTCGCCGGCGCCTTCTTCGATCATGATCTGCAGGGCCCGAATCCGCACGGGCATGCTCTCCCGGTCGCTACCAGCCCACTCCGCGAGCTGCTCCATCCCCCCCCGGGCGTCTCGCCACTCTTCCAGATCCTCAGGCGTCCGCTGACATCCCAGCACCAACGCAAAGGAAGCCACCAACCCCAGCGCCACGATCTGCTTCAAGAGCCTCTTCATATCCTCTCCCTCACCGTTGTCGATCCTCAATCCAGCCGCGCCAGCACCAGATCCTTGACCCGGGACCCGTCGAACCGGCCCTTCACCCGGGGCATCACGGCCCCCATCACCTGACCCATCTGGCGGCGGCTCTCGATGCCCTGCTCGGCGATGATCTCATCGATGATCGCCCCCACCTCTTCGTCGGTGAGCTGCTTCGGCAAGTAGGCCTGGATCCACACCAGCTCGGCCCGCTCTTTCTCGGCGAGCTCCGCCCGACCGGCCTCCTCGTAGGCGTCGGCGGCCTGCCGCCGCTTCTTGGCCTCTTTGGTCAGCACGTCGATGGCGTCCTGATCCTCGAGATCTCGCTGGACCTCGATGGCGTGGTTCTTCACCGCCGCGTTGACCATCCGCAACGTGGAGAGCTTCTCCATCTCCCGGGCCTTCATGGCCGTCTTGATGTCTTCCGTCAGCTGCCGCAGGATCTCCGACATGGGTCTTTCCTTTCAGTAGTCGCTCAGACTCAGTAGTCGCTCAGAGGCGGGTGATCGTGTGGGCGATCCCGTCGATGATGTCCCGCTTGGCCTCATACATGGTGGCCTCGCTGAAGATCATCAGGGTCACGTTCTTGGCGCCCACTCGCAGGGCGTATCCCAGAAACTGGATCTCCTCGTCGATCTCTCCTTCCTGCACCAGCACCGCCGAGCCTCGGCCTCGAGTCGCCGCGAACCCGTTGATCGTGGTGATCTCGTTGCTCTCGAAGTTCACTTCCTTGAATTCTAGGTCCGACCGAATCTGGGTCACGGCGTTCTGCAAGGTCTGGTCCGACTCGGAGCCGGCGAGGATCACCGTCGTCGATCCATCGGAGTCCGTGGCGGAGACGGCGTCCTCGGCCCGGGCGATCTCCCAGTCCTCGGGCACCCGGATCTTCACGTCGTAGAGCTCGCTCTCCACCCACTGCCCTCCTTCCAGGGCCACCCCTTCTTCTTCTTCATCGACCACCTCTCCGTCGTCGTCAGCGGCCTCCTCGGCCACCTCCTCGGTGGTCTCTTCGGGCTCCGGCTGGGCCTCCTCCACCGGATCGGACTCACAGCCCACCAGGGCAATCACCAAGAGGACGCTCAACAGGGTGCCTACGACTCGACTCATTGTTACTCTCCTTCGGGTCCTTACGGGGCCGTCACTTGTATGAACGCGGCGTTCATGGTTGTAATAGGATCGTCCGCGGTACTACGTTGAAAAAATGACCGAACTTGGCGGGTATCCTAGACCCTCCCTACCGCCTGCGCAAGCACCGAACCATGACCGACGACACCGTCATCTGCCCGGAGTGCACCAGCGATCAGCCCGCTGACGCCCCGTTCTGCGAGCAATGCGGGTTCCGCCTCCGGGCCGCCGAGACCGTCCGCGAGGTCCTCGGACCCGAGGAGCGAAGCCGCTTAGACCGCCTCCTGAAGCGAGACAGCGAGTCCGGCCCTGACGACACCATCGTCCGCAGCCGCCCGACGAGCCGCCCCAGTCGCAAGCTCATGAGCCTCTCCGAGGAGACCGAGGTCCAGACCGAAGAGGAGGCCCCGGCCATCCATCTCGGCCCGGAGCGCAACGTCAAGCCCTCCAACACCCTCGTCGAAGGCGTTCCGGCCATCGAGCCCCGCACCATGGCCCTCGACGCCGTCGCCTTTCAGCAGCCCCCGGAGACCTCCGAGGCCTCCGCCGCCGAGGTCTCCGGCGACAGCCCCGCCCCCCAAGCGGCCACCGCCTCCCCGGGCCGCACCTCTTCCCACGCCATCGTCTGGGCCACGGTCACCCTCTGCATCGCCGCCATGGCCCTCCTGAGTTGGATCCACGTGGAGCAAACCCGAGACCACGGCGACAACCCCGTCTCCCTCTCGGCCCCCTCCATCATCGAGATCGAAGCGGGCTCCTTTCGCCGGGGCCTCTCCCGGGAAGCCCAGTCCTACATCATGCAGATCTGCCACCGGATCCAGGACGACGCCGCCGAGCGCTGCGACCGGGACAACCTCCTGCCCGGTGAGTTTCCCCAGCAAACCGTTCGGATGCCCGCCTTCTCCATCGACTCCGGGCCGGTCCGAAACGTCGACTACCAGGCCTGCGTCGCCGACGGCGGCTGCTCCCCCCAGGACCTCGACGACTGCCAGATCTGGACCCCTCAGGGCCGACAGATCGGCGTCCGGATGCCCCAGGCCCTCCTCCGCGACGATCGACCCGTGGTCTGCGTCACCCGAGATCAGGCCCGGAGCTTTTGCCGCCACCGCGGCGGCGACCTCCCCACCCACAACCAGTGGGAGAAGGCCGCCCGAGGCCCCGACGGATACCTCTTCCCCTGGGGCGAGTTCTGGTCCGCCGACTTTGCCAACTGGGGAGAGCGCGACGTGATGCAGACCGTGGTCGCCGGCAAGCTCGACGGCCACGCCTGGACCTCTCCCCCCGGCTCCTACCCCGACGGACAAAGCCCTTACGGCCTCGACGACATGGCCGGCAACGTCGCCGAGTGGGTCCGCGGCGACGACGACATCGAAGGCCACGTCCGCGGCGGCAGCTGGATCAGCACCCCTTTTGAGCTCCGAACCACCGCCCGCGAACCCCGGGATGCCCGCCAGGGTCGCACGGACATCGGCTTTCGGTGCGTCTACGACCCCTGATCTGCTATACTGACCCCTATGATCTTCTCCTTGATCAAATCCCTCCTCGGCCGTGGGGACGCCGACGAAGAGAAACCACCCCTGGAGTCCCTCGACGACGCCGCCCTGATGCAGCGGTACGTCGACGGCGAGCAACAGGCCTTCGCCCTCCTCGTGCAGCGACACCAGACGGGCCTCTACAACTTCATCCTCCGCAGCTGCGGTCGCCGCGACGTCGCCGACGAGCTCCTCCAGGAGGTCTTCCTCAAGGTCGTCCGCAGCGCCTCCTCCTATCAGGCCACCGCCAAGTTCTCGACCTGGATCTACCGCATCGCCCGCAACGCCTGCATCGACGCCGCCCGCAAGCGCTCCCGCGCCGACCTCTACTCCCTGCAGAACCCCCTCGGCGACGACGGCGACGGCGAGACCCATCAGGATCGCCTCATCGACGAAGAGGCCCCTTCGGCCAGCGTCTACGTCGACCGCCGGGTCTTCCGGGATCGCCTCCAGGAAGCCCTCCAGAAGCTCCCCGAGGAGCAGCGGGAGGTCTTCGTGATGCGGGAGTTCACGGGCCTGAAGTTCCGGGAGATCTCCGAGGCCTTAGAGATCCCCGTCCCCACCGTGAAAAGCCGCATGCGCTACGCCCTGCAGACCCTCCGCGGCGAGCTCGCCGAATTCCGTGACCACCACTTCGACGACGAAGAGAAGCTGGAGATGGTCCCATGACTCCGATTCGAAGAAACCCTAGATCTTTTTCTCCGCCCCCGCGTTGGAGAGGAATGAGCCCACCGGCCTCCCCGTTTCCCACGTGGATGCCTTCTTTAGACCTGTGTGACTCGTGATGAGCAGCGAACCCCACAACGACCGACTCCTCGACCTCCTCTACGGAGAGCTCGATCCCGACGAGGAGACCGCGCTGCGAGAGGAGCTGCAGGACGACGACGCCCTGGCCGCCGAGCTACGAGAGCTCACCGAGGCTCGACAGGAGATCTCCGATCACATCCCGGCCCCCGAGCCCGTCCCCACGGCCCTCACGGAGTCCATCCTCGCCGCCGCTCGCGCCGAAGCGGACACCCGCAAGCCCGCGGCCGCCTCAAACGGTCGCCGCCCCAACCGCGGCGTCTGGACCACCCTGGCCTCGGCGAACCTCTACAAACTCGGCAGCTACGCCGCCGTGCTCATCGCCACCGGCGCCGTCCTCACCATCCTCTTTGGCGAAAGCGTCTTCCAGGACGCCGAACAGGAGGTCGGCCGCGTCGCCATCCAGACCGGCCACTCCGGCTCTTTCAGTTCCGGGCCCGGCCGCGGTTCCTCGGAGCCGGAGATCGTCGCCCACGCCACCCCACCGATGCCCGACGAAGAGGCGGAGTCCATCGAGGACTCCCTGGCCATGGAGCTTGAGCTCTCCCCGGCCCCCCAGCCCTCTACCGACGTCGAAGCCGCTCCTCAGACCCGGGAGATCGCCCGCGTCGAGACCCGCCGCTCCCAACAGGAGCCCAGGGCCCGCCGGGCCGCACCGCGAACGGCCGCACCGCGACCGGCCGCGCCGCAACAGCAGTCTCAACAAGACTCCCCAACCCGCGGCGGCGCCTTCGCCGATCCCGGCTTTGGCCGTATCGGAAGCGGCGGTGGCGGCGGCGCTGCCACCGGCATGAGCGCTCCGGCCCCGGAAGCCCTGGCCGCAGACTCCACCTTGGAAGAAGCGGCCGTCGCCAGCCTGGATCTCGCCGACGAAGGAGCCGAAGTCACCGCAGAGGCCGATGAGGCCGAAGAAGAGACCGACGAGGAGTCTCTCCTCGACCAGGCCCAACGAGCTCTCGAAGACGGCGAAGTCGGCCATGCCGCTCGCCTCCTCGAGCAGATCCTCGCCGACGACGATCACTCCGAGGAGTACCAGGAGCGCGCCGACTCCCTCCGCCGCTCCATCGAAGCCCGCCAGGCCCGCCGAGCTGCCGCCTCGGCGCCCGCCGAGGCCGAGGCTGAGGACGCCGACATCTCCGCCGAACCAGAGTCGATTCTCATGGAAGGTCTCATCGATTGAGCCACCATCGAAGGCTCAACCATTGATCACAAAGAAGGCCCGCTGATCTCTCAGCGGGCCTTCTTCGTTCTCTACTATCGCTGGTGCTACGCCGGGAGCTTTACTTCAGCTCCACCGTGGCGCCCGCTTCTTCCAGCTCGGCCTTGACCTTCTCGGCCTCTTCCTTGTCCACGCCTTCCTTGATGGCGCTCGGAGCGCTCTCCACCAGGTCCTTGGCGTCTTTCAGGCCCAGACCGGTCATGCCGCGGACGGCCTTGATGACCTTGACCCTCTGGTCGCCGAAGCTGGCCAGGATCACGTCGAACTCGGTCTGCTCTTCCTCGGCCGCTGCCGCAGGACCGGCCGCCATGGCCACAGGCATCGCGGCGGCGGCGCTCACGTCCCACTTCTCTTCCAGCTCTTTGACCAGTCCGGCCAGGTCCATCACGCTCATGTTGCTGAGGAAATCGACCACTTGCTCTTTCGTCACATCTGCCATCGTTCTTTCTCCTGAAGTAACTGCACTTCTTTTGTGTTGGTTGGAAACTCTCTCCGCTCAGGCGCTCTCCAGATCCTTCTGGCGAGCCTGCAAGACCTGTACGAACGTCGTCGGGGCCGCGTTGAGGGTCCGCACGAACTTGGTGGGCACCGCCTGAAAGAGGCTGAGGACCTTGGCCCGCAGCTCGTCTTTGGTCGGCATCTCCGCCAGCGCTTTGACTCCCTCGGCGTCCAGGACCTCGCCATCGAGGAACCCACCGCGCATCTCGTACGCTTTGTGATCCTTGGCGAACTCCTTCATCACCTTCGCCGGGCTCACAGCGTCTTCCGTGCTGTAAGCGATGGCCACGGGGCCCGTAAAGAGATCAGCCATGACCTCTTTGTCGGTGCCCTGGATGGCGATCTTGGCCAGCGTGTTCTTGACGACCCGGTACGTCACGTTCTGCGCTCGAAACGCCGATCGCAGTTCGTTGACGGTGTTCACGTCGATCCCGACGTGACTCGCCAGGATCACCGACTTCGCTTCTTCCAGATCGGAGCGGATCGACGCAACTTCTGCTTCTTTCTGCGCTCGATTCACGTTCTCTCCTTCTCCATCTATCAAGCCTCTCTCGAGGCCACCAAAAAACCCTCGTCGCACAGGGGGCGAAGAGGGTCGTCACGGCACACACCTCACACAAGATGAGGCGTCGCTATTCAGTCCCGTCTCCGCTGGATATTAAGAGCCCCTCGTGGGGGCTCACCGGCTTCTCTGACGAAGGTCACTGCTATGTCTGCTCGATGAACCCTCCATCAAGCGGGCCCGTGTCTAGCCGATACGGCACCCCCTGTCAACTTGGATGTGGCTTTCGAGTGTGATCGGTTTCCGGCGGTGGGTTGTCTCCATGCCGCAGCGGGCCTTGGCCCGCGAGGACCTTCGGGCCGCTGTTTCAGGCCCGACTCGGCTCAGCCTCGCGGCCTTGGACCGAGGAGAGGTGCCAGATTCGCCTCCTGGGGTCGCTGGTGTACAAACCGTCGAGGACCGATTGGCCTCCGAGAAGGAGTCATCGCGTCGCCAACCCCACCAGAAACGCCCGCTTCTCCTCGGCCATCTCCCGGGTCGTCAGCTCCGCCCCGAGCTTCCCACACACCAACCGGTGGAGAGCGATGGCCGCCAGGTCTGCTGCCGCCCCGTCGTGGGGATTCGCCGCGACCCGGCCTCGCTCCGCCGACCAGGCCCGATCCTCCAGCAGCTCTCTGGCCCCCCGCTCGCTCATGACCTTTCGGACCGCCTCCCCGCCATGGGCCGTCACCAGCCGCTGGACCTCCCCGAAGGGCTCGGGCCACCGAGCCCGCTCTCGCCTGGCCCGCTCCCGCTCGGCGCGCTCTTGAGTGAGGCGCCGCCGAGCCTCCTCCCGCCGCCGGCGCCTCGACTCCTCTACAGCCTGATCCTGGTGCCCAAACCTCCTCACCGCCCGCTGCCGCAGGCCCCACAAGGCGCTCTCCCGCAGGTCTTCGGGGAACCCCGACCAACCAAACAATTCGGTGAACGCCCGCTCCACTTCCCCGTCATGCACCCCCTTCAACAAACGCTCTACGTCCCTGACGAAGAAGAGGTTCGACGCCAGGAGCGAAAAGGCCTCCCGCTGCGCGACGACGAGCCCCTCCGGAGGAGTCTCCAGGTCCTCCTCCCGGAGGTCGTCGGAGGCGATCTCGATGTACACCGGCATCCAGGGCAGGGGCAGTCGAGCCCCTCCCAACTTTACGGTCCCGATCAGGTAGCTCAGCCCCCGATCTTCTTCGCTGTCCACGCGGCCCACGAGGAGTCGATACTCACTGATCTGTCGGGTCTGCGACTGTGTCAGTTCGGGACGATCCACCCGCACCCGGATCACCGGCGGGCGCTTCCTCGCCACAGCCCTCGACTCGGCCACAAACTCGTTGAGATTATCCACGTACCTGGGCTCGCCGAAGAGGGACACGAACCGCGCCTGCTCTCGATCTCCCTCCAGCTCGTCAGACCCCAGAAAGAGAACACCCGAGGCGCTTACGAAGGGGGTTCGCCGCTCCGTGTAGGGGATCGATCCATCGCTCCTCCGAAAGCTCGACAGAGACCGCAAGTCGTCGTCGCTGAACCTGGTTAACGGCTGCAAATACTCGGCGCTCTCAAAGATCGGCATCTCCTCCACGGCCCGAATCAGCTCCACCACATCCGGTGCCCGTCTCTCCCCGTCTTGCACTCTGCCCAGGGCGCTGACCACTCCCCGTCGCAGTCCCCCGGAGGCCATCAACTTGACCTGCGGCGCACTCATTCGCCGCAAGAGACTCGCCAGCGCTCCCATGGCTCCCAGCTCGACCCTACGATGGAGGTCCTCCCAGGCGTCGTCCTCCACGAAGGCGCACTGGGAGAGGTTCGTCGTCAACCGCGGCGTGTCCACCAACGCGTCAAATCCATAGGCTGCCCAGGGCGACTCGTGCTTCTCCGTGGCCAGGAGCACCCCATGATGCAGAATCTTCGTCGTACACGAACTCTCCCTGGTGATCACCAACTCGCCAGTCTCCTCTCCCCACTCCAGGGACCTCTTGATCCGGAAGGAGCTGTCGAAGGGGCTCTCTTCAGGCACCTCCACTGCGTCGATCAACACCTTCTGTTTCGTGAACCTACATCTCTCCTTCAAGAGCTGCTCTTCGGGCAGGTTCCCACGCAGCCGACTCGCGAACCGCAAGACACTTCGCGCCCCCATGGTCTTTCGCAGGATGATCCGGGTCTCCCTCCGCTTCTGATCCAGCTCAAAGGTCTCGACCTCATCGTCGGTGAGCCTCACCCCGAAGGATTCCCGGCCTCCGACCCGGATCTCGATATCCCGGAGACCCAGGCCTCGCGCGGCGGTCACCCCGATCGCCAGATGCCGCAGGGCCTCCTCCTTCTTCGTCGTCCGGCTGGCGAAGGCCGCCGAGTAGAGCCGCTCCAGCTCCCGAACCTCCAGGGGACTCCCGTCGAAGAGGACCTCCACGACCTGAATCCCCAGGATGAAAGAGATCGACTCCGCCCCCAACAGCCGCGAGGCTTTCACCATCTCCAAGACATAGTGGTGCGGCGTGGGGAGCTGAAACTCCTCCAGCTTCTGGAGCGCCCGGTCTTCGTCGAGCCGGAACTCCCCTCGCCCCAGGGATCGGCCAACCCTCAGATCGTCGGTCATGGCGACTCCTCCATCGGCTCGAGCCGCCGGTCTCGCACCCTTGCCACGGCCCGGAGTAGTCCGGGATCCACCACCGGGGTCCCCAGGAGGCACTCCACCAGCGTCAACGCCGCAAGCTCCGGCTCGTCGGCGGCGAGCCCGAGCAGCGAGCGGAGGCTCTGGGAGTTCAGCCCGTGGTCGACGTTTACCGCCAGCCCTCCGGAGAACTCCAGCGGCCGTGCCCGGGTCCACTTCGGCCACTCCAGCAACTCCTCATCTGTCTCGAAGTGGATCGCCGCCGCGTCCCTGGCCGCGGTGGGCATCGCCGCCGACGGTACGAAGAAGATCTCCGGCGTCGCCAGCCCGACCTCCTCAAGGAGAGTCTTCACCGCCGCCTTCAGGGGCTCAAAGTCGGAGAGATCCATCCGCCGAAGGAACTCCTGGGAGACGAACACCTCCTCCACGACACCCACGGAGGGCCCGAGCAAGGACTTCAAGACCTTCAGGTGACGAGCCCTATCACGACCCTGGTCCCGGGCTCGGCGTGCTCGATCTTGCACGGCGAGTCCACGTCGAAGGCCTCTCGAATCTCCTCACCATCGAGGTAGATCGGAACCTCTGCGTGCTTGCACCAGTCCCGCACAGCCCGTCGAGATCGCTCCCGAATCTCCTCGAACTCCTCCCGGTCCATGGTCTTCAAGATCCGGACCTCTGTCCCCTCCATGGGCACGTCGAGCTCAAAGAGCTCGTAGGTCCGATCCGCATCGAAGAGCGCCCGCAGATACGTCCCCTCTCGCCCCGTGTCGACCACCACGTGGTCGGGCTCCACGGCGAAGACCGACACAAACCCGATCCCGAACCGCCCGATCTTCGTCAGATCGTCGTCCTTCCCGGAGCTAAAGAGCCGGGTCAGCCGGCTCTCGATGATCTCCTGGGTCATCCCCTCCCCGAAGTCTCGGACTCGGATCACCGCCCGGCCTTCGGGCTCTCGCTCCTCGTACTCCACCGAGATCTCCACCTCCCCGCTCCCGGCGTCGATGGAGTTCTGCACCAGCTCCCGGTAGAAGGCCAGGGGATCGGAGAATTGATGGATCAGATCCTCGAGGATCGATCGAATCGCTATCTCCCCGTTGCTCATCTTGCCCCTTTCGACCTCTTGGACGCAGCGAAGTAATCAACCCTCCAGGGGCCGCCGCACCACCTCGGCCCGCTCCTCACCACCGGCGACGAGCTCGACCACGGTGATCTCCGACGGCGCCTTCAGCCGCATCGGCGGGCCCCAGTACCCCGTACCACGGCTCACGTAGATCCAGGTCTTCTCCTCTCGATGGAGCCCCACACTGTAGGGGTGAAAAAGGTCGATCACAAGCGACCCCGGCAGGAACTGCCCGCCGTGGGTATGCCCCGAGAGTTGCAGGTCATAGCCGGCCTCGGCGGCGTCGTGGATGCTCCCCGGCTGGTGAGCCAGGAGGACGCTCACGTCATGGGCCGGCGCCTTCTCCAGGGTACCCTTCGGGTCCGACCGGTGGTCCGCCACGAACCGATGGGCCGTGATATCCGTGCACCCCGCCACCAGGAGCGTTGCCCCCTGGTGCTCGATCAAGGCGTGATCGTTGTTCAGCACCTTCACCCCGTGCTCCGAGAGGGCCTCACACCACCCGGGCCCGTCCCAGTAGTACTCGTGATTCCCCGTGCAATAGTAGGTGCCGTACCGGCTCTTCAGCTCCAGGATCGGCGACACGTCATCCCAGATATGGCTGATATGCCCCTCGATCAGATCCCCGGTGATCACCACCAGATCGACGTCCAGGCGGTTCACCTCCTCCACGAGCCGGGCCACGGTTCGCTTTCGCACCGTGGGCCCCACGTGCACGTCGGAGAGCTGCGCGATCCGCAACCCCTCCAGGCCCGCCGGCAGGTCCTCAAGCGGCACCGTGACCTCCACCACATCGGGCAGCCGCCGGGCCTCGTGATAGCCCAGGACGGTCCC
>SKON01000156.1 GCA_007120035.1 Myxococcales bacterium
CCACCCTGACCTGGTGGCAGGCGAACCTGCCCGGGCGCGTCCCCGACCGCCTCGACATCAGCGTCTACACGGGCGACCACAGCGTCCCCGACTACACGGCCCAACAACGCCAGCGCATCCTCGCCGCCGCCGCCGGCATCGACGACCTCATGGTCGACCTCTTCGGCCCGCAAGGCATGGACTACGCCTTCGTCGAGGTCCACTACTACGATGTAGAGGAAGACCACCCCGAGGTGCGCGCCGAGGCCTTCGGCACCTACCGGGACATGATGGACCCCGACCACCCGGAGCACCGCCCCCGCTTCCGCGGCGTTCACTTCTGGCCCTACCCCTACAGCATCCAGGGCGGCCTCAACGAGAACGGCGCCGCCCCGCCCTTTGATATCGACGCGCTCCTACCCTGAGGACGAGCCGAACCGATGAGGGCTAATCGACCCGAGTCCAACTCTGTCCATCAATCGAGGACACGGCCCATCGACGCCTCCTGAGCTCCCAGGCGAACTTGTACTCAGTCCCGCACCTGAGCCCGGAGGTCATCGATATACCCATCGCTGCCGTCGGGCCCCTCCCCGTCGTCATCGGGCCCGTCGTCGTCGGCCCCGGAGTCTTCGTCGTCGTCCCGGGTCCGCAGGTGCCCCCGAGTCAGCACGAAGCCCACCAGGAACACCGCCACCACCATCCCTCCCAGGATGCCGCCCAGCAAGAGCGCGTTGTCCCGGGTAGAGGGCTCGACCAGCTCGTATTCCTGGCCGTACCGATCGAAGAGCACCGCCTTGATCTCGTCGGCGCTCATCCCCTCTCGGGCCCACTCCTGGACCTCCATCCGGGTATTCAGGGCCTGCGCCGAGGGACACATCGCCAGGGTCTTGCCCGGGCAGTAGGGGCTGTAGACCTCCTGGGAGACCTGCCGCATGATCCGCGACACCTCGTCGGAGGACCGCTCCGTGGCCTCCGCCAGGGGCACGGCCAACAGGGAACACACCATCAGTACGCTGAACAGAAATCGTCGCATCACCACTCCGTTGTCCCGAGCCACCCCGACAAGAGCGCCGTGGCCTGCTCTGAGGCGTTGGGCCGCTTCTTCAAGGTCACCTTCTCTGACGGGGCCACGCCGCTCGTCACAGGCACCCGCTCCAGTCTCGCCCGCCGCACCACGTGGACGTCCACGGTCTCTCCGGGCTCCACGTTGCCGACCAGGTCGTCGATATTCTTCGCCGTCGCCTCCCACCCGTCGACGGCCACGATCTCATCCCCGGCGTAGAGCCCGGCCGCCTCCGCCGGGCTATGGCGAGCCACAAAGCTCACCTTCGGCCGCCCGCTGGACCGCCGGGTCTCGATCCCCCACCACCCCCGGTCCTCGTCGACCTCCTCGAACTCCAACTTCAACCCCACTGGCGCCAGGTACTCCTCCCAGGAGATCTCGTCCCTCCCCCGCACGAGCGTCCGAAACACCTCGTCGGCGTCTCGCTCCGCCACGGCCGTCACCGCCGCCTGCCCCGCCCCTCGGGGAAACCCGACGTCTTCGGCCTTGTAGTACTCCGCCCACAGCCGCCGCAACGCGTCGGCCATGGACCGCTCCCCGCCGGTGTGGTGCCGGATCCACAGGTCGATAAGCCAGGTCACGATCTCCCCTTTCAGGTAGTACGAGACTGAGGAGTTCTTCGTGTTCTCATCGGGCCGATACAGCTTGATCCAGGCGTCGAACCCGGACTCCTCCAGGGAGTGGATGAACCGCCCCGGGACCTTCAAGAGCCGGCCGATACGCTTCTCCAAAAGTTCTACATATCGCCCGGCGCTGATCAGCTCGGCCTGCAGCAACTGGTAGGTGTCGAAGTAGCTCGTTACCCCTTCCACGGCCCACAGCGCCCGGGTGTAGTTCTCCCGCTGGTAGTCAAAGGGCCCCAGCGCCTCCGGACGCAGCCGCTTAACGTGGTAGGCGTGAAAGTGCTCGTGGCTCAAGAGCCGCAAGAAATCGGAGTACCGATCTCCGAAGTCGCCGTCCTCGTCTTGCTCCGAGGAGTCAAACCGCGCGTGGTACAGATTCACGCTGCTGTGGCGATGCTCCAGCCCCCCGTACTTTCCCTCCACGAAGTGGTTGATGAACACATACCGCTCGTAGGGGATCTCCCCGAAGAGCCTCGCGTTCTGGGCCACCACCTTCGGGAGGTCCCGAGCGATCGCCTCCAACGAGAGATCCGTCTTCCCCCAGATCACGAACTGGTGGGGCACCCCGTCCACCTCGAACTCCACAGACCGATGGGGCCCCATCTCCACGGGGGTGTCGAAGAGCTCGTCGAAGTCCTTCGCCGTAAACCGCCATACATCGGGCGCCGTCCGCCGGGGCAACCCGCAGAACACGCTCCACCCCGCCGGGGGCACCACCTCCAGCTCCACGGGCTGATCGAGCTGCCCATCGGGGTACAGACAGGTGGCCACGCAGTTAAAGAACCCATGGGACCCGTCCACATGATTGGTGCGCACGCTCAGCTCATGGGCGAAGACCTTGTAGGTCACCACCAGTGAATCGCAGGCCGATACGTCCACCTTCCAGCTCGCCTTATCCACCTTCTCGACGGGACGCTGATCCCCATCGGGCCCTCGAGCCACGAGCTCCTGCACATGTCGAGAGTACTCTCGGATCAGATAGCTGCCCGGGGTCCACACGGGCATCCGAAGCACCACTTCGGTGTCTTCCGCCAGCCCCAGCACGTGCATCTCCACCTCCAAGAGGTGACTGTGGGGATCGGAGAGGCTGACCTTGAAGGAGACCGGAATCGTCATAAAGCTTCCTTGGCAGAACATGGCGAGGCCGCGTCGATGCAACCGACGCGGCCTCCGTATTATTCACAGCGCCCCCCCTGGGCGCAATCAACCCTTTGTCCGACCCTCAGTGCTCGAAGGGCTCGGCGTCGTCATCGACGTCGAACACCCGACGCTCCACGGTCACCTCGAAGGTGGTGGGGTTGCGCTCGGCCTCGAAGGTTCCCGTAAAGAGGTCGTCGCTCTCGGCGGTCAGGGTCACCCAGTACATCTCCTGGTCATCCGTCGTGGGGTTCCAGGCGATGGTCGTGGTGGACCCGATCTCCACATCGGAGAGATCTCCTGTCGTCCCCGACAAGAGATCACCCATGGCCAGCCCCATCATGAAGTTCCCCGTCGCCGACGACTCTCCTTCATCGTGGAAGACGTCGAAGTAGGCCAGCGGCATGTCATCCTCGGCCCGGGCCGCTCGCCAGGAGCCCTGCCACTGGCCGGCGTCGGTCAGCACCTCATCGTCATCGGGGCCATGGCTCTCCTCGTACTCATCGTCGTAGGGATGGCCATGGTTGTGGTGATGATGGTTGTTCTGGTTGTTCTGATTGTCCGGCGTCTGGTTCGGATCCTGATTGGGGTCCTGGTTGTCCTGGTTGGTGCCCTGGTTGTCCCCGGGGACCGTCACAGTGCTCTCCTCACAGCCGGTGGTGATCGCGGCGCTGAGCGCCAGGGCGCAAGCCCACACCAGCCAGCGGGAAGTCGACGTATGTACTCGTGTTCGTCTCATCATATGCCTCATTGGTTTGACTCGCTTTCCCTTAGTTAGACACCGGTACGTAGACGCTGGCGCAGTTCGAACCACCGGCCCGAATCGAGCCACAGTAGTCCGAGCATGCGATCCCGTCACCCTGGGAGATCTCGATGTGGCCGTGCTGGGCGTGGTACCCGTTGCAGCCGTGCTGCCAGGAGATGATCGCTCCTCGCGGCGCGTTCTGCGGTGCCACATCGATCCGCTCCAGTCCGATCTCCCGCAGCAGCCCGGGGTTCGGATCGGCGTTACACCGGAACCCATAGGCCGAGAGCTGGAAGGTGTAGGAACTACAAGGGCCGGCGTTCTGCAGCCGGTTGTAGTCGATCCCGGCCCGCTCCAGGGCCCGCTTCACGAACCGCCAGCACTGCCCCGTGCTGTAGCCGCCGGTCCCATTGCTGCACCGGGGGCTCGACTCCAGCGTTGGGTCGTAGCACTTGCCCCCTTCCACGGCCAACAACTCGGCCATCTCGGAGTTGGCCACCGTGGGATCCGGCAGGGGCGGGATCACCATCTGGTCTTCCGGGATCAAGCCCTGGTAGTTCGTCACCGTGATGGTGAACTCCTGCTCGGCCACCACGTTGCCCGAGGCGTCCAGGCCCCGCGCCAGAATCACTCGCTCTCCGTAGTTCTGGAACTCCCACACGAACCGGAAGTTATCGCTCCGGGTGCTGGACTCGCCCATCTTCCAGGTGTCCGCCAGGTACTCCACGGTTTGGATCGCCGGGTTCGTGGCCAGGGCCGTGAACGTCACCGACGGGGTGTACCAGTGGCCGGCCCGGGGCGAAATCACCTCGAACCCTTCGTTGGGATCGTTGGTCTCGTCGTCCTCGTCGATGACGAAGGCGCCCGCTGACAGGGTCTGGGACCAGTTGCCCGTGGCTCCCGGATCCAGGACCTTCCACACTCGACCGTCGGCGCTCACCGAGATCTGAGCGGTCCCGGTGGGCGAACAGGCCGCCATCCCGGGGGCATACATATGCTGGGTCACGAAGAGCTGATCCCCTTCTCTCATGGGGCGACTCAACTCGACGATCAGGCTGGCCCCGTCGGGCACCCCGGCGACGGTCTGGGGACGGTTGTCGCAGGAGGTGTTGTCCGGATGCCCCAGGGCTGCCGCCGGATTACTCACCCCGGCGTTACAGGCCACGCGATTGGCTGGCACCACCTTGGTGGAGTTGCCGCTGGACCGCTCAAAATACACGGCGTCCACCTCAAATCCATCCACGATATTCGTGTCCGGGTTGTTGTCCGGCAGGTTGCTCACACCGTTGATCCGCACGTACCGGTACTCCGAGGGACCCCCGGCGGGATCGACGCCGCCACCGGAGTCTCCCCCCTGACAGGAGGCCTCTCCCCGGGCCGCTTCCACGATGGCGTCCAGCTGGTTGCGCAGGTTCGTCCCCGGGCAGGCCGTGGACTGTCCCGGCCACTCGCCATGGCCCTGGATGTTGCTCCGGTTCAGGTCGATCCCGTACTTATCGCCCAGGTACCGCAGCATCTGGGTCAAGCTCTGGATCTGGGCCTCCGAGGGGTGCCCCGTGTCGTACCGACCGATCAGGGCGATCCCCAGGTTGCCGCTGTTGGCGTTACGGGCGTGGGCTCCCTGACGCTCTTCCGGGTTCCCCCGATAGATCGTGCCGTCCCAGCTGATCAGGAAGTGGTACCCGATGTCGGACCACCCGTTGCCGTCCATATGCCAGTTCTGCGCCTGTCGCACCCAGTGCGCGCCGTCGGCCGCTTCGTTGGGCGTCACCGTGTGGTGCACGGTCATCCGGTTCGGGGTGTGCAGCGCTCGGTTATGACGGGGGGCCCGGGCGTTCCAGGCCGACCGGGGCAAGATCGTCGGTGTCGACGCCGGATCCACACACCCCGGGACATTGCTCGAGGAGTCGCCACCGGTCCCGCCAGCGGCCACCGAGCAGATGTCTCCGGCCTGAATCGGCGGCGGGCCGTCGCCGGCGCAGGCGCTGCCCTCGGCGATCCGCGCCTGGGTCTCGTCGCCGTAGTAAAACCGCAGGATCCGCTGGTAGTCCCACCCCTTATTCGCCAGGCAGGTCGCACCGTTTTGCGACTTAGCGCCACGGTTCGCCCGGTTCGCC
Source organism: Myxococcales bacterium (assembly GCA_007120035.1). Taxonomy (GTDB): domain Bacteria; phylum Myxococcota_A; class Bradymonadia; order Bradymonadales; family Bradymonadaceae; genus SKON01. The sequence continues at coordinate 5,665 of SKON01000156.1, forward strand.
GGGTGCCCCAGGCTGGTCGGCCGCACCTCGTTGCCGATCCGACCCTGGTTATACGTCACAAACCGCTCGGTGTTCGTCGGATCGTTGCTGCTCCCCGTCGCCACGCAGGTGTCCGCTGGCGGAATCGCCCCGGCCACATAGAACGCCGCCAGGAGCACCTCCCCATGGGTGATCACCTGCCCCGCCGTGGACTCCGCCGCGTCGATATGGGCCTGGGTCACCGTCGCGTAGTCGCAATTGTACACCTGATCCCGGGTGGTGGGCTCCAGGGGCCGGTTCTCGGCGGCCATGATGAACGTCGCGTAGGTCCGCGCCGCCACGGCCTGCGCCTTCAGCGCTTCCGGCGGCGCGTTGCCGTTCTCACAGGCCACCACGCTGGCGACGTACTCCTCCATGGGCACCGATCCGTAGCCCTCTACCTGCACCGAGCAGGGAACACTCAGGTCCTGCATCAGGACCTCGATATCCTCGCTGTCGAGCTGTAGATTGGAACGGGGCGGCTCCTCCATGTCCATCCCACAACCGCTGATGGCCATCATCAGCGCGCCGACTATACCCACGACTGATACTTTATTCATTTCTCTGGGACCCATTGGGAAGCTCCGGGGTAGCTGATCCATCTTCCTCTTCTCGCGGCTCTGGCGCCCCGCATTGGAACGCCTCTGAAGTTCTCACCACACATGCTTTGCAGGAAGCGTACCGACTTCTGAACTCAGAGGAAAGCTCCCCCTCAGAACCGACCCCCGACACCCCGCCCCCCCTTGTCTTCACTACGCTTACTCACATTGTGCGAGGATGTAGGTATTTTCTCCACCGTCCCTCACACCGCCCGCAACCCCGCCGTCACAGGTCTGGTCCTGTGGTCTTCGATCCCCGCCTTCAATCAGGCCATGACATCCTGTCACACCCCGGGAGGTCCCTCGGGATGCATCAGGTAGTAGTCCAAGAGTCGGTCCAGGTAGGTCGGCAACGGCGGGCATCGCACCCCGTGGCGTTCCAGCGCCTCCTGACTTCGCTCCGTGTCGTACCGGGCGTCGTGATTGAAGTAGGCCAGCGCCTCCACGGGCACTCCCGTCCACCCCTTCACCACCGAATTTCGCAGGGCCCGCTCTACCCAGCTCGCCGGCAAGCTCCCCACCGTGGGACTTCGTCCCAGGTGCTTCAACACGGCGTCCACGATCTCCTGGGCCCTCATGGGCGTCGGATCCGCCAGATGAAACACCCCCTCGGCCCCGTCAGCATGCCCCAACACCCCCATGGCTCGCGCCACGAAGTCGATGGGAACCAGGTTCACCACGGCGTCTCCCTGCCCCACGTTCGGGAAGGGCATCCACTCCGGCAGCCGGTGCAAGAGCCGGAACACATAATAGGGGCCGTCGTACTTATTCACCTCTCCCGTCTGAGAGTGCCCCACGGTGATCCCGGGCCGAAAGATCGCCGTCGGGATCCCCGACTCCTCCGCCCGACGCTGCACCTCCACCTCGGCCCAGAACTTCGTCTCTTCGTAGGCGTTCTTATGCCCCTGCCCCCGGTCCAACTCCTCCTCCAGGATCACTCCCCGCCGTTCCCCGGACACATAGCAGGTGGACACGTAGTTCAGGCGGCCCAGCCCTTCGGCGGCCTCGCAGAACTCCAACACCCGCTGAGTCCCTCCCACGTTGACCTCATAGGCCACCTCTCGCCCCACGGCGAGGTCGTAGATCGCCGCCAGGTGCCACACCACGCCGATCTTCTTCTTCAGCTCCCCGTAGACCTTCTCCGCCAGCCCCAGGTGGCGGCGGGTGATATCTCCCCCGTGGATCTGCCACCTCCCCTTCAACTCCTGATGTTCCTCCTGAAGCGCACTGAGTCGCCGCTCGCCCCGCTTCACCATCGACGGCAGGCAGAGCAGGTGTAGCTCCCCCTCCGTTCGAGTCGCGAGCTCCCGGAGGAGATGGTCCGACAAAAACCCGGGAAACCCCGTCAACAACACAGGAGCGCTCTGCAAATCACTTGGCATGGCCAGGACCATCGGTACAGGAAGTGGTAGCGTCGACGAAACCGGCGCCGACCCTACGGAGAGCCCCCTTCCGTTGTCAATCCTACCAGCTCGTGGGCACCGACGGCGCCGAGGCCCCCTGCAAGGGCTGGTGGTTGGCGATCCCCAACAGGTTGGCGTAGGGCTGGTGGTTGTCCAGCTGGCTACGTGCCACCTCCTGGGCCCAGACCTCGGCGTTCGGCGGCGGCCGCGGCGGCATCATCACGTTGTACTCCGCCTGGATCCGAAACTCCCACCCCGGCGCCCAGTTGATCTCCCGCTCTCGCACCGCCTGGGCCACCCCGTATCGAATCGACGCCCCCACCACCATCGGCAGCCCCCGGTTCACCAGATAGTCCACCCGGGTCCCCGACGAATCGTTCACCAGATCCGAGGCATACCGGCTCCCCCCGATCACGCTGTCTGGGCTGGAGGCCACGTGATACCCCGTGCGCCCCGGAAAGAAATCCATCCGGTCGTCGGCCAGCCGGGTCCGTTGATGAGACTCTCCCCAGGATCCCGACGTCTGCAACCCCGTCAGGGTATTTCGCTCATGGTTGCCCACGGTGGTCTCCATGGACTCCGGCCAGGGCCGCACCGGGTACTCCGCCAGATCCGCCAGCCCACGGGTCCCGGCTCGCTCCGGATCGGTATCCCACTGCCCAGGATCGTTGGGATCGATCGGTACATGGCCCAGCTGCTGGTCGGCCCTCACCTCGAACCACAGATCTCGCTGGGTCTGGTTCCACTCTTCCGTCTTGTAGTGGCCGAAGACCCCCATATACACGATGAACTTCAAGATCAGGACGAACACGGGGAGCATGATCGCGAACTCCGTCAGCGACGTCCCGTCCTGGTCCCGATCAAACTCTCGAACCCATCCGCCGAAGTTCATCGTCCTACCCCGTCAATGGTGGACTGGCCCATCCCGCGGGTCGCCCGCTCCATGAAGACCAGGTCCTTCAAAATGTCCTGGGTCCCATTGGTGACGTCGTCGTGCAGCATCGCCGCCAGCGCCAGATGCGCCAGCGTGCTGTGGTACATCCCGTTCAGATCAAAGCTCGCCTCCCGAAACTCACCGGGCAGGGCCACGGGCCGCATCCGGGCCGTCCAGGCCGGCGCCCAGGAGTCCGGAGCCCCCTCTCCCTGAAAGGAGATCTCCGACCGGGCCATCCCCCAGTACCCCTCGGGCCGGTACAACCGCCCCGCCGGCGAGCTCTGATCGAACTCGTAGTCTTCAGGAGGTACCCGGTACTTATCCCGCATATTCTCGAAGTACTCCGGCTCGTGTCGATAGGTCAGCACCAAATTCGACGTCGCCGCCAACCACGACGCCTCCGTGGAGTGGGTCGTCAAAAAGTAGGGCGCCGCCAACGAGTCCTGGCACATCCCCACCATCTCCGCCATCAACGCAAGCCCCGCCGACATCGTCCCGTTCGCCCCGAAGGACGCTCCCCGCTCGATCACCTCGTCGGAGGCCGCCCGCAGCTCCGAGTTCTCCCGATGGATCTGGACGTTCGACCCGTGCTCCCCACTGATCCACCCATCGTTGGCGATCATACCGTCGGAGACCATGCTCCGAAATCCCGGGCACGACTCGCGATCTTCCATAAAGACCCCTCTCTCCAGGGGAAGCCGATCGGTCTCCGAATAGAAGTTGAACGCCGTATTCGGCCCCACCGCACTGGCCACATCGTTCAACAGATTGGGCACGATGCCGTAGGGGACCCCCTGGGGCACGGGGATGCTCGACGCCAGCGTCGCCCCGTTTCTCTGAGCCCGGCCCACCGCCTCACTCCACCCCCACCAGGGGGTCATGGCCATCACGTACTTCTGATAATTGTCCAGGGCCCGCAGGTCGGCGATGTAATAGGCCTCGTTTGTCCCGACATACACCGAGTAGTCGTTCTCTCGCTCCCGATTGTACAACTCGTAGTTGGCCTCCAGCGCCTCATAGTCACAGGTGCTCATGTCCGCCGTGCACTCGGCGATCCAGGCGATCATATAGTCCCGATAGGCCAACATCATGCTCTGGTACACCGAGTGAACCCCCACGATGGACCGCTTGCCCACGTTGGAAAAGGCCATCATATTCATGGACCGCGACTTCACCGACGCCTGGCTAAAGGCCGCCATATCGGCGCTCCCCTGGGTGTCGATCTTGTGATTCGTCACCAGGATCGCGTCGAAGATCAGCCAGGACATCAACAAGAGGATCAAGGCCGCCGCCAGGCAGAGCATCGCGATCGCTCCGCCCTCCCGCCGATGCACATCGGTCAGGAGTCCTCGGAGCTCGGCCCCCGCCCGGGGCCCTCCGTTATCGTGGTGGCAGTTCAGCATTCGGCGGCACCTGTGCAGGATACATCACGGTTCGAACCATGGGATTGTACAGCCCCGGCTGCCCTCCCACATTTCCGGGAGTGCCGAAGATTCGGCCCACCCAGGGGAAGGAGATCTTCTGCTGGTACGTCAAGTCCACCCCCACCTCTTCGCCGTCTCGGATCACCGTCACGTCCAGCGCCTCATAGGCAAAGGAAAACTTCCTCGACGTCCGCTCCGGGTAGGGCACGGCGTCCATCGCTTGCCAGAAGGACACCTCCCCATCGGATGGGAAATTGTTCAGATCCCCGGCCAGATCCAGGGCCGTTCGACCCGAGTCGTTCGTCGGCGCCGACAGCTGGGTCGCCAACAAGGACGCCCTCATCCACTCCGCCTCGGCGTCGTTGCTCATTTCCGCCTGATACTGCGCCGGCGCCACCGGAACCAACGCCGCCGCCACCTGGATCCGGGCCATCCGCTCCACCAGATCCTCGGTGACCCCTCGACGAGCGGCCTCATCGTTCAGTGGCCGCATCTCGGGCTCCCACAACCACACCGTCCGCCCCGCCTGGTTACTCCCGTAGTTCAGGAGCATCGCCGCCACGTTGATCACCGCCAGCTGCGACAGCCCCAGGAGCAGCGTCAAAAACACCGGCAGGATGATGATCGTCTCCGTGATCACCGTCCCCTTGGCACGGGCCACCACCCGCTGCGGTCCCTCCTCCGGCGTCCACAACGCCATCCCCATCAGATACATCATCGCCCACAAACAGGCCGCGATCCCCAGGTGGACCCCGAACTCCTTCACGTAGAGCGACGGCTCTCCCCACAGGGTGTTCATCTCGATCAACCACCCCAGGTGAGTCGTCCCCACCAGGATCCACCCCACTACGGCGGCCGTCGTCAACAGCCCCAACACGTGAACCGCCGCCGTCGCTCCCCACCGCACCAGCCGATGACCCGATCTCCTCGGGCCCTGGCCAGCTTCTCGTGGTTCGCTCATGGGACTCTTCATCGCGTCTCTCATCTGCCTTTGGTCCTTCCCATCGGGCTCGCAAGACTCTTATGCAAGGATGACGCCAGGTCTGCAGAAATGTGTTTTTGCGCCCCACACTGTCCTACATTGTGACACACTGTCATACTCACCGGGTCAGTCCACCACAGCCAACAGACCTCATCGGCTCTCTCGCAGTCGGTTCATGTGTTCCGACAAATCGTCGCTCCGCAAATCCAAATCCGCTGGATCGGGATTCCGAGCCCGCTCCATGAAGAGGGCTTCCTCCTCGGCCAGAGCCTGGGCTTCCCGTCGTCGACGTTGATCTCCTCGATCGATCGCCCCGTCGAGCCCTTCGAATTGATGAACGTTGCGGGCCTTCTCCACGATGAACCGGGCCGTCTCCAGCACGGTCTCCCCGTTGGCCACCCGGGCCGCCTCACACCACTCCATCACATTGACCTCTTCACGGGGCGACTCCACGACCTCCTCACAGGTGCGCCGCACGAAGTTCCGGGCCGAGAACGAGAAGAGCGGGTCTCCCACATCGAGCCCACACTGGGTATCGATGGACCGAGACAGGCTCAGGGCGATGCCGTCGGTCTCGTCGGTGCTCTGCAACGCGTCGCACCCCAGATGCACGGTCCAATGAAAGAGCTGGGACGGCGACCACGACAGATCCTCCAACAGGGGCTCTCGCCCCATCAGCGTCGACGCCGGCACGTCCACGGCCCGTACGAGGTGACGAAAGAGGTCCCCCTTTAGATCGGCGGTCATCAGACCGGGATCGAGGGACACGATCGCCTCGTCCTCGGCGAAACCGCTCAGGGCCTCCCCGCAACACCCCCGGATCCTCTCCGACGGCGCCGCCAGGGAGCAGAGCAAGAGCTCCGGAACCCCTTCGCTCCCATGCATCGCCGCGGTCTCTACGTACACCTGGGCGGCCTCACAGCTGATGTCCTCCGGCATGGCATCGCCCATCCACCCGGCGAACCACTGCCGGTGAAGATCTCGCGACAGCGCCAGCGTCCGCTCCGGCCGCACCTCCCGCACGCTCCCCAGACACCGTCGAGCCACCTCGGGACGATACTCCAGAGCCGTTCGGATGCCCCGCTCTCCCAGCTGCTCCGACGTGGTCAGCAACTGTTCGCAGGCCAGAAACGCCACGGTCTCGTTCTGATCGCCCAGGGCCTTCACCCTCGCTTGCCGGGGAATCAAGTCCCCCGCCGACCACATCACCACCGCCCGATAGGGTCCTGCGCTCCACGCCAACAGCGGCACCCCGAAGCTCGCCAAGACCGCGACGGTCACCACCACGTATCGCCGCCGCCCCGGACCGGCCTTCCACAAGAGCACCAGTGACAGCGGCGCCACCACCACCCCGGCGAAGATCAACACCGGCAGAAATGGCGAATACCACCCGGTCACGGACAAGAAAAGAATCAAGGAGGCCGCCAAAAACACCGCCGGCAGCACCCACTGAAACCTCTCCAGCGCGTCGTCTTCCCGCGCTCCCGTGTCGTAAATCAAGGTCACACGGGAGCGGTCTCGGGATTGTCTCTCGGTCATGGAACACTCCCCATTGGCCCGTCAGTTCCGCCGCCACAGGATGCCAGAACCGCCCCCCACTGTCGATTGTCGTCGTCACCCTCGGTCGCGGTTCGGAACCGTTGGGTCTGCCCAGGGGGGTACCGTCCACCGAACGCAGCCCGGCGCAAACCTCCCCGACCCACACCCGTTTGAATTGCTGAGAGGCGGCGTCTATACTTCACCGCACCCGTGGAACCTTCACGAGATCAAACACTGTTGCGCTGGATTGGATCCTATGACCTGTGCCCACTCACCGCGGCGCCTCGCGGTCGCCATCATCACCGCATTCCTGGCGGTGTTCCTCGTTGCCTGTGGCGATGACGCCCACCAGAACCAGACCGCCAATTCGGACACTCCCGACGTCGGCCTGCCCGACGTCGACGAAGATCCCGACGCGGACACCGACCCTGACACCGATCCCGAGCCTGATCCCGACACCGATCCTGATCCCGACACCGATCCTGATCCCGACACCGATCCTGACCCGGAGCTCGAAGACCTCGCCATCGACGAGCTCCGCCCCGACCGAGGCCCTCGCGATGGCGGCACCCCCTTCGTGATCGAAGGACAGGGATTCACCAACTCCACAGTCGTCCTCTTCGGTAACACCCAGGTCGACGTCGACCTCGTCGACGGTACCCTCAGCGGCGTCACCCCGGCCTCCCCGACCCTCGGCCCGGTCACCGTCCGGGCCGTCGATGAGGTCACCGGCGAGGACCTCCTGGTCGACGGCTTCACCTACGTGGACGCCCTCCGGGTCAACAGCCTCCAACCCAACCTGGTTCCCGTGGAAGGCGGCGTGGAGATCACCCTCCACGGCCAGGGGCTCACCCCCAACACCCAGGTGACCATCGGCGGTCGGCCCGTCCTGCAGCGCACCTATTTGAGCGCCGCCACGATCCGGGTCATGGCCCCGCCCCACGAGGTCGGCCCCGCCGATCTTCGTCTCACCGACACCTATGACTCCTTCTTGTTGCCCGACGCCATCACCTACGTCGATCCCATCAACATCGACGCCGTCCATCCTCCGGCGGGATCCACCTCCGGCGGCGACACCGTGGTGATCGAAGGTCGGGGATTCGAGGAGCCCCTCTACGTGTACTTCGGCACCACCGCCGCCACCGTCGTCGACGTCGATCCCGATGGCGAGTCCGTGACGGTCCTCTCCCCGGCTCACGACGCCGGCACAGTCTTCGTCAACGTCCAGACCGATGACGACGGCGCCGTCCTCTCCCCGGGGTTCACCTTCGTCGCCGACGGCACAGACCCTGAGCTCGTCGCTGTTCAGCCCGGTCACGGCCTGACCACCGGTGGCGAAGAGGTGTACCTGGTCGGCTCCTTCGACGGGATCACCAACCCCGAGGTCGCCTTCGGCGGATCTTCGGCGACCGTCCTGGACACCACGGACCACTATGTCCGAGTCCAGACCCCGGCGGCCGACGCCGGCACCGTCGACGTCTCCCTGGAGTGGGGCGCTGAGACCCTGAACGCCGACGACGCCTTCACCTACCACCCCGCCCTCTCCATCTCCTCCGTCGGCCCCTCCGAGGGGACCGTCTCCGGGGGCACGGAGGTCACCGTCACGGGCTCCGGCTTCGACGGCGTCTCCTCGGTGCGGCTCGGCGGCGTCTCGGTCTCCTTCACCGTCGTCGACGACGGCACCCTCGTCTTCGACACCCCGGCGGTGGCCGCCGGCGGTCCCGCCGACCTGGTGATCACCGCCGACGGCGACCAGCAGGTCACCGAAGAAGACGCCTTCTTCTTCACCGACGCGCTGGAGATCTGGAGCTTTAGCCCGACCCGGGGCTCCATCGGCGGAAACACCTATGTAGAGCTCCGGGGCCAGGGCTTCCTCCCCGACACGGAGGTCTTCTTCGGAGATCAACCCGCTCCCCAGGTGGAGCTCCTCGACCCCTTCACCCTGGCCGTGCGCACCCCGCCGCAGCCGTCGGGCGCCGTGGAGGTCACCGCCGTCGTCGGCGCCGATCAGGTCACCGCTTCCGACCTCTACACCTACTTCAACCCCGGAGCCGTCACGGGCGGCACCTGGGGCAACCCCATCGACGGGGCCGTCAACGTCATCGTCTTCTCCTACGGAGCCAGCCCCGTCGAGGACGCCGTGGTGATGCTCTCCACCAACGCCAACACCCCCTACGTGGGCGTCACCAACGCCGCCGGCCTGGTCACCCTCTCGGGCCCCGACGTCCTGGGACCCCAGACGGTCACGGCCACCGCGGCCAACCACTCCAGCACCACGGTCCAGCAGGTTAACGCCGAGAACATCACCATCTTCCTCCACACCGAGGACGACGGCGAAGGGGTGATGCCTCCTCCGCCCCCGACGGCCACCTTCACCGGCGCCATCGACGGCCTCGATAAGCTCGCTCGCCCCAACCCCGACCAGGTCCTCATGGCCATGGTCTACGCCACCCGGGCCTCCCTCCGGGCCGAGATCCCCGACCCGGGGACCCAGAACGTGGTCCTCGAGGACGGCAACTACACCATCACCACCCGGGTGGGCGATCTCGCCCTTGTGGTCGTCGGTGGCCTCTACGACAACCGCGACGGCATCTTCATCCCCGACCGGATGGGCGTCGCCCGTCACCTCACCGCCGCCGATGGCGGCGTCTATGAGGTCGATCTCGACCTGGACATCCCCCTGGATCGGACCATGGCCTTTAAGTTTGACGGCGCCCCGCTGGCCACCCCGGGCCCCACCACCAACAACGCACACCTCTACCTCGATCTGGGCGTCGACGGCGTCTTCGGTCCCTGGGAGACCTTCTCCTCCACCGACGACCTCGTCGCCATCGAGCCCGTCGCCGAGCTGACCGGGCCCCTGCAGGGCACCTCCTATACGGTGATCGCCGAGAGCATCGGCCTCGGCGCCGTCCCCGTCTCCGAGACCACCCGCCGACACATCACCGACCTCAACGGCATCGTCTCCACGGCCCCTATGACCTCCACGGTGGAGTTCATCACCCCCACCGACGGCGGCTCCATCGGCAGCAATAAGCTCGTACAATGGTACCTCCACGGGCCCCACGCCCCCGATCTCTACGTCGTGATGCTCCAGGACGCCTTCACCGGAGATGTCGTCTGGGAGGCCTTCCTGCCGGGCAACGTCACGAGCTTCCGGTTCCCAGATTTCCCGGACTTCAGCGACCTGGGACTCACGGACCTGCCTTTCCCCTACCCGGGGGGGACCTACTTCTTGTTGATGATCGGCATCTCCCAGCCCGGGCTCTCGGCGAATAATTACACCTACGATGTGTTTAACCTGCCGGCGATGCAGGGTTATAGCTTCTCGTACATCCTCGCAGGCTTCTAGAACCTCTCGTTGAGGACTCCTCTGTGCGAACCATCATCACACTCTCTGCGCTCCTCTTCGTATTCGTTCTGGCTTCCTGCAGCGACGACCCGGACCCCACCGACGTCAACCAGGTCGACTTCCCCGACGCCGGGTTTGAAGACGCCGAACCCGACGTCTCCGACGACACAGACCTCCCGGATCCCCCGGACACCTCCTTTCCTGAGGAAGACGCTGACCGCCCCGATCCCGACAGCGGCCAGGACTTTGAATGGGATGATGACTTCGAGCTCATCGCCGTCAGCCCCGCCCGGGGCCCTGTCGCCGGGGGCACCACGGTCTTCTTCAGCGGCGGCGGCCTCACCGAAGAGACCACCATCCTCTTCGACGGCCAGCCCGTCCCCGTCGCCATCGCCCAGGGCCAGCTCACGGCCGTCACCCCCCCGGCGTCCGGTCCCGGACCGGTGACCGTGCGGGCCGTCGCCCCCGATGGCGAGACCTCCACCCTGGTCAACGGCTACACCTACTCCGACGGCCTGGAGGTCACCGAGATCCTCCCCGCCCGGGTCCCCACCACGGGCGGCGTCGAGATCACCCTCCAAGGAAAGGGGTTCATGGAGCCCATGGGCGTCAGCTTCGCCGGCACGGGAGCTCGCCGAATCGACGTAGTGAACAGCGAGACCGCCCGGGTCGTGGTCCCACAGCGGCCCCGGGGCCACGCCGATCTCCGGGTCTCCATCCCCGACGAATCGGTCCTCCTCCCCGACGCCCTCTACTTCTTTGAGCCCCTGGAGATCTCCCACGTCGACCCCGCCCTGGGATCCACCGACGGCGGCGACACCGTCACGATCCACGCTCAAGGCCTGACCTGGAACACTATAGCCTTCATCGACGACGTCCCCGCCCCGGTGCAGAACCTCAACGTGGGCACCCAGGAGATCACCGTGCTCACCCCACCGGCCACCGGGCCGGGCGTGGTCGACGTCCTCTTGGAGAATGCCGACGACGCCTTCCGCTTGCGTGACGGTTTCGTCTACGACGACGGCACCGGCGACGCCCTCTTCCTGGTCTCCCCGGCCACAGCCCCCACCACGGGAGGCTCGGAGCACCTCATCGCCGGTCGAGGGCTCGACGCCTCGGACGCCACGCTACAGGTCGGCGGACAGACCGTCCCCTTGGTCGACGCCGATGCCACGGGAGCCTACTTCGAGGCCCCGGCCCATGCCGCCGGACCCGTGGACATCGCTCTCCTTCGAGGAGGCACCGAGGTCGCCCTCCTCACAGACGCCCTCACCTACGTCGCCCGACCGATCATCTCCGACGTCTCCCCCACCTCGGGCCCCGCCGACGGCGGCGACACCGTGGTGATCACCGGCACCGGGTTCGACGGCACCACGTCGGCCACCTTCGGGGGCCTCCCGGCCTCCTTCCAGGTGATCAGCGACACCGAGATCCACGTCACCGCCCCTCGCTCCGAGCCCGGCCCCGTCGACATCACCGTCCACAACGGGCCCGAGTCAGACACCCTGGAGCAGGCCTACCGATTCGACGCCGACCTCCACGTCTGGTCCATGCGACCCGCGCGAGGAGCCCTCGCCGGCGGCACCCTGGTACACCTCCAGGGGAGTCACTTTGAAGGCCTGATCGAGGTCGAAGTCGGCGGCAACGACGCCACCGACGTCCGCCGAATCGATCCCTACACCGTCTCCTTCCGCACCCCTCAGGCCTCTTCCCCGGGGCCCCGAGACGTCGAGCTAAAGGCCCTCGGCCAGGAGGCCGAGCCCCCCTACCCCTTCGTCTACTTCAACCCGGCCAGCAGCTCCGGCGGTGCCTCCGGGGCCCCCGTCGACGGCGCCGTCAACGTCACCGTGGTCACCCCCGACGGCCTCCCCATCCCCGGAGCCTTCGTGATGCTCTCCACCCGGGCCGACACCCCCTACCAGGGATTCACCAACGCCCTCGGACAGGTCACCCTCTCCGGCACCGACGTTCTCGGCGCCCAGACGGTCACCGCCACGGCCCCGGAGTTCTCCGCCTTCACCGCCCAACACCTCAACGCCGAGAACCTCACCATCATCCTCTCTCCCCTCGAAGGGGAAGGCGGCGGCGGCCAGGGCACTCCACCGCCGATCGCTCAGGTCTCGGGCACGATCACCATCTCCGGCAAGAGCGACGACCCCGGCGGCGGTGAAGAGATGAACATGTCCATCGTCCGCACCACCCGCACCCACTTCACGGGCCCCGTCATGAACCCCGGGGTCAACGCCACCGTCGCCGGTGAAGGGCAATACTCCATCAACACCCGGGTCGGCGATCTGGCCCTCGTGGCCCTCTGCGGCATCTACGACGAAGCCACAGACACCTTCGAGCCCCGGTTCATGGCCGTGGAGCGGTTCCTCTTCCTCTCCAACGGCGACCACAAGAACGTCGACCTCGACTGCGATATCCGCCTCGACCAGACCCTGCCCATCAAGCTCGTCGACCCCGTCTTCGCCCCCACGGGCCCTACGATCAACGAGATCCGAACCTACCTCGACTTTGGCTTCGAGGGGGTCTTCCGATTCCCCGACGCCGTCACGGGCCTCTCCGATATCCTCGTCGCCGAGCGCCTCCCCTCCCTGACCGAGCCCCTCCTGCAGGACCTGAGCTTCGCCGTGATCGCCGGCTCCTACACCGGCACCGGGGTCCCCTACACCCAGACCACCCTGGAGGGCGTCACGACCACGAACTCCATCCAGGCCACCGCACCGCTCCTGGCCGTCCCGGAGCTGATCAACCCCAGCCCCGGCGGCGTCGCCGACGGCGAGATTCGCCTGGGCAAGAAGGGCGTCCACAGGCCCGACGTGTATTACGTGATCCTCCGCAACGGCATGGGACTCCCGGTCTGGACCTTCGTCGTCCCCGGCCACGAGTCCGTGATCCCTCTGCCGGAGTTCCCCTCGTTCTCCGGCCTTCCCCCGGAGGCCACCCCCGAACCCTACCAGCCCGGCACCCTCTTCGCCGTCAGCTACGGCATGAGGATCCCCGGGTTCCGGTACAACGGCTTCACCCTCCAGGACTTCAACCCCGCCCGGTGGTCGTCCTTCTCGGTGTCGACCTGGCAGATCCGCCTCACCGATTGATCCGCCCCGTCTCTCCTGAACTCACTCCTGAAGCATCATCCGCCACTGATGCACCAGGTTCAGGGCCTCGATCGGCGTCAGGGCGTCCACCTCGCTGCCCCGCACCGCGTCTAAGACCTCCCGCTCCTCGGCGCTGACCCCAGGCCCGCCGCCCCCGAAGAGCTGTAACTGGTTGGGGTTATGCCGCTGGCTGACCCGAGGCGGCCGCCCCGGCGCCGCCCCCGGCGTGGGCAACCCCATCTCGTCGAACTGCCCGGCCTCCAGGTTCGCCAGCACCTGCCGGGCCCGGTCCACCACGGCCGGTGGCAGCCCCGCCAGACGCCCCACCTGGATACCATAAGACCTATTCGCCTGCCCCTCCACGAGCTTTCGCAGGAAGATGATGTCCTCCTGCCACTCCTTGACGGCGATGCTCAAGTTCTTCAACCCGTCCAGGGTCCGCTCCAGCTCAGTCAGCTCGTGATAGTGGGTCGCGAACATCGTCCGGGCCCCGATCTGGTCGTGGAGATACTCCGCCACCGCCCAGGCGATGGACAGCCCATCAAAGGTCGCCGTCCCTCGCCCGATCTCATCGAGGATGATCAGACTACGGCTCGTGGCGTTGTTCAGGATATGGGCCGTCTCGGTCATCTCCACCATGAACGTGGAGTGCCCCCGGGCCAGGTTATCGCTGGCACCGACCCGGCTGAAGATCTTGTCCACCACCCCGATCCGGGCGCTCTTCGCCGGCACGAAGGAACCCATCTGAGCCAAGAGCGTGATCAGCGCCACCTGCCGGATCACCGTGGACTTACCGGCCATATTCGGCCCCGTGATGATCAACAGGTGGGCCTCTTCGGTGTCCAACGCCACGGAGTTCGGCACGAACCGCTCGTCCGTCAGGGTCGTCTCCACCACGGGATGACGCCCGTCCACGATCGACAACCGGCTGCCCTCGTCGACCTCGGGCCGGACGTACTCCCGCCGGGCCGCGAGCTCCGCCAGCCCCGCCAGCACGTCCAGGTCGGCGAGCGCGTCGGCGGTCCGGAGCAGGCGACCCATCTCCTGAGCCACCACCCCTCGAAGCTCCTCGAAGAGCTCGTACTCCAGGATCTTTCGCCGCTCGCTGGCCCCCAGGATCCGCTCCTCCATCTCCTTGAGCTCCGGCACGAAGTACCGCTCCGCGTTCGCCAGCGTCTGCTTGCGGATATAGTCCTCGGGCACCCGATCCAGGTTCGCCTTGGTGACCTCGATGAAATACCCGAACACCTTGTTGAACTTCACCTTCAGGCTCGAGATCCCCGTGCGCTCCTTCTCCTCAGCCTCAAACCGCAGCATCCAATCCTTGCCCGACGACGAGAGCTCCAGAAGCTCATCGAGCTCCGGATGAAAGCCCTTCTGAAAAAGTCCCCCCTCGGTCAGATCCGCCGGCGGCTCCTCGACGAGCGCCTCGTCGATATGGGCCGAGAGCTCCTCCAAGGGATCTAATGCCCCGCTGAGCCTCACCAGGAGCGCCGCGTCCTTGCCCGCCAGGAGCCCGATCAGCTCGGGGATCACCGCCAGGGTGCTCTGAAGGCTCCGCAAGTCCCGGGCGTTCGCTCGCCCCGACGCCACCCGCCCGCAGAGCCGCTCGATATCGTAGACCTCGTCGAGACACCCCGTGACGTCCTGCCGCAGCACGGGCTCCCGCAACAACACCTCCACCGCGTCGTGCCGGGCCCCGATCGCCTCCGGATGAATCAGGGGATAGTTCAACCAATGCCGAAGCCTCCGGCCCCCCAGCGCGGTCTTCGTCTCGTCGATGATACTCAGCAGGCTGCCCTTCTTCTTGCCCCCCATCAGGGTCCGGGTCAGCTCCAGGTTGGCCTTTGTCGCCTCATCGACCACCAGAAACGCCCGGGCCCGATAGGGCTGCACCCGCTGCACGATCGCCGCCACGCCCCGCTGGGTCTCCACCACGTACGAGAGCACCGCCGCCATGGCGGCGCTCACCAGACCCGGGTGATGAAACCCGTAAGACCGGGCCTCGTCAAAGAAGGCCTTCACCTCACCGGGCCCCAGAAAGAATCCGTCGCCCCGCAGCTCCTCGGAGAGCCGCACCCCGGACTCCAGGGTCCGGGTCAGCCCGTCGGGCTCAAACCCCTCGGACCGCCGCTTCCGCAGGAAGAGCCCCGCCAGGCTCTCCACGATGGGCCCCACGGCGTCGACGTCCTCGGACGACACCAACACCTCCCGGGCCTCGATCCGCTCCAGCTCCGAGCTCAGCTCATCGGCGGTGGTCAACTCCGTGGCCCGAAAGTCCCCGGTCGTGATGTCCACATAGGCCAGCCCGAACCCGTCACCCCGGGCCGCCACGGCCGCCAGGTAGTTTGGCGTCCGGGCGTCCAGGCTCTCCTCGTCCAACAGCACCCCTGGCGAGACCACCCGCACCACGTCCCGCTTGACGATGCCCTGGGCCACCGCCGCGTCCTCGACCTGCTCGCAGATCGCCACGGAGAATCCCTTCTCCACCAGGTCCCGGATATAGGGCTGCGACGAGTGATAGGGCATCCCCGCCATGGGCACCTCGTTGGCCCCCTTGCTCCGCGCCGTCAGCGTCAGCCCCAGCTCCCGGGACACCACCTGGGCGTCCTCGAAGAACATCTCGTAGAAGTCACCGAGCCGGAAGAAAAGGATCGCGTCGGGATAGCGCTCCTTGACCTCCAGGTACTGTTGCATCATCGGGGTCGCTTTCATCGCGCCTGCTTTCTCGTCCAAGGGTCGTCACCGAGCGCCGGGACGATAGCAAGGCACCCCTGGGTTGCAAAGCCCCCCTTGCCCCCCTACGGTCGTGAACGGTGTCCGTCCGTGGGTTGTCTCCACTCCGCAGCGGGCCTTGGCCCGCGAGGAAATTCGGGCCGCTGTTTCAGGCCCGACTCGCCCAGCCTCGTGGCCTTTGGCCCGAGGAGAGGTGCCAGATTCGCCTCCTGGGGTCGCTCGTTCACGCCCACCCCCTACGGCCGCTGCACCCCAAAGGTATCGAAGATCACATGAGCCGGCGTCGACACCCGGGCGCACACACCGCCCCGCGACGCGTCCACCACCACAGCGTTACTCACGGGGCTCGCCGAAGCGAAGTTCAGCGTCGACGACCCTCGATAGCCCTCCTCGCAGGGGAACACCGCGGCGTAGCCCGCCTGATCGGCCCCCACGGCCACGAAGGTCCCGAAGACCACTCCATTGGTCTCAGGATGGATCTGCGTGGAGCCGTTCGCCGCCGGACGCGCTCCGCCCCGAGTGTCCGTCACCCGCGTGGGCGCCGACGTGTAGAACCGCTGGCTTCCGCTGTCGTTCCACAGCCCCGTCAGGTCCACCACCAGATCCGTGGCTGACTGCTGAGTGTAGAAGCAGACCTTCTGATCCCCGTCCAGGGCCACGGTCACGTGATTCGCCCGGGTCACCCCTTCCCGCATGTTCAGGTTCGACGTGTTGGGACGCCCTTCGGCACAGGGATACACCGTCAAAAACCCCTGCCCCGAGGGGTCTACGGCCGTGACGTTCAACGACACCGCCGAGGTGCTGGGGCTCACCAGGCTCGAGAGATCCATCTCCCGGGTCGCTCCCGACCGCAGGCGGCCGGCCAAATCCCCGGCCCGGGTGTCCACCAGCCGCAGCGGCGAGAACGCCTCCACCTCCATCCCTCCCGAGGTGCGCCACCATCCGGCGACGTCGATGATCACGTCCACGTCGGCCAGGCTGTACACGCAGAGCTGGTCGATCGGCGACAGACTCACCGTGACCTGGCTGGGTCGCACGTCACCGGCCTGGTAGTTCAGGCTCGACGTCGCCGGCCGGGCCCCGCAGGGGTACACCGTCAGATACCCCGAGGCCGCCGGATTCACCGCCGTGATATTCGCCGTCACCGCTGTGGCGTCCCCAGGCACGTTCCGGAGATTGAACATCCGAGTCGTCCCCGCCCGCACCCGGCCTCCCGAGTCGACCCGCGTATCGTTGGACCGGAAGGGCGTCACCGGATGGAACCGATTGGCCGTCCCGAAGGTCACGTCTCCACAGGCCCCGCCTCCGCAGGCCCCGTCGATGCAGCCACAGCCGAAGTTACTGCACTGGGTCTCGATCCGGGGCGTACATCCCGAGCCCTGGCAAGCCCCACCGCTGCACTGCCCGTCGACGCAGCCGCATCCCTGGTTGTTGCACTCCCCGATCTGCTCGGCCGTGCATCCCGACCCCGGACAGAACCCGCCGTTGCACTCCCCGCCCACACAACCGCAGCCGTAGGCCGCGCAGTTGGCCTCCTCCGTCGCCGTGCAGCCCTGCTCGTTTCGGCCTCCCGCAGACACGTCACCGGCTCGGGCCAACATGTCGTTGATCCTTGAGAAGAGCGCGTCCCCGGGGCACGCCGTCGGCGTCGTCCCCGAGTGGCGGTGCCCCTCTACGTTCTGCCGGTTCAGGGCGATACCATACTCATCGGAGAGCGCCGCCATCACCCGGGCCCCGGCGTCCAGCATCGCCTCCGACGGCATGATGTGGCTGTAGTCACCGATGAACACCAGCCCGATGGTCCCCACGTTGGCGCCGCCGGCATGAGCTCCCTGCAGCCGCTCGCTTCGTCCCTCATAGACCAGCCCGTCCTGTCCGACCAAGAAGTGATACTTGATGTCGCAGAACCCTTGCGTGATCTGGGAGTAGTTCTGGGTCTGCCGAACCCGCGCCGGCACCGAGATGTGGTCGTTCGTCGGCGTCGCCGTGTGATGCACCACGATCCCTCGAGGGTTGTTGCCCCGGGTGCAGGAGTGGCCCCGTGCTCCCCACTGAGCCCGGGTGACGTCCACCGCACGG
Organism: Myxococcales bacterium; assembly: GCA_007120035.1. Classification (GTDB taxonomy): domain Bacteria; phylum Myxococcota_A; class Bradymonadia; order Bradymonadales; family Bradymonadaceae; genus SKON01. Next base: position 23,832 of record SKON01000156.1, read on the forward strand.
TGAGCCGCCAGCTCGAAGTGGGCGATCCGAATATCCTCGTCGGGATCGTCGGAGACCACGTCAAAGTCCGCCGTCCCCGGCACAAGATCCTGATCCTGCCCGTCGAAGGGCTCCACCCTCAGGTACCGAAACCCCTCTCGCGGGGCTCCGGTGAACCGTACCTGCAGATGGGTCCCCTGCTCCGAGAGCGCCACAAACGCGTTGTGGGCGCCCTCTTCGGCGAAGGTCAACTCCGCCGGCTCCCACTCTCCGAAAGTATTCCCCTCATCGTCGGAGATCCGAACCCACACCTCCGGGGTCGTCGCAGAGTCGAATTGAATCGCCACATGGCTGTACACTCCCAGGGTGGTCCGGATCGGCGCCGTGACCACCCCCGCGGAGGCGTCTCCCGACAGGTGTCCCTGCAGCGCCAGCCCGGAGGCGATGAACCGGTGCCCCGTGTCTTCCAGGTATCCCTCGTCTTCCTCGTGATGATGGGGATCATCATCTTCGTTCTGGACCAGCACGGACTCCGGCTGGCACCCCGTCAGGGCGACGATAGCTGCCAGAAGGGCGATGAGAAGCGAGGAGCGGGTTTCAGAGTTCATGACCGGTTCCGATCGTTGGGGGGCTGGCGTCCAGGGCTGCACAAATCACGACACCACGTAGAGCAAAGTCCGTGCCACACCCACACCGAGGATGCTTCAGGCCCTTATGTGCCACAATGTGGGACAACTGGTCACACCGGGGCACAACCTGTCCCCACCCACCATCGCCTTGATTTGATTGCACCCCTTCGCCTGCTGGGTTAACCTCCCTAAGAACCGCTCGGATTGAAATTCCAACGAGCCTAAATGATTTCCCAATCCCCACCGGAAGGAGCGTCATGACAACCGAGGAGCCACTCGTCCTCGACGATGTCCTCGAGGACCTCGTGCAGATCGTCGGCACCGTGGACGACCAATACAATCGCGATGGAACGGCCTCCTACGAGACGGTCCAACGGGAGGTCTCCGGGGGGCTGCGCCTCCACCTCCTGAGCTATGTCCGTTTCCTCGAAGCCCAACAGCTCCTGAGCTACGACCGGATCTCCGACGAGATGCGCGTCAGCGAAGCGGGCCTCTCCTTCCGCCAGGACCCCTCGCTGTTTCGCGACGCCGCCCGGGACTCCTTCGGCGAACACCTCACCGAGCCCGCCCCTGACGATGGCGGCGACGACGAGATCGACGGCGCTTTCGATGATGTCTTCGGCGCCGTCGCCGACGACATGGACCAGGCTCTCCAGGCCGAGCCAGAGCTTCAAGCCGAGCCCGAACCACAACCCGAGCCCGAACCACAACCCGAGCCCGAACCGGAACTCGAGCTCGAACCCCACCCCCCTCAGGCCCCGGAAGCTCCCAGCTTCTCGGCCCCCGAACCCGCAACACACGAGGAGCCCCCTATGAATGGCGATGGTGCTGCAACGGCCTCTCAATCAAGCTGGTCGGCGGCTGCCGCCGGCGACAGCTCCGCCTTTGAGCGCATCGAAGAGATCGGCAGCGGCGGTATCGGCACCGTATACCGCGGCCGACAGACCCGCCTGGACCGCGAGGTCGCCATCAAGGAGATCCGAGAGATCTTCAACGTCTTCGCCGGCGTCCAGCGGGAGGACATCCTCAACCGATTCCGGGCCATCATCACCACCCAGGCGGGGTTGATGCACCCCAACATCATCCAGATCATCGACGTCGACACCTCCGGCGAGTACCCCTACTCCGTGATGGCCCTGGCCCCCAACGGAAACCTTCGCCGGGTGATCGACGAAGGGGAACGCCCCCCGCTGGAGGTCTCCCTGAAGTACTTCCTCCAGATCCTCCACGCCCTCAACGCCGCCCACGACCACGGCGTCATTCACGGCAGCCTCAAGCCCGAGAACGTGGTCCTCGACCAGGCTGGAAACGCCCTGCTCACCGACTTCGGCATCGCCCGTATCGTCGAGCGCGACGGGGCCCGCGGAAATCAGGTCTATGTCGGCGTCGGCTCCGTGGCCTACATGAGCCCCGAGCAATTCCAGGATCCCAACCTCGCCACCGTCCAGAGCGACATCTACTCCCTGGGCATCATGCTCTACGAGATGCTCACCGGGAAAGTCCCCGGGCGCCGCTCCCCCATGCCGTCGAGCTTCTTCCCCGACATTCCCCGGGCCCTCGACGACATCTTCGATCGGATGTGCATGGACCGCGAAGAAGACCGCTACGAGTCCATCGACGCCGTGATCACCGACCTCTACTCCGAGTCCACGGTCCTCTCGATCCTGGACAAACGCTCCGGCGTGCTCTTCTTACGAGATCCCCTGAAGCACGGGGCCACTGGACTCGGCGCCGACGTCGCCTTTGAGCCCCTGCCCGACCCCGAGCCTCAGGAGATCAGCGAAGCCTCCGAGCCCTCCTTCGAGGAGCCCGCCGAAGAGCCTGGCGAGGAGACCTTCGTCGCTGACGATGACGCCGACGATGCTGATCTCGAACACGACGCCGACGATCAGGACGACGAGGAGTCCGGCGGCGGCGATGTCCTCGACAAGCTCGACAAGTACGGAGAGCTCTTCGACGACTGACCACTTTCACCATCTTCACCACGAGGGCCCCATGCCCGTACCGCAACTGATGGACTTCGAAGGGACCTTTCCCCGGTGCGGCCCCGGGGCCTTCGTGGCCCCCGGCGCCGCCGTGATCGGAGACGTGGTCCTCGGCGAGGACGCCAGCGTCTGGTTCAACGCCGTGATCCGCGGTGACGTCTTCCCCATCCGGATCGGGGATCGCACCAACATCCAGGACGGCGCCATCCTTCACGTCACCAGCGGCGTCCACGCCACCACCGTCGGTGACGACGTCACCGTCGGCCACGGCGCCATCGTCCACGGCTGCACCATCGAGGACCGGTGCCTCATCGGCATGGGCTCCGTGATCCTCGACGGCGCCCACATCGGCGAAGGCTCCCTGATCGCCGCCGGAGCCGTCGTCCCTCCCGGCATGCAGGTCCCACCGGGTTCGGTGGTGATGGGCTCCCCCGGCAAGATCCGCCGCCAGACCACGGACGCCGAGAAGGCCGGCTTCCTCATGAGCGCCGCCCACTACGTCGAGCTCGCCAGGCGTCACGCCCGCCCCCTCGACGGAAACGGCCGACCCCACCCCGACGGCGCCCTCGCCGAGTAGTCCTACTCCTGCCGCGCCGGGCCCGGCAAGAGCCCCAATCGCCGCCGCACCAGCAAGAGCTCGTATCCATCCAGGTCTTCGAACCCCTGGGAGGCCCGACACCGGGGATGCCGATGCATCAGGTAGTCCTCCAGCCGGTGCGCGTCGGCGTTCCAGGTCTTCACATGGGTCAGCACCTCTAACCCCCGCTCCACGGTCGTGCAGTTCTCCCCGAACCGCCGGCACTCCTGGTCCTCCACGGTCTCGATCTCACAGATATCCATCCCCGGATCCCCGCTGAGGTCCGTCAAGAAGACTCGACTCTGCTGCAATCGCCGCGACAGCCCTCGCAACACCGTCGACCGCAGAGGGTTCATCCCCACCACGAAGTGCTCCGCCCGGGGATCCACGAAGGTCGCCCCTGCCTCCTCGATGCTCAACTGGTGCTCCTCTTGTTCGGCGTGCCACCCCACGGCCCACACAGAGCTCCCGATCACGTCCAGGGGCACCATCGAGAAGTCCCGGTAGAACCGCTCCCGGGGCCGCCCCTGGTCCACACACTGGGCCAGGGGCTCCAGGAACGCCCCGTGGGCCCGGTCAAACCGCCATGCCTGGTCGACCCGCCGCAACGCGAACCACACCACCTGGGTCTCAGCGCCGCTCGGGCACTGGCCACGGACCGACGCCCGACCGCATACGGCCAGCCCCACCCGCACGTCACCCCGGGCCGACTCATAGCCCTCGATCAGCCGCCGCTCTTGATCCCGCCCGGTGCAGATCTCCGGCAGGTTCTCCGGATCGGCGATCTCATCCTCGAACCGCACCCGGTCGGGCACCCGGACCCACCACGGCGAGATGTATTCCAGCGCCCGGAAATCCCACCCGTCGGGGCCTTGCTCCCAGACCCCGAGGGCGTCGTACCGCGGCGGGGCATGCTCCGGCGCCTCTCGCGGCAAAAGTCCGCCCGTATCGTACACCGCAAACCGCGGCTCCCCGTCGGCCCGCCGCGGCAACATGGTCAGGATCGTCTCCGGCCCGGAGCTCCCCGAGTCGTCGGAGTCCAACACCTCCACCCGAAACGCCACGTCTACGAGCGGGATAAACCGCACCACCGGCACCGCCTCTAGTCCGATGGCCACCTCCATCCGGTAGCCGTCGTCGGTCCGGGCCGTCGCCACATGCACGGATCCCTCCGGGATCGGCGGTCCCCCTCCATACCTCGCGATTCGCCGGTCCGGGGTGATCGCGATCGCCGTCTCGGCCCGGACGTTCAGCTCTGCCTGCAAGGTCTCCGGCAGGGCCGCCAGGATCTCGTCGGCCGCAGGATCCCGCAGCCAGATCACCACGGCGTCCTTCGGGTTCGACGGATCGGACCGGACCAGCCGGTCGTCGACCACCTCGATCCAGAAGTAGAGGTAGCTCTCGTCGGCGTCGATGGCCATCGAGAAGCTCGCGTCCTCCGGCCCCTCCCACCGATGAGCCCCCTCCCGCACGAACTCCACGTCCGCGAAGGTCCTCAGGTCGCTCAAGTCCCACCCCTCCGGGTCGGCGTCGATGGACCGCGCCGGCTCGGCGTCGGCCTGGGGCACCACGTAGAGGGTCCCGTCGTCCACGTCTACCTGCTGGCGCGGGGACTGGCGGTCCCGCCGCTCCACGGGCTCATCCAAAAGCGCCGCTCGATCCTCCTGGGCCCCCTCGTCGGGGCGCTCCGCAGGCCCCGACGAACATCCCCACACCAACATCGTCGCTCCGGCGGCCCACACCGCCATCCTCCACGTCAGCCGTTTCATGATCTCTCCCAGGAGTAAACTCCCCGCCATTATTCATGAGTTGCCCCTACCCGCCAAGACTCTGGCCTCCCCGGGTCGCCTCCTGCTATCGTCGCCGCGATGAAGAAGCCCCTCTCCCAGATCGTCCCCTTCGAGACCGCCGACGGCTCCTACACCCTCTTCGACGAGGCGCGCGGCGTCCACTATCGCTCCCACCACGGGGCCGTCACCGAGAGCCGCCACGTCTTCCTCGGCGCCACGGGGCTCCTCGAACGCGCCGGCGAATGGATCGTCGCCGAGCTCGGCTTCGGCGCCGCCGTCAACTTCACCCAGACCGTCCGTGCCTTCCGAGAGCGCCCCTACGTCGAGCGCCTGACCTACCACACCGTGGACTGGCGCCCCGTCACCCCCGACCACCTCCCCTTCCACGACGGCGAACCCGGCGACCTCGCAAGACAGGCCCTCGAGCTCGCCGGCGAAGCCACCGCCCCGGTCCGGGTTTCCTCCCAGGACGCCGCCATCGACCTCATCCTCTACCCCACTCCCTGGGAGAACGCTGACCTCCAGGTCGACGACGCCCAGGCGTTCTTCCACGACCCCTTCGCCCGCAACGTCAACCCCGAGGCCTGGACCGCCGAGACCTTCCGCTGGGCCCGGGCGGCCCTGCGCGACGACGGTCGGCTCGCCACCTACTCCGCGGCCACCCCGGTCCGCCGCGCCATGTTCGAAGCCGGCCTCCACGTCGCCACCGCCCCCGGCCCGGGCCGCAAGCGGGAGATCACCGTCGCCGCCCCCACCGCCGAGGCCCTCGACCCCTTCGAGCTCCTCCCTCGCCAGAAATACCTCCCCACATGACCACCCCCATCCTCATCCTCGGCGCCGGACTCGCCGGCACGACCCTCGCAGCCCGCCTCGTGGAAGAAGGCGCCACCCCCTCGAACCTCCTCGTCATCGATGCCGCCGACCCCCACCGGGGCTCCTCGGCCCCGGCGACCATGCTGCACCCCTTCCCCGGCCGCTCCATGGCCCCGCGCCAGGTCCAGCTCGACGCCTTCACCGAGAGCTTCGCCTGGCTCGACCACATAGCCCGAAAGCTCCCCGACGACTGGTGGCTCACGGCCCCCATGGTCCGTCCTCTCCCCGAGAACGACAAAGGCCACCGCCTCCGCGACACCTGGACCGATGCTCACAGCAACTACCCGACGGAGATCGCCTCCCGGCTCCTGACGCCGGAAGACGCCCGGACCAGCTTCCCAGATCTACACCTCACCACAGCCGCACTGACCTACAACCCCGCGGCCTCTGTCGTCGTCCCCCGGCTCATCGACCACCTGCAGTCGTCCCTCCAACAAGCGGGCGCCAGGTTCGTCCGCGCCACGGCCACCGCCATTCACGGGGCTGACCAGAATTGGCACATCACCCTCGACGACAACACAAAGCTAACGGCCCACCGCCTCGTCCTCGCCATGGGAACGGGCCTCCTACCCCTCTTCCCCGATCTCGATCTCCGCACCAAAGCTGGCGAGGTCCTCGTCCTCGCCCCTGGGAAAGCAGAGTTGTCGGCCTTCGTCAACGCCGACGCCCACCTCTTCGCCCGCCGCGACGGCCTCTGGGGCCTGGGCTCCACCTACTTCCCCACCCATGACTGGGATCACCGCGACGACGCTCAAGTCACCCGCCAACTCCTCGACGCCATCACCCCCCACGTCCCCGCCGCCGCCGGCCTCCGGGTCGAAGCCCTCTGGCGCGGCGTCCGCGCCATCTTCGGCTCCGACCACCTCCCCCTGGCCGGTCCCGTCCCCGGCCAAACCGGCCTCTTCGTCCTCGGCGCCCTCGGCTCCAAGGGCCTACTCTTCGCACCCGCGCTGGCCGGCCAACTCGCCACCCACCTCCTCCACGATCAGCCCTTGGCCGCCGCCACCCACCCCGACCGCATCACCCCCAAACGCTGGACCTTCACCCCACCCTCGTGACCACCTCCGCGAGCCGGAGAGATGCTCGCGAACCCGAGCCGAAACAGAATACCCGTGGACTTCTCCCCACTTGTGGGGAGGTGCCCGCAGGGCGGAGGGGTCGTCCCGCGCCGCCCGGACCTTCGTCACACCGCGAACCCAATGAGAAACAGCGAAGCCCCGAGCCTTCTCCCCACTTGTGGGGAGGTGCCCGAAGGGCGGAGGGGTCGTCCCGCGCCGCCCAGACCTTCGCCACACCGCAAACCCAATGAGAAACAGCGAAGCCCCGA
>SKON01000281.1 GCA_007120035.1 Myxococcales bacterium
TGGCGAGTCCGATGACGGGGGGGGGATCGAGGACATCGACGCGTTCCTGAGCTCGCTGGAGGACGAGGCCGATCAGAAGGCCACGAAGACGGCGCCGGCGGAACGGGAAGAGGACCCGCTGGCGGCGGAGTTCGCGGCCCTGGAGGCCAAGGGAGAGCTGGTGGCGCCGCCTCCTGAGGAGACGAAGCCCAAGAAGGAAAAGAAGAAGAAGGAAAAGAAGGAGAGCAAGAAGGACGACAAGCCGTCGCGGGCGGAGCGGCGGGAGCAGCGGCGGGCCGAGAAGGAGGCCGAGCGAGAGGCCAAGCGACAGGCCAAGGAAGAGGCCCGGGAGAAGCGACGGGCCGAGGGAGAAGGGCGGGGCAAGGCGATCGCCAAGGCGGTAGCGCTGAACACCCTGTGGTTTGGGCCGGCGTTGATCTTCTGGTGGGTCCTGGGCTCCTATCTGGGGCATTGGGTGTCGGCGGGGTGGCTGATCGCGGCGATGTCGACGCTTTTTGTGTTCGGGGTGCCGGCGATCCTCAAGAAAGTGGTGCAGAAGGGAGAGTACCGGCCCTGGCTCCTGGGGTTCTCCCTGGTGCTGGCCGTAGCCCTGATCGCGCCCATTCCGAACCTGGCTGGCGAGGCGATGACCCGGTACGGGCATTGGCCGGCGTCGACGGTGGCGGAGATCACCGGCGCCTCCCATGACGCGGCCTTCGTGCGGGCCAACGCCGGCGTCGGCGGGTGGATCGGGGGCCTGGTGGCGACCCAGGAGAACACCGACTGGGGCGCCCGGCAGTTGGGCTCGGAGTATGCCCTGACCATGGAGCGGCCGACGGCGCCGGCCCCGGCGGCGGAGCCAGATGGCGACCGGGCCGAACCGGCGGCGGAGCCCGAGCCGGCGGCGGAGCCAGAGCCGGCGGCCGAACCGGAGCCGGCGGCCGAACCGGAGCCGGAAGCGGCGGCGGAGCCGGAATAAGCGCCGGCCCCCGGTTGTGTCCCCTGATGAGGTGTCTTACCGAGGTGTGAGGTCCGGAGGATCGCAGTCAGCGTCTCGCCCGGAGCGCTGGATCAGGGCCTCAAAGGCGGGAAGATCGCCTCTCTCGCAGGCTTGTCGAGCCCGCTCATACCAGCCGTCTTCGTCGGCCCCGTAGGGTTGACCCGTGTGAGCGTAGCAGCCCGCGCCGAGGACGAGACAGGTAGTGACGATGGCGAAGAAACGGAACAAGAATTGCATAACTGGTGTGCGGAGGACGTCGTAACCAAAAGAAGGGTCCCACAGACCCCGACCAGAGTCACGACTCTCGACGAAGGACCCATTCACGGAGAGAACCATGTCCCAGTTGTTCGGCTATCTTTGCAGTGATCAGAGCCTGACGGCGGCCGTGATGGAGCAGTACGGGGCTCCCATGCAGGCCGATCCTCAGCGAGAGCGGACGGCGCTGGGGATCGGGTGGCTGCAGGATGGGCGGTCTCTCTTGCGGAAGCATCCCCGACGACGAGCGGCGACGATCGAGATCCCGGACCTCCTCTCTGATGTGCCCACCCGGGCTCTGGTGGGGCATGTGCGTCATCGAGACCAAGGCAAGGCTGATCCCCGGTCGCTCCAACCCTTTCGGTTCCGAACCTGGGTCTTCGCCCAACGGGGTGATCTCCCGCTGGTGGAGGAGGATCTGCGGGAGCTGCGGGGGTCGATCCCGGACCATATCGCCCGAAATATTCAGGGGACCTCGACGGCGGAGTTGATCTTCCACCTGGTGTACGCCGCGGTGGAGGGGGAGTACTCCACCACGCCGGAGCATCGTTTCACCGAACTCTACGTGGAGAAGCTCCGGGAAGTGGTGGACAAGGTGGAGTGGCGGTTGAAGGATCGGGAGAGCACTTCCTGGCAGTTGATCGCCGTGACCGAGCGGTTTCTGGCGGCCCTGAGCATCGGGGAGTCCCTCTCGTACCGGATGGTCGAGGGGATCGAGATCGCTACCGAGAAGCCCCTCTTCGCCGGGCATCGCCCCAAACGGATCAACCACGACAAGTTCCGGGCCTTGATGGTCTCCAGCGGGGTGGACCACGAAGAGTGGAAGACCACCCCGGAGCGCGGGGTGCTGTGGGTCGACGGGAGCTGGGAGCCCCAGGTCTCTGAGCTCTGATGCAAGCTAGAAGCGCCCGGAGAGGGAGAACCCTCCGAATCCAACGCCTACGGTGGGGTTGAGCTGCAGGGACGCCTCGGGGGCGTCTTCGCGCTCTTCGCCGGCCAGCCGCGGCCAGGCCAGGAGAGTGCCGCCGCCGACGACGCCGGCGGTGCCGAGGACGGCCAGTCCCATGGCGAGTCCGGCGGTGTTGTAGATGTCCGGGCATCGCGAGAGCGGGGTGTCGGGGCAGGTGGGCTGGCCGTGGAGACGGGCGAAGAAGAAGGAGGAGGCCACCATGACGGCGCCGATGCCCAGAGCGGACCACCCGTAGATGGTGCGGTTGGCTTCGATCTGATCGATCCAGCCGTCGCCGCGGGTGAGGATCACCTGCCGTTCGCCGCCGCCGGGCTCGGAGAGGTGGAGGCGGATGAAGATCACCTCCGGGGAGGTGTCGGAGATCACCAGGGTCTCGCGCAGGCCCCGGCGCTCGTCGTGGGAGAACCGGAGCTCGTAGGTGCCGGGCTCGAGGATGATCTCGGCGTCGCCGATGCCGGCGGGGGCTTCGTCGAGGAAGATCCGGGTGTCTGTGGGGATCACGGAGACGCGGACCGCCGAGGATCCTTCGGGGATCTCCCGGCGCCCGGTGTCGATGGGTCCCATGTGGCGCTCCTCGACGTCGAGCATCGCCAGGGGGGCCCGGATGGAGGCCTGGAAGTTCTCCAGGAGCTCGGCGCGGCCGCAGAGTTCGCAGACCCCGCGGTCCCGGCCCATGGAGCCGCCGTCGACGAGGTCGAAGAACTCCACGGTCCACTCGTAGATCTCGCTCTCCACAGAGAGGCTGACCTGGAGGCCGACCTCGGCGTTGAGGGCGTCGCCGGCGGCCTGCAGGCACTCATCGGTGAAGCAGTCCCGGACCACCGGCTCCAGTCGCTGTCGGGCCTGGGCCGTGGGGATCCAATCAAACCGGGGGGAGCCCCCGAGGGTGTCCTCCACGACCTGGACCAGCTCGTCTTGGAGGGTGGAGTCGAAGTCACCGTCGAAGTCCACGGCGAGCCCGGCGACGGACTGGCCGAAGGCGGGCGACGCGAAGAGCCAGACGACGGTGATCGTGGCGATGGCGAGGAGTTGGCGAGGAAGGCGTCCCATGAATTATCCCGTGGCGACGATATCGACGTGTTCGCAGGATCCGTCGAGGGACCGACCGAAGAAACGCTCGGCGGTGTCGATGAACCCCTCGGGCAGGTCTGTTAGAAAGAACCTGTGGATCCCCGGCGTAGAATTCCCGGGCCGCAGGACTCCGGCGGCGCCCAGGGCATCTTTGACGGCGGCGGCCGTGGTGTTCGCCGAGTCGATGAGCTGCACCTCCTCCCCGAGGACCCGACGAGCTACGGCCTCGATGGCGTCCCGAAGCAAGGGATAGTGGGTGCATCCGAGGATCAGGGTATCCACGTCGGTCTCAGAAAGGGGCTCCAGGTAGTGGGCGATCACCGTGGTGGTGACCTCCCCATCGGTCCATCCCTCTTCGGCGAGGGGGACCAGCAGGGGACAGGCGACAGGATAGACGCCCAGGGAGGGGACGAGATTCACCAGGGCTTGCTGGTAGGACTGGCTGCGGACGGTCCCCCGGGTGCCCAGAACGGCGACGCTCTGGGTCCGAGAGACCCGGGCGGCCTCGAGGGCGGCGGGCTGGATCACTCCGAAGACCGGGATGTCGAGCTCTTCGCGGAGGGCCTGCAGGGCATAGGCCGAGGCCGTGTTGCAGGCCACCACCAGGGCTTTGATGTCGTGAGACCAGAGGAGTCGGGCGGCGTTCAGGGCATACCGACGAATGGTGTGGGCGCCCCGGTTTCCGTAAGGCACCCGGGCGGTGTCCCCGAGGTAGAGGAGATCCTCGGCGGGGAGGGCGTCGATCACGGCCCGCATCACCGTCAGGCCACCGACACCGCTATCGAAGATGCCGATCCGGCGATTCGTGGGGTCCGTCGAGAAGTGGGACATCCAGGGTTCTCGAAAAAATATGGGGAGTGCGCAGGGCGGGATTCGAACCCACGACCTCTGGCTCCGGAGGCCAGCGCTCTATCCAGCTGAGCTACCCGCGCGAGGTGATGAGCAACCTAACCGTGGCGGCGGCGGCCGTCAACTCGCTTCTCTCCGATCTACCCCTGTGCTACCATCGGCGACGCGAACGAAGAGTGCGGTGAGCCGCGTGGCCTTTGCATTGATGAGGCGCCCCAAATGTTGATCGGCTACAACAACGACATCGAGCACCGGGGAAAGACCTTCCATATTCAGACCGAGGATCGTGGGGATAACGACGATACCATCGAGACCCAGCTTTTTCAGGGCGGGGCGATCCTGGATACGAAGATCACCACCTACACGGAGCTGGTGGCCGGCCTGGAGGGCAAGGAGCGCGACGACAAGATCCAGGCCATGATGAAGGCCAGCCACCGGTCGCTGTACAAGAAGCTCTTGGCCGGGGAGTACGACGAGATGGTGGGGCTCGAGCCCTTGGAGGTGGGCGAGGTCGAGATCGACGAGGAGGACTTCCAGCCCGGTCGCGACGGGGTGCCGTCAGCGGCCATCGAGCTGGAAGAGGGCGACATCGGTGCATTCGCCCAGGCTTCGGCCCAGCAAGAACACGTGGATTTATCGAAGCTTCACGAGCAGCTCGAGGACTTCACCGCCGGCGGCGAGTCGCTGGCCGAACAGTCGGAAGGGGCGCCGACGATGGTGATCGATCCGCCGTCGGAGGCGGAGGCCGCCGAGCCGGCGACCCCGTCTGCGTCGGGGAAGATCGACACCAAGAAGCTCAAAGAACGGCTCATTCGGGGGCCGACCAGCATCGACCCCGAGGTGGAGCTCCCGGAGACGGGCGTGAAGGCCTGGACGGGGTGCGAGCCCCCCGAAGAAGATCTCTCCCTGACGGAGCTCGTCGAAGCCTTCCTCGCCAGTTGACGACACCCAGCTCATGATAGCTCTGGTCGACGTGAAGATCCCGGCGGTGGAGAGTGACACTCCGCTGGTGGAGTCCCTCTCTGTGAAGATGGAGGCGGGCACCTGGAACGAGATCATCGGTCCCGCCGGGGCGGGGAAGACGGCGCTCTTCGAGATCCTGAGCCTGCGGCGGACCCCGCCAAAGGGCAAGCTGGTGATCGCCGGCCGCAATATCAGTCGCCTGAAGAAGGGGGGGCTGGCGAAGCTGCGCCGGGAGGTGGGGAGCTGTCCCCAGGAGATCACCTTGCTGCCGGAGCGGACCGTGGTGGAGAACACCATCTTGCCGCTGGTGGTGCGGGGGATGGGGCGTGAGGGCCTGAAGACCGCCGAGGAGACCCTGGGTTTTCTGGGGCTGATGCACCGCCGGGACACCCCGGTGGGGTGTTTGAGCGAGCAGGAGCAGATCCTGGTGGGGCTGTCGATGGCCACCGTCGGGTCCCCGAAGGTGATCCTCATCGACGGGGTCCATGAACGGCTGGAATCGGGATCCCGGGGCCTGGTGATGTCCTGGCTGAAGAAGCGCTCCCAGAAGGGGAGTACCGTGGTGCTCCTGGGCCGCAAAGCCTTGAACCGGCGGGACGACGCCACGTTATGGCGGCTGAAGGACGGCGCCGTGGAGAGGACCGGGGAGGTGGATCGGTGCTGAGATCACCGCTGTCATTGCTGGGGGAGCATCGGTGGAGCGCCGCGGCGGTGGTGCTCTGCCTGGGGGCGGCGCTCTGGATTTTGGCGGCACTGGTCACGGCGGGATTGCAGACACGGGCCGCCGTGGAGGGGTGGTGGGAGCTCTACACCCCGGCGGTGTACCTGGAGGCCGACGTGACCGAGACAGCCATGGGGGCGTTGAAGACGGAGCTCGAAGGGTGGCCCCAGGTGCGATCCGTGGCCCTCGAGGATCGAGAAGCGGCGATGACCCGGCTGGTCGAGGAGATCGGGGCCGAGGAGGTAGAGGCGTTGGGGATCACCACCGATCTGATGCCGGCGGTGCTCCTGGTGGAGCCCGTGCTCTGGTACCCGGGAGAGGCGGAGACCCTGTCGCGGCTGCAGGCATTGGAGGTGCGTCCCGAGGTGGTGACCGTCGACGTGCCGTCGCCCCAGGCCGTGGCCTGGGTGAATCGGGGCCGGGCGGTGGTGCTGGGGCCGGCGGTGATCGCCTTGCTTCTGTGGATCGGCGCGCTGGGGGGGCTTGCGGTCTTCTTGCGGCGGTTGCAGGAGTCGGAGCGCCGGGAGAATCATCTCCTGGAGGTCTTCGGAGCGTCGGCGATGGCCCTGCGGCGGCCGACGATCTGGCGAGGGGCGGTGCTGGGGTTCTGCGCCGGGGCCGTGGCGGGGGGGTTGTTTTTGCCCTGGTCCCTATCCCTTGATACCTTCGTGGCCGGGTTCGCGGCGGAGGGAGCGATGTCGGCGGTGTCGTCGGCGTTGATCTCGGCGGCCCTGCCCGTCATCGGGTTGAGCTGTGGCACTCTGGTGGGGTGGGCGGGAGCGCGGCCCCGCCAGGTTTCGGAGGTCCCGAGGATGAAGGGCCTCCTCGGTTGGGAGCGAGAGTGAGCGTGAAGAGACGATGGATCCTGGGGGTGGTGGTGGCGGTCGGGATGTCCGTGGCGACGGTGGCCTCGGCTCACCAGGCCCGGTGGCTCACGGAGCTCGACGCCCTGGAGCGGGCCGAAGAGGACCATGGGGAGCTGGCTGAGGCTCTGCGAGGCCGGGCGGAGCGCCTCGATGAGCACCTGGCGACGACGATGCTGGACTCCGACACGGCCCAGCGGGCCACCGGGGCGATTCGGGCCGAGGTGGTGGCGAATCAGGCCCGGTGGGATCGGGCCCACCGGCGGTCCCAGCGAGTGGAGTGGACCCGGGGGCCCGGAGAGGCCCGGGCCGTGCAGCACGCATTGCGGCATAGCCACGGGGAGAAGGTCCAGGAGATTCAGGGGCATCTGGAGCTTTTGGGAGATGTGCGCCGCGGCGTCGATGAGGCGGATCACCTGCTGGTGGTGCGGGGAGAACTCTCCGTGGAGCACGCTCTCTGGCGAGCGCGTCAGGCCGGGGCCGCACAGTCGCGAGGCCTCGTGATCGAGCTCGCCGGCGACGGCACCCAGGCTCAGGCGATCGCCGACGAGACCGAAGAGCTCGCCGAGGAGCTCGCCGAAGAGCTGGAACGGGTCGAGGGGCACGTGACGGGGCGAGACTTCCACCGACGGCGGGGCGGCCTGGTGCCCCCCGTGGCGGCGGCGCCGGATCATCCCTTCGGGCCGCGGAAGCAGGAGGGCTCCATGACCTACGTGCGGCACACGGGCCTGACCTACTTCGTGGACGCCGGTACGGAGGTGCGCAGCGTCGGCGAAGGGCTGGTGGTGATCGCCGGCCGGATGCCCGGGTTTGGGAAGGTGGTGATCGTCGATCACGACGGCTACCACTCCCTCTACGCCCACCTGAAGGAGTTCTCCGTGGAGGCCGGGGACGCCGTGGGGGACCGACAGGTGGTGGGGCTCTCGGGGGAGACCGGGAGCCTCGAGGGGCCGAAGCTCTACTTCGAGCTGCGCCGCCAGGGCCAGCCCATCGATCCCGCCGAGTGGTTCATTCGACGCTAAGACGTGCGGAGGAGCAGGTGTTTCGAGATCATCGGGTCGCCGTGGTGGTGCCTGCGTACTGCGAGGAGCGGCTCTTACCCCGGACGTTGGGAGAGATCCCGGAGTGGGTCGACGACGTGGTGGTCGTCGACGACGGCTCCACGGATCGAACCTTCGAGGTGGCCGCCGAGGTGGCCGCCGACGAGGACCGGGTCGAGGTGGTGCGGCTGGGGTTCAACCAGGGCGTCGGGGCGGCGATCGTGGCCGGGTACCGCCGGGCCTTGTCGTTAGGGGCCGACGTGGTGGTCGTGATGGCCGCCGACGCGCAGATGGACCCCGAGGACCTGCCCGGGTTGTTGGAGCCCTTGATCAATGGCGAGGCGGAGTACGCCAAGGGGGATCGCCTGGCCCACGAGGAGGCCCGGCAGATGCCGCCGGTCCGACGGTTCGGCACGGCACTCCTGGGGCGGGTCACCGGGTGGGTGGCGGGGATCCCGGGGCTGCGAGACTCGCAGTGCGGGTATACGGCGATCACCGCCGGGGCGCTGCAAGAGTTGCCCCTCGGCAAGCTCTATCCCCGGTACGGGTACCCCAACGACCTCCTGATTCGTCTGGGGGAGGCCAGGGCCCGGGTGGTGCAGCCCGTGGTGCGGCCCGTGTATGGCGACGAGGTGTCGGGGCTGAGCGTTCGGGCTGTGATCGGTCCGATCACGGGGATCCTGGCCCGGGGGATGTTCCGGCGGGGGATGTTCCGACGGGGGATATCCCGACGGACGACACTGTGAGGTGGTTGGTCCTGACCAGCAGCGTTCCGCGGTACGACGGTGACTTTTCGGGGTTGTTCGTGCAGTCCTTCTGCGAGGCCCTGGCCGCCCGGGGGCATCGACTGGACGTGCTGGCCTGGCGTGGCGAGGGGGCTCTGGCGAGGACGCTTGGCGACGAGGGAACCGGGGTGGAGCTTCGGTTTGTCCCCTACGGTCCACCCTCGATGGAGGAGCTCTTCTACGGGGCCGGGGCGCCGGAGAACCTCCGGGAGAGTCCCCTTCGGGCGCTTTTGGCGCCGGTGGCCATGGGGGCCATGGTGGGGGCAGCTTTGAAGGCGTGCCGGGAGGTGGCCTACGACGGTGTGATCGGCCACTGGCTCCTGCCGGCGGGAGCGCTCGCCAGGGTAGTGGGGGAGATTGCCGGGCTTCCGAGCTTTGTGGTGGGACACTCCGGCGGCGTGCATCTCTTGAGCCGGGTGCCCCCCGTGGTGGGGCGGCCCCTGGCGAGGTGGCTCACGGCGGTGCCTACCACGGTACCCACCGAGGCTCTGGCTCAGACCGTGAGAGCTCTGGGGGGGGAGGTGACATCCGTGTTGCCCATGGGCTTTGATCCCCCTTCGGAGGGTGTGGAGTTCGGGGGCCGCCGGGGTGTGGGGGAGCTGCGGGTGGGGTTTCTGGGGCGCCTGGTGGCGATCAAGGACCTGGGGACGCTCCTGGGGGCCATCGAAGAGGCCCGGGCCGGCGGGGTCTCGGTGACCCTTGAGATCGTGGGCGATGGACCGGAGCGGCAGCGGTGGCAGGCCCAGGCAGGTGATGGCGTGACGTTTCGGGGGGCCCTGATGGGAGAGGCCAAGGAGGAGGCGCTGCGGTCCTGGGATGTGTTGGCGTTGCCGTCGAGGGTAAGGGAGTCCGGGCGCCACGAGGGGTTGCCCGTCACGCTCCTGGAGGCGGCGGCCCGGGGAACCGTGCCGCTGGTCTCGGGGGTGCCGGGAGCTGAAGAGTGGCTGGTCCACCCGTGGCAGGTGCTTCCGGCGGGGCAGAGCAGCGAATGGGCCCGGGGGATCGCCGGGTTCGCGGACCTCGACGACCGGGCTCTTCGTGAGCTGCGGTGGGCCTCTGCGGAGCAGGTGGCGAGCCTCCAATGGCCGCGGCTGGCGGCGGACTTCGAGAGGATTTTTTGCGCCCCTGAGGGGCCGGGGGTATAACCCTGGGAGTACGCCGACCCCCAGGGAGCCTGCGATCATGAAGCCTGTGCCCATCTTGCTGTGGATCCTCGTGGCGACCCTCGTGCTCAGCGCATGCGCCACACCCACGCGCCGACACGTGGAAGCCGTGGACTCTTCATCGGAGACCGTGAAATTTCTCTACTACCAGCAGCTCCTGGACCAGCAGGTGCGGGGGGTGATCGAGTGCGATCTCGAGGAAGGGGGCCTGCGAAATTGTCGTCAGCTCGAGGTGGAGCACCGATGATGCGCTCTCGAAGATGGACGTTGTGGGGCCTGATCGGACTCTCGCTCTGGTTGGTCGGATGCGTGGAGACCAGCAACCGGATCCGGCAGATCGATCAGCACCCCAGCGGGCAGTTCAACACCCTGGAGACGTCGGCTGAGCAGGTCACCTCCCTGGGGCCCATCGTGACGAGCCGGGAGTTCGTGGGGGTGAACTTCTGGAAGTGTCAGCAGGACGGGACGAAGATGAGCTGTCGACGGGTCTGTGATGAGAGCTGGGAGCGGATCTGCGCTCCTTCGCTGGCCTATGAGTTTGGTGAGGTGACCCGTCCAAGAGGGGTGCAGGGGACGCTGCGGGCCCGGACGTCTCTGGTGGTCGAAGGGGTCGAAGAGGTCGAAGAAGTCGAAGAAGTCGAAGAAGTCGAAGAAGTCGAAGAAGTCGAAGAAGTCGAAGAAGTCGAAGAAGTCGAAGAAGTCGAAGAAGTCGAAGAAGTCGAAGAAGCGCCGGAGCGACAGCAGCGGCCCGTGCGAGAGGAGTCCCCATGAGAAGCCTCGCGAAGATGACCGTGATGGCCGCGGCGGTAGCCCTGTGGCTGACGGGATGCGCGGTGGCGCCCGACTACGAGTACGTTGTCGACTACCAGGTCATCGGCGACCGCACGGTGACCTACATCTACATCCCCGGTGAGGAGTCCCGGGCGGGGTCCCTCTTTCTCGACCAGGCCATCGCGCTGCAGATCTGCGATCTCATCGAGTGGGTCGAGGACGACGGCGATGATGCCGGCGAGGAGTCCGAGTCGGCGCCACCTCGATACTTCATCGACGAGAACGATTGTCGCACCACGCGGATCCTCAAGACCCTGGAGTACCGATGAGAATTCTCTGGATCGCTCTCCTCGCTGTCGTGACGTTGATGGCCTCCGGGTGCGCTTCCCAGGCGTTGACTCGGAGCGTCCAGCACACCCACTGGCTCGACGAGGATCGGGTACTCTTCATCTACGAGCGAGACCCGAGCCCGGGCGGTCTGAACTCGATCTTTCGGCCTGCTCCCACGACCACCCACGTGCTCCTCTGTCATATCCGAGAGGACAACCTGATCACCTGCGAAGACCAGCGGCAGATCACGAACCTGCTCAATCCCCACGCCGACGATCGGGTGAACCTCGAGGATCGGTGGACCCGGCACTGAGTACATCTCGGGGTGCGGGGAAGGACCGGGGAGTCGGGGTTTGCGGTGAAGGAGACCGGGAAGTCGGGGTTTGCGGTGAAGGAGACCGGGAAGTCGGGGTTTGCGGTGAAGGAGACCGGGAAGTCGGGGTTTGCGGTGAAGGAGACCGGGAA
>SKON01000279.1 GCA_007120035.1 Myxococcales bacterium
CGAAAATCACCCCAAAATCCCCCCACTCACCCCAAGAAGCCCTTCTATCCCCCGATCCCCCGCATACCACCTCACGGATCGGCACCCCCACCCCGGGGTCTCCCGTCATTCTTCGCCCCCGAAAATCACCCCAAAATCCCCCCACTCACCCCCAAGAAGCCCCCCTTCTATCCCCCGATCCCCCGCATGGCGACTCGCGCATCGCTACGGGCTACCCCGGGGTTCCGGTGGGCGTGCGGTGAGGTTTACGGCGTCG
Organism: Myxococcales bacterium; assembly: GCA_007120035.1. GTDB lineage: Bacteria > Myxococcota_A > Bradymonadia > Bradymonadales > Bradymonadaceae > SKON01. Next base: position 257 of record SKON01000279.1, read on the forward strand.
TGGGGGCGCACTATACTTCGAGGCCAGAATGTTTCACCAAGACAGGCTGACGAATGGTCGGAGTGGGAGAGGTTCTTCGGGGGTTGGTGATCACCGTCGCGGCGCTGTTGCTCTTAGCGTCGACGGCGTGGGCCGAGGACCGGCTTGACGTGGCTGTGTTTGAGTTGGAGGGAGACGGAGTCGACGAGGACTTACGGGCGACGCTGACAGCAGTCCTCCGGCAGGAGGCGTTGCAGCACAGCGGATATTCACTGGTGACTCCAGCGGCCATCGCTCGCCAGGACATCGCGCTGGTGCTGGGGTGTGATGCCACGCGGGTCTCCTGCCTGCGTGAGATCGCGAACTATGTGGACGGCCAAGTGTTGATCTTCGGACAGGTCAGCCAGTCGGCCAGAGGGTTGCGAATCGTGGTGGAGTTGCTCGACGTGGCGGCCGGCACCGAGCCGGTCCGGGTGGAGCGGGTGCTGGACTCGTCGCGAGATCCCGTGACCGCTTTCCAGCGTGAGGTAGAGTCGATCTTTCGGCACCTCGATGATCTGGGAGAGACTCACCTGGTGATTCGAGCCCCCTCCGACGACGTAGAGATCCGGCTGGAAGGGGTGATGGTGGCACGAGGTCAGGTCGAGCGGACCGGGTTGCCCCCAGGCTCGTACCGAGTGGCCCTGGGTACCAGTGACGCCCCGGTCTGGGAGGGGGTGGTGGAGCTGGCGCCGGGGGAGTCGATACACGTCGAGCCCGAAGTCTCACCGCGTGAGATGGCGCACGAGGAAGAAGCCCCTGCTCCGGAATCCCGGGAGGCAGTGGAGCCCCGCGAACCCTACGTGCCGGGTGCCAGAGAGGAGGCCCGGGTCTACCTGGACGCCGAACCTCGGTCCAACGCCGGAGCCTTCTCGTTGATCGGCACCGGCGCCCTGGCGCTCGGAGGCAGCGCCGCGATGGTCTACCTCATGCGAGGAGTAGAACAGTCCATCGCCGATGAGAACGCCGCCGGGACCATGACCCAGGCCCGCTATGACGAGCTCAGCCGCCGAGGGCGGAGCTTCCAAGGCGCCCACTACATGTTGCTCGGGGCAGGCACCGCAGCGATCCTCTTCGGCGGTACCTGGGTGATAGTGAACCAGCGCCGAAACGCCCGAATCGAGGACGCCCGGCGAGGCAGTCTCACCCTTGGGTTCCAGGGGACCCATATTGCGGTGGAAATCGAGTGGTAACTTGTCACACTCCGTTACCTGTGCCACCTTATCAGCACTGATTGGCAAGTGGTTCCAAGGCCCCGGAGGCGGTAATGGTGAAGTACGGGTTGCTGTGTGCAGCGTTGGTGGGATGTCTGGCTCTTTCTTTGGTCCCTCAGGCGGCCCACGCCGAGGAAGGTGGGTTCGCCCATGAGTCGGCGCTTCAGATTCGAGCGATTCCCATCGGTTTGAGTCTCTTCTCCACCACCGGATACGGCTGGTCTCTCTGGGACAGCCCCGACAGTGATCTCCTAACCGGGACCAAACTCGAGGTGGGCGCGGCGACCTCCCTGAGCCCGGCCTTTGCCTGGGGTGGCCCCTACGTGACCTTCGTGCCAGCGGCGGTCTTGCCGATCAAAGCGTCCGCCCAGGTGATGGGATACTTCGGAAACTTCGGATACCTCCACGTTCCCGACGACGGGGACTGGAGCCTGGAGGAGCTGGACCGCTCGGACGACGAGGGCCTCGGCGTCGGTGCTCGCGGCACTTTGATCCACCTTCAGGCCACCCCCCGGCTCCGAATCGACCGGATCGTCTTCACCGCCGAGACCAACGCGTACTGGATCAACATGGACGTCGAGGGAGAGTACTACGAGCCCTACTTTGACCTCCTCTTTGAGCCGTCGGACTTCTTCTTCATCACCCGCCCCACCCTGGGCTACCTGATCGGCCCCGACCTGTCTCGGTGGTACCTGCTCCTGGGCCTGCGGTGGGAGCGGACCATGACCCGAGACACGAACCTGACCCGCGACATCGCCGGGCTAGTCTTCGCCTGGAAGGTACCGGAGACGCTTCTGGCCTTCGGAGACCCCACCCTGGCGGGGTTCATGGGCGTGAACACCCAGCACCCCAACCGGGATCAATTCTTCCCCTACGTGGGAATCCAGGCGCTCTTTCAGTTCTGATCTCATCACCGGTTTGAGCGGGCCCCTTTCGGTGCTCAACCCCCGGGGTTGATCTACCGACGGACCAAATTCTATGCGGGCATGGCGAACCAAGAAGGGGGGCTTCTTGGGGGAGCAGGGGGGTAAATCGGGGGGCGTCAGTGGGCCCGCCAGTCACCAAAGGGACGGCCGAAGTTGTGCCGGTTGCGGTCGGTGTGGAGGGGGGTTCCCTCGGGTGGGACGTAGGGCTCTCCCCATCGGGCGCCGGGGGCCAGGAGGGCCCCGTCTTCGGTGCGGAGTTGGACCGGTTGGCCGCGGAGGCCGTCGAGCCACTCTGGGCGCTCTCCCTGCGGGTTGGAGAAGGGGCGGTCTTCCTGGCCGGAGACGATGACGCGGTGCTGCGGCTCCTCCTCGTCGGGCTCGGGAAGGGGAGGCCTCGCGGCGGCCAGTTCGGCCGGGTCTCGGGGGAGGGAGTAGGTGATGTTGATGGCCGTCCGGGGTCCCATGAAATAGCGAGCCTGGGCCGACGAGAGGTGGGGTCTGAGGGGGACCAACTCGATTCGCTCTCCCACCCGGAGCACCTCGTGGTCCTCAAGATGGCGAGACTCGAAGAAAGCCTGCAATTCCTCAAGCCTCATCCGGGTCGTCACCACTGCCCTTCGATCGCCATGGCGAATTCCGAGGTACTCCGGTGGCAGGGGAAGACCGAAGATCTCGCGGAGCTGGGGCTCGGTCTCGGTCTCCACCTCGATCTCATCGGCCACCTCGTCGACGACTTCGTCGATCTCGCCGCCGTCGTCGCGGCATGCCGCCGCGAAGATCACGAGGAGGCCTACGGCGACCCCGGCCCAGGAGCTAATGGGTGACCACTTCACGTCAGTTCCCGATCACAGTCCAACTCAACGGAAACGCCTGCGTCCGAGGCACGTCAAGATCCACAGCGATCCGACTGATATCGGTGCCGCCGCCGGTGCCGCCGCCGAGCCCACCGCCGCCGGTTTCGCCGACATCGGCGGTGCCGGCCTGGGCGACCAACTGCGGTCGGGGGGCAGGCATCTCCCGGGCGGCGCTCATCGTGTCGACGTCGTCTTCCACGAAAGCACAGACCGGCCCGGCCGTCACGGCCACGCCCCGAATCAATGTGGGCTCAATCGGCCCGAACCAGGGCGTCAATCCGTCATCACTCTCATCACCATGGATGAAGACCGACGTGTCGATATTGCTCACAGGCCACTTCCCGATCGGATCGTGGGGTGGTTCGGCGTCGGGTTCCGAGGGGTCGACACCATCGTAGCTGAGCCTGTAGATTCGAGACGTTCCGGCCATGCACCGGTCCAGAGGCTCTACATAGGTGGTGAAGAACACATCCCCGTCGAACACCACAGGTGCTCCCGTTAACCGCTCCCTGGGCTCGAAGTCTTGCACCCACAGCATCTGCCCTTGGCCGGCAGTGTTCATGTCCACATCTCGTTGCTCCTCGATGGCGATCACCGCCTGAAGAGAGTCAGCGCTCCCCGTGTCTCCACGTTGGCCCAGGCCATAGATCACGACCAGATCCCGGGTCAGACCGGTGGTGACCGCGGGACGGAACGAAGCCGGTCCGTAGCGAGTATATTCTCCGCCCAGCGAAGGAAACTCGGAGTCCGGTGGATCATAGGGATCGAAGAAGAGCTCCATGGTCCATTCGTTGGGATCAAAGTCGGTCATGTCGATCCGGTAGAGCCTACCACTATCGTCGCCGATAAAGGCCCGGGTACTCACCTCTCCCGGTCGGGTCGCGCTCATCACGGGAGTGCCCGTCACGGGAGCGGGGAGCCGATGGGTGGACCCACCATCCTCGTACTCCACGAACCGTCGAATGATCGCGCCGCTCTGCAGATCCACAATGTACGCGGCCCGACCGGTGACCGCTTCGGTACATTCGTCGGACTCCAGCGGAGCGCCGGCCGGCGACCCACCTCCAAAGATGGCGACTGCTCGCTGGAGACCGAAGGTACCGAGGCGCATGGTCACCGTCCCGAGCGCCGGCTCCGCGATCGACGAACCCAGGAAGGGAAGCTCCGCCGCCGGCGGGACCACCGGGCAGTCGGGGAAGTCCAACACACCGCACATCACGCCTTCCAGATTGTCCCCGAGGCTGGCCTCGCAATCGTCAAGGGCAGGGTCGTGTTCCGCGCCTACTCGCGAGGGGTCGCTGTCTTCGACGATCTTTTGAATCTGCTGACGCTCCCACTCCCGTCCGAACTCCCACATCACCAGGGGATCGGGCAGGCGATCGCCCTCTTGGCCGGCCCGGGTGACGTCCATCGCTACGTACCCCGGAGAGGTGCCCATACCCACGACCATCACGGTCCGCCACTGCGACTCCGGCGGAACCCCGGTCCCATCGGTGGGGCACACCCGGTTGTTGGTGTTATGGTCGGCGATCCCGTGACACAACCGAATATCCCGGATCACAGGAGAGCCATCCATGAACTGCTCGGCCTGATTCCACGAATCAAAGAGTCGCCGATGAAGGAGCGCTGGAATATAGGCCCAGGCCTCACGCTGCTCCTCCGCGTCCACCGTGCCCGTCCCTTCTTCGGTGAGACTCGCCCGCGCCTGCACCTCGTTTTCCCCCGCGTGAATCGCGTGGATTTGCCCGTCCACTGAGGCCACGTAGAGCATCGTCCGCCGGTTACGATACTCCCGGCGGAACCGCCGATAGCTGTCGACGGGCAGGTCCAGGTCCGGAGGCCCCACAGCCACTGGACTGGAGTTGAAGATTCCCCCGAGGACTCGGTCGAACCGGGACGCGCTCATCCCCCGATATCGCTCAATCACAACGTCGAAATAGTCTTCCCTGCTGAGGTCCAGATCGTTGGGCTCGTACGCTCGCCAGTACTCGTAGAAGCTGTTGTCGCTGAACTCGAATGGCTCCTCTTCGAAGGTCCGGAAGAGATCCTCCTGGGTGAAGATCACACGGCTCGTTCCGCCCGAGGGAACCCCAAAGATCGAGTGGTCACCAAACTGATCTTCTTCAGCCGGCTCCATCACATCAAAGGTGCCGATGAAGAGATCTCCGATCTCCGAGCTGCCGTGGTCCCCCATCTGGCCCATCAGATGCTTGGGGATCGACGTGAAGATTCGGCGGCGATCATGGGACGCAGCGGCCACAGTGGGATCATCGAGATCGCTATCTGTGGCGGTGCCGATCTCGTGGCGCAGCCGAAGCATATCACGGTGCAAATGGCGGATATCACCCTCGACGATCAGATCGTCGCCATCGAAGTCACACTCCAGGGTATGACTGTTGAGGATCCCTTGCCAATAGAGGCTTCCCCCGATCCGCAGTCCCGAGAAGATCCGGTACTGCCCCACCTTCTCATCGTCATCGATGTAGTTGGTGATCGCCGGCCGGGTGCGAGCGGCCAACCCTGACGCCTGGGCGATCTCGTTGAGGATCAACTGGATCGCCTCCGTCATAGTAGCTCGGTCGTTCGCCGTGAGCATCAACGCCGGATGGAGACACTCGAAGTCTCGATCGGGATTCTCCGGGGGGTTGTAGATATTGTTCTCCAGGCCCTGGGGAACCAGGCAGACCGGGTCTTCGGGCTCACAGCCCCCCATGATCACATTGTTATTGCTGTCATATCGGCCCGTTTCATACCCCACGGGGATCAACGTCGACGGTAGATAGTACTGCGCGCAGGTCCGACCGGCGGCGGCCACGTTGGCCGTCTTCTCCACGACGGCCGCGAAGTGATCGGGGTCGACGTCGGGGTCATCGGCGGTCACGCTCAGCACATGAACCCGAGGCTTATTACGATGATCCAGCGCGCCCGTCAGGACATCGTTCATCTGCGCTTCGATCGCTGTAAACATGCTGTCGATCGCGTCCTCGGTTAGAAAATAGGCATACCGGTCGGGGTCATACCCGAATTCGGGCCGCAGCAACTCGCTCCCGAGCCCGGACACCTCCAAGACCTCATCGCCATCGGTCAGCAGGACCATATGGCGGCCCCGGCATCCCAGATAAGGGTCCCCGCCGTCACCGGGTTCATAGGGAGAAAAGGGATTGATCACATCCGAGCTGTCCTTATGGGCGTATTGACCCTCCATGAAGAATTGGTGCAGGTCGTGGAACACTGCGCCCCAGGGTGTCGCCAACGCCACGGGCTGCTTGCCCAGTGGATACTCAAACACCGGAGCGTCCACGTCCTCGCCGTCCACCACCCGGCCCCGCCGCAAGTTGCCCTCATCGGGAAAGAGGAACCCCGTGTTTAAGATCGCTTCCTGCACAAAATCAGAGAGTGCGATCCGCCGGTCGTCATCGATGTCCAAACTGGTAGGCCCGATGAATCGGAACACACCCATGTCGTAGCACGGATTCCCCCCACAACTTCCGTCCTCGTTGTCCCCGGGGTACGGCGAGTCACCGGCCATGATGTCTGTGGTGGGGAACTGCCATCCCCCTGTGCGGGTACCATCCTGCCTGTAACTGTCGAGCATCACCGCGGAAAAGAGGGCCGTCGAACTCATGGCGTCCAAGAGCCCGTTGCGCACCTGGAAGTCATAGACCTCCTGATAGTGGGGGACAGGATCTGCGTAATCCAAGTAGAAGTCGAAGGCTGACGAGTTGCCCGTGCACTCAAAGGTCAAGGGGTCAAAGCTCTCACAACACACCTGCTCGTCTCGCAACGCCCCTCGGGCGCGGGGCACGAACCAACAGCCCGGACCGGGCCGTGTGTCGGTCCCGCCGGTGAGGTGAATCTCACCGGTCAGAATTTGCTTGATCTGGATGTGACGAGGGGTGTTCGCGTCCTCGGAAAGTCGATACTCCGGCCGAGCCAGCATCTCTTCCAGATGGTCCCTCATCAGGCTCGGATAACCGATCTCGATATCTCCCTCTTCGGTCTGCACCACACAGTCGTTGCCGTCCAGGGTCGCACAGGTTCCCGGCCGCACATAGTTGGAGCATTGCTCCTGCGAGGAGCTGGCCGGATGCCAGACCATGCAGGGCCCCACGCTCCACACAGCGTCGCCGAACTCGTCGGGAGGAATCACCGTGATGTTGCCGTCGCTATCTCGCTGGCTGGAGCCCGGCAGATTAAGCATCGATCCCGGCACCCAGCTCTCCAGATGAGCCGACGGCTCCCAGGACTCGCTGGACGGCAAGTAGGAGTAGCTGTTGGAGCCCAGTCCGGTCCACTGCATGCTCGCCGACGTATCGAAGATCAGCGTCACCAGCGGAGGCTGAGACACCCCCAGCTCGATCGGGCTGGTGCTCTCGGCCAACCTGGGAACCAGGAGCCCTCCGGCTACCAGTCCCACTACGGTGAGCCCGGCGACAGCCTGGACCTTCGTCGATTTCCACCATTGCATCGTCATGGCATGTCCTCACACTGGCGCGCCTCATCGAGGCGCAACGATGAACCTCATCAAAACTGCGTGCCACACTCTACGGGCCCGATGAACGCCTCCGTGGCGTGCCGCCCCATCGACCTCTGCTGGCGCCGGCCCTCTCCAGTGCCGGCGATAGCTTCCGAAGCGATGGTCACCCGGTTGAAACAGTAGTTCTCTCCAAATCCCGGCGCCGGGGGCCCCACGATGGGGTCTCGCACGATGAACCGGTACGTGACGTCCAACTCCGACTCCATCCCCTGCAGGTCTTCAGTCTCCAGCAACCGCCCGCTGTACAGAAAGTCGTCGAGACTCACCTGACCGTCCTCGGCTTCCCCTGTGACGTAGATCACATAGCCACCGCGACGGAGCTCTGCGGCCTCGTCATCACCGGCCTGCCCCATATCGAATTCCGCCCGTCGACGAATGAGTTCGTACACACTGGACGCGCTGCGACCGCTGCGCAGCATCCCATACTGGACGGTGGCGTCGGAGAATGACGAGGCCTGCGACGCCATGCGATGGGACGCCGACGTCCAAGTGCTCTCCATGGACGCCTTCAGCGCCACCATCCCCATCGCCGAGAGCACTAGCATCACCAGGATCGCCACGATCAACGCCGCCCCTCGGTCGTTCCTCACCCCGCGCCTCATAGCACACCTCTCATGGCGAAGTTCGTCATCTCAATGGTGCTCTGGAGGGTCACCACCCCCGCCGAGCCCCGGGCCCAGGGAAAGACGTTGTAGGTGACCATGGCCCCGTCAGCGTCCTGAAACCCCTCCCACCCATCGACGATCTGGAGATGAGGCCGATTGGCATTCTCCGTCGGGGTCCGCAGCGAGAGTCGCACATGGGCGATCCGTAGCCGCTGGGGATTGGATTGCTGCAGATCATCGTCCAAGCAACTGGACGCACCATTGGTGATGTCCCAGCCGTCCTGACGAGGCACCGGGGCCCACTGGCCCGACGACGGAATGCAATCAAACCACACCCGAAAGTCCACGACGTGGTCCGCCACCACCAGGAGGTCGTCATCGATGGTGATCCCCTCCAAGCCTTCTTCGGACAACGCGGTCATTCCGATCAGGTCGGCGGCGTTGAGCCTCTCCCGAACCAGCTGAAAGTTCGTCGGGTCCAACGGATCCACCCGCACCCGATACCAGAAGGCGTCGAGCAACGCCACGTCCAGAGCTTCGTCGGGCTCCATGTACATCTCCAGTCCGGCGATCTCTCCGGTGCCCCGAAACCGTACCGACGACGCGGTCAGCTCGAGCTCGTTGCCGCTCACGTTGGCCTGGGAGATCGGCGAGAACTGAAAGAATCCCTGTCCGTCCATCACCCGCAACAGACGGCCTGTCATGTCATCCTCCAGGCGATCGGAGTCACCCAAAATGTTGACATTGCCAGCAAACACGTCGAAGGGATCGATGACGTTGAGGCGTCCCACGCCCCGCTCAGTAGCCTTCACCACAAACTCGGCTCCGGGAGGGGTCGGATTCATCTCTTCCACGAAAAAACTCTGGGGAAAATCGAGGGCACCGATTACCACGAACCCCGAGAACCGCGACCGGGGATTCTCAGCCCCCATCCCATCAGGAACCCCCGATTCGTCGTACACCCCGCGATTGTCTTCCCACCCGTCGTAGATCATCACCGCGTGGATGTTCTCGTTGATCACCGGCGGGCGCACGTAGGGATCCACCGCAGCGTTCGGCGTGGCCTGGGACCCCGCCGACTGCAAGTCCTGGCGGACCATAGCCAGAGCGAACCGGGCCCGGTCCAGCGTGGTGCTCATCTCCTCCACTTCCGACAGGGAGTCCGAGGTCCGGGTGAAGAGTCCATAGATCACCGCCGTGAGCACCCCGACCAGAGCCATGGCGATCATCAACTCCACGAGCGTGAACCCTCGTTGTCCTGGTAGAATTCGCCTCATCATTCCCATCGTCTGCTCACCTATCGAAGGGGCCTTACGGAAGTGCTCAAGTACACGACCCGCAGCCCCTGACCCTCCAGGGCTTCTCGGTTCCCAGGGGTCAGATTTCCAACTGTGATCTCGCCGCAGTCTCCCCAGGGGTTCTCGTCGTCAACCCCCGGAAACTGGGCATTGGCCGCCGGAAACACCACGGCGATCGTCACCTGCATATAGGGCCGAAGTTCTGGGATCTCATCCACCATCTCCTCTAACTGCCCGCCGGTGACGAAGGCGCAATACCGCTGGGGCCCGTTCCCCTCGGCCATTCGAACCGACATGGGCTCGTTCTCCTGATTCACCATCCTCCACGTGTCGGGACTCAACCCCGACAGCAAAGCCGTCTCACCGGTGAAGGCTTGTGTCGACACTGGAGCATTATCGACCTGCCAGGCCAGGGCCTCGGTCTTCAACCGCTGCTCCACCGACCGAGCTACCTCCACAGCCCCCGTCGTCTCCCGGGAGGCCGTATATCCCGCCAGCGCCGTGTACTGCATGGCGATGGTCGCCATGATGCCAATGGCCAGCACCACCATGGCCACCATCAACTCGATCAGGGTGAACCCCTGGTTGGTCGAAGGACTCTTCATCGCATCACCCGCACATTTCCGGTGGCCGACACATGGATAAAGGAGACGAAGTCGAGCTCTCGTTGAACTCGCTCCCCGTCGTCCTGAAGATCAGGACAGGTGGTGTGACCTTCCGTTCCTGCGCGGCCCACCACCATGTAGAAGTTCATATCTCCGCATGAATTCGTCGGGCGAATCACCCGTCCCGCTTCGCTGAGCACTCTCCCGCTCGGGGAGAAGCAGAGCACCCCGCCGGGGGTGCCGCCCCCGAGCCGCAAGATCTCCTGCTCGGGCGCGATACTCTCAAAAATCACCTCGAAGAGCACGTCATCGGCATTGGTGCTCGGCGTCGACACCGGGCAGGAGAGGGCCGTCGGGGGATCCGACGCCCGCATGAAGGTGATCACCCCATCGGTGGCATCGATCTCGGCGAAGAGCACCTCTCCGGTGCGCATCGAATAGCTGCGAGCCTCCAAAAACCCGTTGGCGATGGCCCGGTTCAAATCGGCCACTCGATTGCGCTCCACGGACCGCGAGATCGACGGCGCCGCGATCGCCGCCAGCAGGGCGACGATCACGATCACGATCATCAGCTCCACCAGGGTAAAGCCTTTCCAGTTGGGTAATCCGGTCTTCAAGAGCGCCTCTTCTCTTGTCTTCGGGGACGTCGGCCGTTTCTCCTGGACATCTTCGCCTGTAACAATATGCAATTTCCGCGCCATGCCCACCAGACAGGCCGACTTCCCTGATCCCACGCCCACACCACAGATCCGCGATGCCCCGACCTCCGCCCTGGTATGAAACTATTTCACAGCTCGCACCTTTTTGCATACTCCGGTTCTTACTCACCGGGTCCCCACGGCGCTCCTTGCCTCGCAGACTGGCGATGGTAGCATC
>SKON01000001.1 GCA_007120035.1 Myxococcales bacterium
GACCCTCCTCGCAGAAGCCCTCACCCGCCACGAACGCCCCGTCCGCCTCCTCGGTATCGGCCTCCGCCTCGACGCAGCCCAGCAGGGACTCCCGGTACAACTCGAGCTCTTCCGCCCTCAGACCTCCGTCCCCAGACCTCTGTCCTGAAGAGCGCTGCAGAACCCCTCCCGCCACTCCCGGGGAAACCGCACCGTCCCCAACCGCTCCTTCTCCGAGGGGTGGTTCCCATGCCAGTCGTTGCTCGCCGTCGTCCCCAGCCCGATCCGATCGGCCCAGGCCAAGAGCCGGGCCTCGTCTTCCCGATCGTGGGAGGGGTGGCGAACCTCCAACCCCCATAAGCCCCGCTCCTTCCACTCGCTGAGCTGCCCCGAGAGGTCTCGATACCGCGCCGGATGGGCCAGGACCACCAGCCCGCCGGCCTGCCGGATCATGTCGATGGTCTCCGGCACCGTCGGGCGAGCCATCGCCACGTACCCGGGCTGACCGGCGGCGAGCCACCGATCGAAGGCTTGTTGCATCTGGTCGACATGACCCCGCTTCACCAGGGCTCGCGCCAGGTGAGGGCGGCCCACGTTGCCCCCTCCGGAGATCTCCAGCACCTCTTCCAGGGTGACCTCGAAGCCCAGGGCGCACATCTGTTCCACCATCTTCGCCATCCGGTCTTCTCGAGCCCTGACCATCTCCTCGCCATAGATGCCCAGCTTGGGGTCGTCGATGTCCACCCCGTACCCCAACACGTGGATCGAGTCCCCGTGATGGTCGGCGCTGATCTCAATGCCCGATACGAACCCCACGCCCAGCGCCTCTGCGGCCTCCCTGGCTCGTCGGCACCCCGCGACGGTGTCGTGATCCGTCAGGGACCAGAGATCGACGCCGGCCTCCTTCATGAACTCCGCCACCTCCTCGGGTTCGTAGCGGCCGTCGCTGATCGTGGAGTGGCTGTGGATCTCCAGGCACGTTGGGATGCTCATCGGGATTCCTTCGGTGGGTTTGAAAGGGCGTGCAGACGCGACGAAGCCCTGGACCATCAGGCCCAGGGCTCCGAATGTTCTGTCCCGGGGTGCGCCTCGTCAAGGCCGCCCCGAGAGGCAGGTTCAGCGCATCAGCGTCACCGCATCAGCTCGATGGTCGCCTCAGATCGCTGGAACCGCTGCTGCTGGGCCTCTTGGGACCGCGCCGGCGCTCGCATCCCCGCCGAGGTGGAGCCCACCTCGTCTCGCAGGGCTCGCGACCGCGACCGATCCAGGCCGAACACCTCTTCGGCTCGATCCAGGTCGGCCTCGACCTGCTTGGCCCGAGCTTGACCGGCAGCCCGCCCTCGGTTGGTGTACTCCGTCATCGCCTCCTGCAAGGCCACGGCGGTCCGCACCTCGTACACCCGAGCGATCACCTCCTGGTTGATGTTCTCCCGCACCACGGCCTCGTTTGCGGACCGGTTAGCCTCCACACCCTGGGTGCCCGAAGCCATCGCGTTCCGAACCCGATCCAGGTAGTTGATCTCCACCGTGGCCACCTCCCCACCCTTCATCCGCTCCTGATCCTGCACGGAGAGTCGCAGCACCACGCTTCGTCGCGCGTCGGCGCCGATATCACCGACGAAGATTCGAGCTCCCGTGGAGTTCCGCTCCAGGTGGTATCCCATGGCCTCTTCGATCCGCACTCCCGTCGGCACCTTCACGTCGAGGGCGACCTGAGAGGCCGTCGTCGAGAAGAGATCCTCCAGCTCCGTCGCGAAGGCCCGAGCGAAGTCCGACGGCGTCTGGATGTACCGGTAGTTGCCGGAGCCCGCCAACGCCATGGCACCCATCAGGTCCGCGTCGTATTGGGTGCTGAAGCCCAGGGCCGTCATCGACACCCCCTCGCTCCGGATCCGGCGGGTCTTATCCACGAGCCCCTGGGCGGTGGTGATCCCCACGTTGGGGATCCCGTCGGTCATCAACACCACCCGGTCCAGGGTATGGTCGGTCCGGTTGGCCAGCACCTGATCGGCCCCGTCCCGCAGGCCGCCGCTGAGCGCCGTCATCCCCTGGGCCTGCAGCCCGTCGATGCTCGCCATCAGTCGCGCTCGCCCGGCGTCGTCCACGTAGGTCGACGGCACCTCCACCTTGGAGTCCGAGCTGAAGGACACGATGCTCACCCGATCCGTTGGGTCCAGCTCACTCACGAAGGCTCGGGCCGCGTCCCTGGCCTGCACGATCGCGTCTCCCCGCATGGATCCCGACGTGTCGATCACGAGCGCCACGTTCAGGGGCGGTCGCACCTCGGGCCGGACCTCCTTCCCGCTCAATCGAATCTCCAAGTACACCTCGTCCGTGGCCGCTGTGGGCAACAGGCCGTGCGAGAGCATGGTCTGGATGTGAAGAGAGCCGTCTTCGAGATCCCCGGTCTCCCGGATCTCAGGCAACTCCTGAACCACGGGCTCCGGCACCAGGGGCTCGACCTGATCGGGCACGGGCTCCGGCTCGGGGTCCGTCACGTGGGTCACCGCCACAGGGGGCTCCACTTCCTCGCCCTGGTTCTGGTGAATCATCAGGCTCAGGGCCATCAACAGGGCGGCGACGCTGGCAAAAGCTACATAGGATTTCATGACTCTCTCCTCTCGTTTTTGTTCTCTCTGTTAACTCTCTCGATGCTTCTCAAACCCTTCACTTCTCCGAGCCGTCGCATCCCAACCAACGACCACCGGTGCTCATCTCGGCGCGCCACTCGTCCAAACGCTCCTCGTGACCCCGGTACCACTCCAGAAACACACACCCCATCCCGGCGCTGATCCCCCAGAAGGCGGGCTGCACCATCGTCATCGGGTCGCTGGCTCCCACGTAGTGGTGGGCGGTCAACCAGAACCCGGCCCCCGCGATGGTCATCGCCACGATCGCCGCCGGCAGACTTCGCACCTCACGAGGCCAGAAGATCCATCGCGACAGCACCACCCCGACGCCCAGGAGGACCCCGCCGGCTGCCATCGACGCGCCGGCTCCGGCGGCCCACCCCCACAACACAGCTCCCAGCGCCAACCCCGCGCCCACTCGCCCCACGACCACAGGCCACCGGTCTTCTCCCACCGTATCCAGTGCCCCCAGGGCTCCCCCGAAGACCAGGAGGGCCCACCCCAGCTCCATGCCCCCGCTCCACTCGGCGAGGCGAGGTCCTACGATGGACGCCACCAACCCGGCCATCGCGAACCGCCAGGCATCGGTTTTACTCTCATTCGCGCTCAACATCTCGTCCTCCACGGTGGTTCAAGTCACCCCGGTCTCCGGGCTCCCACCTACCAACGAGGCCCCACGCAAAATGGATCTAAATGGATCCGAACTTTTTTTTTCGCCCTCCCCGCTCTAGCATCCGCTCACCCATTCATCGCCCCCCGCTTCCACGGAGCCACCATGTCCCACCACCCGTACCTCCCGGACCACCCCCTCCTCGAGCACTTCGAGCCCTCCAAGGTCGGGAGCTTCCTGCGCCGTTTCGGCCCGGCCTTCGACCCTGACGTCCCCTACTCGCAAAAGAAGCTCTGCTTCACCGCCGCGAACCCGGCGATCCTCATCGAGGTTCTCCACGACCTGACCCAACGGGACACCTGTTACTTCGTAAAATTCTCCACAGTCCCCCGGGGAGGGCTCTTTCTCGGCCGGTGTTTCTTCCTCGACGACGACGAAGCCGGCCGCACCTGGGCCTACTACAAGAATCACCCCCTGATGTTCTGCCAGGTGCAGGACGATGACTTCACCGACTCCTTCCGTCCCTGCAAGTCTTGGCTCAACAGCTTCGACCACCTCTGGGACCACAGCAATCCCCCAGCAACAGAGGAGAAGTTCCGAGAACACCTCCGCCGGTTCGGCGACATCCTCCGCGAAGACCGCCGCCTCCAACTCCGCACTCAGATCGCCCGGGCTTTGGGGCTCCAGCGACGCTTCGACGAGGCCCAGGCCGAGCTCGACGCCATCTACGACGAGCTCCCCGACGGCGAGTCCATCGCCGCCGTCCGAGCCCACCTGGAGGCCGGAAGACTCCTGAACTCCCAGCGAATCGAAGACCGAGGCCTCGGCGACTTCACCCGCGCCTACGACATGGCTCGCCTCCTCGACGAGGACGCCCTCGCCACCGACGCCGCCCACATGTTGGCCATCATCACCGACGGCTGACCTCCTCGCCAACGACCACCCCGACGAAGCGCGCGAGCACTTCGGGCTGGCCCACCAACTCCTCTCCCAGGACCCCTGGCTCGCTGAGCACGAAACCGATCGCCTCGATCGCCTCGCTCAACTCGGGGGTATCCCCGTCTCGTCGTGACAAACGACCACCGAAAGCAGCCCACAGCGGGCCTTGGCCCGCGAGGACCTTCGGGCGTAGCCCGACTCGCCCAGCCTCGCGGCCTTGGCCCGAGGGGAGGTTCCGCGCCGCCCTCTATCTCCGTTACACAAACCGGTCCACCTCGGCAATTCCTCCACCAGCGACCCCAGGAGGCGAATCTGCCACCTCTCCTCGGGCCAAGGCCGCGAGGCTGGGCGAGTCGGGCCTGAAACAGCGGCCCGAACGTCCTCGCGGGCCAAGGCCCGCTGCGGAATGGAGACAACCCACCGACGGAGACCGATCACCCCCCACGCGTATTTGTTGCAGCCTGCCAGACCGGCTGTTATAAAAGTTATCAGCTTTGGCGTTCACCGCATCAATTTTGGAATCCCCGTGAGGAGAAATCCCATGAAAATCGCTCGTTTCCTTCTCGTACTACTCATCGGCCTGGCCCTCGCTTCTGTGGCCATGGCGGAGAGCGTCCAGAACGAGGAGTTCGGCGTCAGCCTGGATGCCCCTGACGGATGGGAGGTCGGATCCCCTGACGACAAAGCGGTCGCTAACTTCAAGCACCGTGGATCCCAGAGCCAGATCCAGGTGATCGCCACCCGCCTGATGAACCCCGAAGTGGCCGACACTTTCTTCAGCACCTTCCACCGCACCCTGGAAGAGTCCAACTTCGAGGAGCGCTCTCGACGAGACGCCTCCCACGGCGACGTCAGCGGCACGGAGATCCTCTACGCCTTTACCCACTCCGGCATCACCCTGGAGATCATGGTCTTCGAGTTCACCAACGAAGACACCGCCTGGTTGGTGATCGGCTACATGCGTGACAGCGAAGAAGAGGGCCACGCCCAGGCCTTCGGCAACGTGATCGGGAGCATGAGCTTCGCCGAGAACTGAGACTGTGACCACGCACGAACAACTTCGAAGACCCGCCGAGCTTGCTCGACGGGTCTTCGTGCTTCTGGCTCTTCTACTCGCCATCGCCGGGGTCCCCTCCCTGGCCATCGCTGACGAAGATCCCGACGTCGAAGAACAGGAAGACGAGGAAGACGAGCAACAGGAGCAGGACGAGGAAGACGACGAGACCGCCGGCGTCGAAGAAGCCGAAGACGCCCGGGCCCCCACCGTCGACGTCCTCGACGGCGTCCTCACCGTTCCTCGCCCCACCGGCTGGGTCGCCTTGGCCCCCAGCCATGGCGCCGCCGTGATCTTTCGGTCCTCCGCTGATTCTCAGGCCCAGATCGACATCCGGTACAGCGATCAGATCTCCCAGGCCCGATGGGACCGCTACCTCAGGACCTTCGACAACGATCTCCAGGAGCGTGGCTTCCGAGTCCACAGTGGCCGCACCCAGCGCACCCACGCCGGGCGCCGCGGGCGCCAGCAGGAGTACGAGGTCGAGATCGACGACCGGATCTTCCGCCTCGTCATCTGGCACTTCCACGAGAACAACCGGGCCTGGATCTTCTCCGCCTTCTTCCCCGCACAACGACAATCTGCTCACGGCCAGACCTTCGAGGAGCTCCTCAACGGCGCCGAATGGCACTGACCAATACGAAGAGCACCGCCGCCGCCCCCAACGGCGCACCTCCCCCACCAGCCATCGCACACCCACCGGCTGGCTCCTCTTCGGCCTCCGGTGAGAACGCGCACACCGCTACACCCTCCTGGTCCTGGCACCTGTGGTGCTCCGGACACCCCTCGTCATCGGCGCACCGTTCCGAGCAATACCCGACACCGATCTCGGCCTCGATGATCCGGCAGAACCCGGGACAATGCTGTACCTCGTACCCGCAGTACTCGCCGATGTCGGCGAGGTAGATATCGCAGAGCCCCGCGTCGACCACGCAGGGCCCCTCGGGACAATCCCCGTCGCCGTCACACTCCCGCTCGCCTGCCGGGGACGGATAGCGCTCACAGATGCCGAGCTTATCGTCGGCGCTCAACACCCGCTGGCTACCATCGCGTAGATAGGCGGCCGCCATGGTCGCTGCGTTATGCTCCCTAGTGTGGGCCAGTCCCAGCACATGGCCCAGCTCATGAGCCAATACGGCCACCAGATCTACAACGGGCTCCCCCGTCTCCGGCCCCTGAAAGGGCGCCGCCTCCATGGACCACCCGTAGTTCACGGAGTTCAAGATCACCTGCATCCCATTCCGAGGATCGCCCCCCGAACCGTACACCGTCAGGGCGATGCTCCCGTCGAGATCGGTGGTGGAGAACCGCACGGGCACCTCCTCCACGGCCACCTCCTCCATGGTCTCCCGAAACCCATCAAACCGCAGCGCCGCCGACGAACAGGGCACGTCACTCCAGGCGCGGCTCGCCGCCTCGATCGCCTCGGCGACCTCCCCGGACTCGAGCTCCTCCACGGGGTCTCCCACGAACACTACCGAGAGGGGAAACGCCCCATCCACGTGGGTAAACCCCGTAAACTCGTAGAAGAGATGAGACGCCTCCGGGGGCCTCGGCCCCTCCCGAAAGGACAGCTCACCGAGCGCCACCGCCGGCGCCGCGCACACAAGCGCCGCGGCCACCCCACCCAGGAGTCTCAGGTCACCGAGGATCATAGGCCGGATCGACCTCGATCGTCGCCTCGCGCCGCAGCTCTCGAATCAGCTGCTGACGCCCCTGCTCCAGCCGGGTCCGCCGATCACGCTCTCGGAGCAGCTCCTCCACCTCGTCGAACTCCCGGACCCCAGCGCCCCGGCGCTCGTGGACCCAGAAAACCTCGAACCCGAAGGGGGTCTCCACGATCGGCGTCAGGCCCCCCTCCTCTCCATCGAAGAGGTAGGGCGCCGCCGCAGGGCTGATCTGATGTCGCTCCAACCACCCCAGCTGCTCGGCCCGGGCCGAATTAGGCCCCTGACCGATGGTCTCCGCCAGGTCCCGAAACCCTTCGGCGCTCTCCAACCGCCCCAGAGAGCCTTCCAAGGAGTGCCGAATCCGCTCCCGAGTCTCGTCATCGGCCCCGGTGGGCACCCGAATCGACAGCGTCGACGCACGGACCCGCTCCCCGGCCGGTCGCCGCCGCACGATCCGATCGTAGGCTTCCCGCAGCCGCTCCTCCTCTGCCTCGTCAAACTCTTCGGCCTCTCCCGTCTGCTCCCGCAGATCGGTCAGCAGAACCCGCCGCAGCGCCACCTCGTCATGCACGCGCCGCCGAAAGTCACTGGCCGTGATCCCCTCGGAGTTCAGATACCGCTGAAACGCCGAGGACGACCCGAACCTCTTTTCGATCTTGCGCTCCATGGTCCGATCCACCTCGTCGGGCTCCACGGTCACCCCCTGATGGACCAGGTGATGTCGGATCAGCTCTTCATCGATCAACCGGTGGACCACCTCCACCCGCTTATCGCCCCGCAGGTCCTCATCAAACACACGCCGATTGTGTCGATACAGCTCAGCGATTCGATCCACCCGGGCCTCCACCTCCTCGGCCCTAATCTCCCGGTCGTAGACACGGGCGACGACTATCACCCCGCCCTCGGGCTCTTCCTCGGCTTCGCGGGCTTCCTGAGCGGCGGCCACGGCCTCCAGTGGCGGCTCCTCGCTCCCGACCCCGGCGTCACAGCCCAGCCACGCACAGGCCAGGGCCACCACCAACAACCCTCCCAGGGTTATCTCTGCAGGAAAGAAGTCCATCCCGACCGGGAGCTCTACGTTCTAGGGAATCTCGAAGGCGCGTTTGCCGCTCTTCACACTCTGCGCCCCACCCTTAGAGAATGCAACTTTCTCGCAGATCCATTCCCTGCGCCGCCGGTCGCCATCGCCCTTGGCCCGGGGCGGGATCTGATGGATAATCCCTCTCCGTGGCATTACCTCCTTGGAGCCGACCTCATGGCCTCCTCACCCTCCCATCTCTTCCACGCACTGGTCGCCCTGGCCGTGGCGGCCTTCATCGCCCTGGCCCCGGGACTGGCCACCGCCGACGAGGCCACGGACCCGATCTTCCCCGACGCCGAGGTCGAGGAGCCCATCGCCGAGGTCACGGTTCAACGCCTCGAGACGGGACTCGCCGAGGCCGGAGAGCTCCTGGAGGAGCAGTTCGGACACTTCCTGGTCCGAGAGCCCCTGGGCTTCGACCTGACCCTCGGCGAAGTCCTCGTCGAGGACGTCCGCAACGCCGGGACCAACGTCGAGAACGCCTTTCGCGACCCCCAATCGGTCGACATCTGGGCCATCCTGGGCTTCATCGGCGCCATCTTCGTCACAGCCCTCTTCTTGCTCTTCTGGTTCTTCATGGACCGGCAGTTCACCCGAATGGCCCATCGGATCCAGGCCCGGATCCACCTCGACGGATCCTCCCCGATCACCGCCGCCTTGCGACGGGTCGCGATCGTCGCCGGCCAGGTGGCCGCCGTCCCGATCCTGATCCTCTTGAGCTTCTTCCCCGTCCGGGCCACCTTCGGCGCCCAGGCCTGGGCGCTGGTCCTGACGGATCTCCTCGTTCTCTTCCTGATCTACAAGCTCGTCGCCGCCGTCCTGGCCGTCTCCTTCCGTCTCCATAAGGACACCGAGGAGCGTCGCCTCCACGGAAGCCGCCTGGAACTCTTCGGTGTCACCGTCCTCCGCGTGGCCGTCGGGTTCTCAGCGGTCCTGGCGGCCATGACCCACTTCGGGGCCCACGAAGACCTGATCGCCTTCGTCACCTTCCTCTTCCGCCTCAGCCTGGCCGTCGTCCCGGTTGCCCTCTTCGTTCTCCGCGACGCCGTCCTCTCCCTCTTGCCCTCGGAAGGCGCCTCCACGTTCTACCGGAACCTCCGTCGGGGCCTGCAGCTGAACTTCCACTGGGTGGTGGCCATGACCATCATCCTCCTCCTCTTCAACGCCGCCGGCTACGTCAACGCCGCCACCTTCCTCCTCACCCGCGGCTACGCCCTGGTCGTCGTCGGCGTGGTCTGGTTCGCCGGCGTGGCTCGCCTCAAACAGTATATCCAACGCCGCCAAGAAGACGCCGAAGAGTCCGGGGAGCTCCCGTCACCGATGCTCCCTGCACTCCAACAGTGGAGCGTCGCCCTCGGCACCCTCCTCCTGGTGATCGTCAGCCTCCGCCTGGCCGGCATCTACGAGCCCATCATCGCCCTCTTGGGCATCCCCTTCCTCGCCGTCGGCCGGGTTGAGATCTCCCTGCTCAACCTCCTGAACGTCGCCCTGATCGTGGTCGGGACGGTCCTCTCCATTCGACTCCTCAAGGCCGTCCTCAACGCCCGGGTCTACCCGGCCCTCCAGGTAGAGGTGGGCGCCGCCTACGCGATCAACACCCTGATCAACTACGCCCTCGTGGTCGCCGGATTCGTACTGTGTCTGGTGGCCCTCGGCGTCCACCTCTCCGCGGTGATGGTGGTCTTCGCCTCCCTCGGGGTCGGTATCGGCTTCGGCCTCCAGAACATCGCCGAGAACCTGATCTCCGGCTTCATCCTCCTCTTCGGACGAGCCGTCAAGAAGGGCGACTTCATCACCGTGAACAACCTCTACGGCCGCGTGGAAGCCGTGGGCGCCCGATCCGTCGTGGTCCGAACCCCGGACAACTTCTCCATGCTCATCCCCAGCAAGGAGATCGTCAGCGGCCGGATCATCAACTGGACCTTCCAGGACAACATCGTCCGCATCCACATCCCCGTGGGTGTCAGCTACGACTCCGACCCCGCGCAGGTGAAAGAGGTCCTCGTCGAGGCCGCCTCTCGCCACCCGGATATCCTCCAGGATCCGGCCCCCGACGTCTGGATCAGCGACTTCGGCGACAACGCCATCCGCTTCGAGCTCCTGGTCTACTTTGACTGCCAGACCACCAACGAGGCCACTCTCAAGGGCAAGTTCAACTTCCTCCTCTGGGAGGCCCTGAAAGAAGCGGGCGTCGGGATCCCCTACCCACAGCGAGACCTCCACATCCGCTCCGTCGCCGACGGCATCGGCCTCCCCGAGAACTGGCCCGGGCCACCCCGCGATCGCCGCCTGCGCTCGGAGCGCCAAGACGGCGAGCGCACCTGAAGAGTCGGGAGGGTCAGTCGCCGAGCCGATCGAGGTGGAGCCGCAGCTCCGCAACGAACCCCCGCAGACGATCTTCGACATCGGCCCCGCCCTCGATCAGCCACGCCAGCGAGGACCCCACGAGGACCCCGTTGGCCTTCTGCGCAACCTCGGCCGCGTCCTCCCCGGACTCCACTCCCATGCTCGCTACCAGTGGGATCCGGGTGTGTTTTCGCAAGACCTTCAACCGATCCCCGTGCTCAGCGGCGTCCTCGGCCTCGGCCCCGCAGTGGCCGGTCCATACCAGGAGCCCTCGGGCGTGCCCGGCGATCTCCTGGAAGCGCTCTACCGTCGTCGAAGGACCCACGGATTGGATCAACGCCAGCCCCTGGGCCTCCAGCACGTCCTTGATCTCCTGCGCCTCCGACGCGGGCAGATCCATCACCATCAGCCCGTCAGCCCCGGCGCTCGATAGCAGCTCGGCGCATCGCTCCAGGCCCAGGTGCAGGACCCGGTTTAGGTAGGACGTCACCACTACGGGCACGTCCTCCTCGGTCTTCCGGAAGTCCGACACCACCTCGGCCACCCCTTCCCACCGGACGTGCTCGTTCAACGCCCGCTGGCAGGCCCGCCGCATCACGGCGCCGTGGAAGGTGGGGTCCGAGAAGGGCAACACCAGCTCCAGCACGTCGGCCCCGCCGTCGACCAGGGCGGTCATGAACGCCCGGGTCGCGCCCAGGTGCGGGTCCCCGGCCACGATCCCCGTCATCAGGAGCGGGCTCGTTCGCCGCGGGAAGGCGTCCACATAGGCTTCGAATCGTTCCGTCATGGCTTCGCTCCACCGCCGGTGATCCCCACCAGGACCGCTTCGTCCCCGGAGAGCGTCGCCGCCACCCGCACGGCATAGGCCAC
>SKON01000043.1 GCA_007120035.1 Myxococcales bacterium
ACCCTGGCGAGCTGGCCGTCTTGCAGGGACCCAGCGGCGCCGGGAAGTCCACCCTCCTTCGGACGGCGGTGTTTTTGGAGAAGCCCTCGGCGGGGCAGGTGTTCTGGCGAGGGGAGGCAGTGAAGGCCGAGAGGGTCCGGCGGTTTCGGCACGCTGTGATGTACGTCCAGCAGAGCCCCGTGGGGATCGCCATGAGGGTCGAGGAGAACCTGGCCTTCCCGCGGGAGATGTCTCGGGCCCTGGGAGACGGGGCGGGGATGGACGAAGAGGAGCAGCGAGCGCTGCTCGCCAGGTTCGGTCTGGAGGACCTCGACGTGTCGCGACGGTTCGAGGAGCTCTCCGTGGGGCAGCAGCAGCGGGTGGCCCTGGTGCGGTGTCTGTCGGTGCGCCCCGAGGTGCTCTTGTTGGATGAGCCCACGGCGTCTCTGGACGAGGAGAGCGCCCGGGCCGTGGAGGAGTACATTCGGGAGTACGTGGAGGCTGGTGGGGCTGAGGGGAGAGAGGGGACGAGCCGAGCGGCGCTGTGGATCACCCACAGCGGGGACCAGCGGGACCGGCTGGGGGGGCGAGTGCTGGAGCTCTCTGAGATCGCCCGGTTGAGGAGCTGACGATGGAGTATATTCAGCTCACTCCCTGGGATCTGGCGCTGGCGTCGGTGTTGTTGGTGATCCCGGCGGCGATCAGCATCGCCCTGAAGCTGGGACTGCAGAAGAACCTGGCCATCGCGTCGGTGCGGACCGTGGTGCAGCTCGCGTTTCTGGGGTTGATCCTGGAGTGGGTGTTCTCGGCGAACCGGTGGTTCTACGTGGTGCCCATGCTGGGGGTGATGCTCTTCTTCGCCGCCCGTGCCGGGGTGAAGCGGTCGTCGCGGCGGTTTCCCGGGGCCTATGTGGCGGCCTTCGCAGCGTTGGCGCTGGCCACGTCGGTCACGACCTTCAGCGTCACCGAGGTCGTGATCGGCGTGGAGACCTGGTACGAGCCCCAGTACGTGATCCCTCTGCTGGGGATGCTCCTGGGTAACGGGTTGACCGGGATCAGCCTGGGGATGGATCGGATGCTCTCGGACCTGACGGCCCAGCGCCGGGCCGTGGAGGCTCGGTTGGCCCTGGGGGCGACTCTGTGGCAGGCGTGCCTGCCATGGGTTCGGGAGGGAGTGCGCAACGGGATGATCCCGATCATCAACTCCATGATGATCGTGGGGCTCGTGTCCCTGCCGGGGATGATGACCGGGCAAATCCTGGCCGGGGCGGACCCTGTGGACGCCGTGGCCTACCAGATCTTGATCATGTTTATGATCGCCGCGGCCACCGCCCTGGGGGTGATCGCCTTGTGTTTGATGGCCTTTCGGGCGATCTCTGACCCCTACGAGCGGGTGCGGTGGGAGGTGATCAGTCGTCACGACGGTTGAGTCCTTACGGTTGAGTCCTTGAAGTGGAGTCGATGATGAGCGAGCCGAGTCTGGAAGAGATGTTGGGGATCACCAGGACGGTCTACTCCTGGGTCATGCCCGAGACGGAGCGGCTGCTACGAGAGCTCGCCGGCCCGCCCCATCGGGAGGTGTTGCGAGATCGGCACCGGGAGGCGTGGACGTCGAAGCAGGACGCATACCACGAGGAGTTCTTCGAGACCTGGCTCGGGTGGTGTGAGGCGAAGGTGCGGACCCCTGCCGAGTTTGCCCACCGATATCCCACGGCGGGCTCTTCGGAGGGGATCCGGGAGACCCTGGCGACGCTGGCGTCGTCGGCCTCCTGTGACGGCCTGCCCGGGCCGCCGACGATTCACATCTTCGAAGGGGAGTACGAGGGGTATCGAGCCCTGGCGAGGCCCTATGGGATCCGGGTGGTGGACCATCCCAGGGAGTCCTGGCGTGAGTCGCTCTCGGAGTATCGGGGAGAGGCGGGTCGGGGGCACAGGTTTTATCTGAGCCAGCCGTCGTCGATCGACGGGAACCTCTGGGGCGACTTCGATGAGTTCTTGGACTTCCTGGGTGACCACACAGCGATGCGGTTGATGCTGGACCTCTGCTACGTGGGGTGTGTGCCCGACGAGTGTTATCCCGACGCTCGGATCGCCGCCGACCACGAGGTGGTGGACGTGGTGTTCTTCTCGTTGTCCAAGGTCTTCGGGACCTACTACCACCGGATCGGGGGGATGTTCTCTCGCGAGGAGTACTACGGGCTCTGGGGAAATAAGTGGTTTAAGAACCTGACGTCTCTCTACTTTGGGACGGAGTTGATGAGGCGGTACGGCGTGACCGAGCTCCCCGACAAGTATCGGCCCTTGCAGCAAACTGTGGTGGAGGAGCTCTCGCTGGCGCCCGTCCTGGTCGGCTCCGAGGGGGCCAGCACCCCCGTGGCGAGCGATGTCTTCCTACTCGCCGGACACCAGGGACACTCGCCATGTGCGGAGTTCGATCGTCTGCCGGGGCGGCCTCGGTATTGTCTGACGCGGCGAATGTACGAGAAGTGTTGGGTGCGCGGTGACTATCTGGAGGGTGTGCGATGAGAGACATGCAAGTGTTGATGACCGCTGGAGAAGTCCACGAGTTTGTGGGGCAGTTGTGGCGGACCGAGGAGTTCGCCGAGAGCCACCGGGAAGAGGGCGGGTACGTGCGGGAGGTCGTGGAGATACTGGCTCGGCGGCCGGTGATCTTCTTCTCCATGGAGGACCCCGAGGTGGAGTGGTCCCAGTTCACGACCTGGATGGGGGCCTACGCGCTGCGGCCGGGGTATGAGAACGACGCCGTGCACGACCTCTACTTTCTCCATGAGTTTCTCCACGGCGCGACCATGGCCTACGATGGGGCGATCCCCTTCGTGCAGTGGCACCGGAAGATGTGTGAGAACGAGATGCTGGCCTCGGTGCACTCCGAAGCCTACGTCTACTTTCGGCTCCCCACGCTGCGGGAGAAGTCCTTCGGGTTCGAGATCTGGGTGGACCGGTTCCTGGCCGACCCGGCCCGGCTCGGCAG
>SKON01000172.1 GCA_007120035.1 Myxococcales bacterium
TCGAAGAGCTCTCGGGCCTCCCCCAACCGCCCCGATAACGTCAACGCGTCCACCAGCCAGAACGTGCAGAGCACGAACGCCCCCTCCCTCCCGGGCAACCCGTCCTCTCCCCGATACCGGTACACGAGCCCCTCCTCGGTGAGCTCCTCCAGAGTCCGCTCGATCGTCCCCTGCACCCGCGGATCCTCGGCCGGCAAAAACCCCACCACCGGGATCAACAGGTTCGCCGCGTCCAGCTCCTCTCCCCCCTCGACCTGCACGAAGCACCCCAGCTCCTCATTGTACCCCCGGCTCAGCACCCACCGCCGGATCTCCTTCTGCGCCTGCTTCCACCGCCAGGGCTCCCCCGGGATCAACCCCTGCTGGTGCAACGCCCGGGCCCGCTGCAACGCCACCCAGGACATCACCTTGGAGTACACGAACTGCTTCGGCCCATCCCGAGGCTCCCAGATGCTGAAGTCCGGCTCCACCCACCGAAGGCTGATCTGATCCGCCACCTCCCGCAAAAACGGCCCGAACCGCCAGTCAAACCGCTCCTCCAGGCGATACCTCTCATGCACCGCCCCCAGTAGCTCCCCGTAGATGTCAAGCTGCAGCTGCTCTGCCGCCAGGTTTCCCACCCGCACCGGCCTCGACCCCTCGTAGCCCTCCAGGTGTTCAAGCTCCTCCTCGAAGAGCTCCGTCCCTTCCCGCAGGGGGTACATGATCGACAGCTCCCCTTCGCGCCGCCCCTGCCGCGCCGAGATCTGCTCCGCCCACCGAATGAACGCGTCCACATCACGGGTGTGCCCCAGCGCATAGAACGCCCGGGCGATCTGCGCCGCGTCTCGAATCCACGCGAACCGGTAGTCCCAGTTTCGCACCCCGCCGATCTCCTCCGGCAGGGACGTCGTCGCCGCCGCCGCAAGCGCCCCCGTGTCGCATTGCGCCAACAGCTTCAACGCCAGCTCCGACCGGATCACCAGGTCCCGATAGGGCCCGGCCCACTCCCTCGGCCCCGACGCCGTCGGCTTATACACCCACCGCCGCCAGGCCCGCACGGTCTCATCGATGGTCCGCAGCGCATGAGAGAGCGTGATCCGAGCCTCCTTCGTCCCCCACCGCGTCACCAACGGGATCTCCTCCCCCTCTCGGATCGCAAACCGGGCCCTCAACACCGGCCCGTACGCCGTGTCCTCGATCACGGGCTCCACGGGCAGCCCGCCCAGGCTCAGCATGCACACCCCCGACCGGGCCACCACCCCCTGCCGGGTCGGCTCCACCTCCACCTTCCCCCGCCCGTAATCAAACCGCGGCGCCCACTCCACCCCCACCTCTACCTCCCCATGCACGCCCCGGATCAGACGATGGATCCGGGGCCGGGCCTTCGACCCCCCGCACCCCTCCAGATCCCCCCGCACGGGCATACAGTCGATCACCTCCATCGTCCCCGACAGGGTGGTCATCTCCGTGCGCACCACGTTGGAGTCCTCCACATAGCGCTGCCGCGAGCTGAACGGCCGATGAGGCGACACCCGAAACGTCCCCCCTCGCTCCGCGTCCAGGAGCGCCCCAAACACCGACGGGCTGTCCAAAAACGGAAAACAACACCAGTCGATCGCCCCGTCGGTCCCGACCAACGCCACGGTCCGCAGGTTCCCCACGGCCGCATACGCCTCGATCGGTTTGTACCGTTGACTCATCACCACCCCTTGCCTCCCCACACGCCAGATCTCCTCCTGAATGAAAACGCCACAAAAAAAAGTCCACCCCCGGCCTGGTCTTCACCAAACCGAGGGCGGACCCTCACACCTTACTTCCTGCACTCTTCTAGAACCGCCGCTCCTTAGAGCGCCGCCCGCCGCGGACGGGCTTCCCGGCTCGCCGCCACCTTCGCCGCGGTCACCGTCGACCGCACCGCGTCGGCCACCACGTTCACCATGTCCTCCCGGGTGCCGTTCAGCGCCCCGAAGTACAGGTGCCGATCCGTGGCGTGGATCAGCGCCGGCGGGAAGTGATTCTTCAAGAGCAGGAAGTTCATCATCAGCCTCCCCACCACCCCCGTCTTCTCGTCGAAGGGGAAGACCTTCATGAACTCCCAGTGGGCGATCGCCGCCTGCCGCACGGGGTGCATCGACGACAGCTCCGACTCGTACCGGTCCAATAACTTATGGAAGTGGTACGAGATGCTATTCGCCTGGGCCACATCCAGGTGATAGACCCCCGGCGAGGTGTCTCGCTTGCGGTATCGGCCCGCGGACTCGCTGTTCGTCGGGCTGATCCGGGTGTGAACATCCCGCAACCAGTCCAGGGTCAGCTCATCGCCTCGCCGCGCGCTCTCGTGGATATAGTCCACGGCGTCTCGCAGAGAAGTCAGCGAGTGGTAAATCACCCCTTCGCAATAATTGCGGGATGGCAATCCGCCGAAGGCACGATTCATGTCCTCCGGCGTCAACACAACGCCCTCCAGCGCGTGGTCGTGATACATCCACGACAACACGAGCCGCTCAAAAAACATCGAGCTCGGCGCTTCGATTAGCTCCTGATAGATCGCACGCTGTGTGTCGATCTCAAGGTAGGTCAGGTTCATGGCAGTCTCTCCGGTGCTCATCGAGGCGGCGCGTGTTCCCCAACACTCCAGAACGCTCCAAGACGAGACAGCTCGGCGATACACCTGCTGACCACCTACGACGATAACAGGGTCGCCAACGCAATTCCAGAGATGGTACAAAGTTTTTTCAAAGCCCCCTGACGTCGAGGCCCCCGATGCACCGGACGCTCCCACCGAACCTCCTCTTCTGGCTCCTCCTCTCCCTCCTCCTGCCCGCGTCCGCCTTCGCCCAGCCTCGCCAGGCCGCCCCTCGACCGGCCCTCGTCGACTGCCAGATCCGGGTCGCCCCCGGCGAAGTCGAGTGCCTCGACGACGCTCTCGACGTGCAATGGTCTGTCCTCCACGACTCCCAGACCGAGAGCGTCGAACCCCGCCCCATCGGACCCATCGAAGCCCGCCGCCAGACCTACTACGCCGTCGGCTCCGACCTCCTCCGCGTCAACAACGAGCCCGACGTCCCCGGCATCATCGCCGAACGCCTCCGCTTCCCCGGTCGCATCACAGACCTCGAGGTCGACGACACCCACATCGTCGTCCACGTCCACCACCGCTTCTCGGACGTCCAGTTCCGCTACGCCCCGGGCCAACCCGCCCCGGCCCAGCTCTTCTGGAACGCCCAGGACCTCTCCTACCAGCGCAACACCCACCAGGACGCCTTCCTCCTCTTCCACGACACGCCCCCGGCCGCGGCCCTCACCTCCCTCCGACCGGCCCGCTACGCCGACCCCACCAACCCCTTCATCCCCTTCTACATCGGCCAGGCCTACGAGGGCATCGACGCCGACGCCGCCGCCCGCACCGCCTACCGCCAGGCCGTCGACACCCGCGGGGCCCTCTGGCAGGACCTCGTCTTCCTCTCCACGAAGCTCGACGAGATCGGCCACCACGACCTGGCCGCCGAGGCCTTCGAGGAGGCCATGGAACGCCTCCCCGAAGACCTCAACCTGGACCGCCTCTCCTCGGTCTTCATCGCCGCCATCGCCCTCCACCAGGACACCCTGGACCGCCTCCTCGACGACGGCGACGCCCGCCAGGCCCACGAGCTCGCCCTCCGGGCCCACCGCCTCTCACCACGCGGCGAAGGCCTCCACACTGACTGGCTTCGCCTGGCGGACTGGCTGGACGACCAGGACCTCTCGTCGGTCGGCGACTTCTGGCGCGCCGCCGCCTCTGAGGCCGAGCTCGGCTTCTTCAACCGAGCCCTCTACCACACCACCCCCTTTGGCTGGTGGCTCCTCCTCTTCTGGTCCACCCTCCTCGCCGCCTTCGCCATGGCCCTCGTCGCCGGCCTCCGCGCCGGGCGACCTCGACCCGACGCCCCCCGCACCCTTCGCGTCGACCTCGTCGCCATCGCCGCCCTCCTCGCCATCGCCCTGGCCTCCCCCCTGATCTTCACCTACCACCTCACCGTCGTCGGACTCGCCACGGAAGCTCCCATGGGTCTCGAGACCGACACCCTGACCGACCCCGAGATCGCGACCTGGCTCGAGTCCCTGGCCCCCTCGGAGGCCCGCGACGAGCTCCTCGACATCGTCGCCACCGAATCCGAGGCCCTCCTCAGCGGCCGCCGCGCCCCGGACCGCCCCTCCCTCGACGATCTCCTCACCACCGCCATCCACGCAGAGGCATCCCACCGCCGCGCCACCCTCGTCGGCTCCCCCGAGATCCCCCGCCTCTCCCTCTCCGGTGGCAGCCTCCTCCGCCCCCACCGCACGGGCTTCCTCCACCTCCTCGGCATCATCGCCCTCCTCGCCGCCCTCTTCTTCGCCGGCCGAGCCCTCTCCACCCACCGCCCCACCTGGGCCATCCGCCTCCTCCACGTCCTCCCCGGCGGCCCCACCTCCCTCGCCACCCTCACGGCCTTCCTCCTGGTCCTCTCCATCGCCGCCTTCCTCGGCCTCCTCGGCGTCCACCACCTCCTCACCACCGCCGCCACCTCGACCTCCCTCCATGGCCTCCCCGCCGAAGAACCCACCCCGGGCCTCTGGATCTGGATCGCCCTCATCATCGCCGTGATCCTCCAGAACCTCGGCATCTGGCGCGACGCCAAACTCCAGAGCTGATCCACGCCGATCGGTTTGCCCGCAGCCCGCAGCGGGCCTTGGCCCGCGAGGACCCTCGGGCGTAGCCCGACTCGCCGAGCCTCGCGGCCTTGGCCCGAGGGGAGGTTCCGCGCCGCCCTCTATCTCCGTTACAAAAACCGGTCCTCCTCGGCGGTTCGTCCACCAGCAACCCCAAGAGGCGAATCTGGCACCTCTCCTCGGGCCAAGGCCGCGAGGCTCGGCGAGTCGGGCCTGACACAGCGGCCCGAATGTCCTCGCGGGCCAAGGCCCGCTGCGGAACACCCTTGATCTCCGCACCGACTTCGCTACACTGAAAAAGTGTTTAGCATATTGGTGCCATCATGAACCTCCTCTCCCTCCACAACGTCTACCCCGCCACCCGGCTCCTCGACCGCCGGCAACCCGCTGGCCCTCTCCACCTCGAGCGCCTCCGCGGCTGCCTCACCGAGCTCTCCTGCCCCCGGGGCACCGCCGGCCTCACCCTGGCCCTGGCAAAACTCGCCGAAGTCCAACGCGCCGGCGAACCCGCCGCCTGGATCGGGCCCCAGAGCTCGCTCTTTTACCCCCCCGACGCCGCCCGGGTTGGCGTCGCCTGGGAGTCCCTGGCCATCATCGACCTCCGCACCGCCTCCGCCGCCGGCCGCGCCGCCGACAAACTCCTCCGCAGCGGCGCCTTCGGAGCCGTCGTCATCGATCTCACCAGGATCACCGATCCCCTCCCCCGACCCCTCCTCGGCCGCCTCCTTCGACTCGCCGAGGTCCACGACAGCGCCCTGATTTTCCTCACCACCTCCGCCACCGCCCGGCCCTCCCTCTCATCGCTGATCTCCCTCCGCGTCGAGGCCCGCTGGCAACACCTCGACCCCCGACGACTCACCGCCACCTACTCCGTGATCAAAGACAAACGACGCGGACCGGGCGCCATCCTCCACGAGACCTACGATGGACCGCTGGGCCTGCGTTGACGCCTTCTTCCATTTCGCCTTTACAGCCTTTCCATGACTCGCTACGCTTAATCTACGCCTTCGATTCATTATCTACTCTTAAGGGGGCCACTCATGGAATCTTCTCATTTCCCTTATTCTTAAGGAAACCAGATGTTTAAGCCGCTACTCTTGAGCCTTACCCCCCCCTGTTTCTTTTTGTAACGCTAGTCCTCATCACGTCCTGTAGCGACGTGGAACCCCCAACAGAGACGAGAACCATCCAACAAGCTATGGGCGACGTCTGGGAACCCGACGGTACGACTTTCACGATCTCACCACCGTCACTGATCAACCCGATCTACGCCTGCTCAGAGAGTGTCGCCGTTCAAGGCCTCTCCGGCGCGGTCGTCCGCGTCTACGATGGAACAGGCCTTCAAGGAAGTGCCACCGTCGGTGGCAGCGGACGCGCCTACGTGAATGTCGCTCCTCTGGTCGCCGGCTCTCCCCTTTACGCTACTCAGAGCGCGAATGGCCAAACCAGTGATCCCTCCCTTACCGAATTTGTCCAGGGGTACAACGCATCAGACGCTCCCACACTCAAAATTGAGCACGACGTGTACGAGTGTGGCGAGCGGATCAGCCCCGACGGCGTCATCCCCGGTGCAATTGTCTTCATCGAAGAGGACCAAACTGGCCAGATCGGCTCCGCAGCCACCAACGCGTCACCATCTCGCCAAGGCTGGTGGCCTGTTCCCCATGATCCAATGCCTCCCCAGAAACTGGTCCGGGCTCATCAGGTGATCTGCCCTGATACTCACGAACAACTCGTCAGTCTACCCTCTGATTGGCAGGAGGTGCTGCCTCAACCATCACCCCTCCCGACCGTCGACCCGGTGCAACTCCACGCCGGAGCCACCAGTATTCGGGTCAACGACGCACTCACAGGCGCTCATGTTACTGCTGTACAAGCCAGCGCCAACTGGGCTGAAAGGTGGGCGACCCGCGCATCGATTACCCTCTACGGTAGTTCCGCTTTGCAGGAAAACCAAGACGTCGGTGTGACCCAAGGCTTGTGTACCAAAGGCCCCGAGATCATCGTTTCCCCTCTTCCCGCATCGAGCCTTGAACAACTCCCACCCCCACAGATCCTTGAGCCTCTCTGTCCTGGAACCACCTCGGTAAGAGTTCGCGCGCCCCTAGATGGCGCACGCCTCCATGTCAGATTAAACGGAACATTGATTGGGCAAGCCGACGGATCGACCACCTTCTCGAAAATCGAGTTTTATGGTGCCCAGGAGCTCAGCGCCAACGACACCATCGTCGTGGAGCAAATCTATCCAGGTGTCACAGCAAATGTATACGGCCCCTCTGCGTCCGCTACCGTCGGACCAGGCGACGACCTGTACCTTCTAGACGCAGAGACCTTCATTGATCAGAACACCGGCGCGCCCGTCGACGGGTTTCTGCGTGAAACCAGCCGCGGACCACGGTTCGCCCTTCATTGCTGCGCCTCCTGCACCCGTGATCGTGAGCAAGGCCAGTGCTACGACCCTACCACCTTCGAACCTCGTACTGCCACAGTTCGCCTGGCCGAAGACGGCATCCCCTTTGATGAGATCGAACTTATCGAACTTTCACCGGGTTACTTTGAAGGTCGCTGGGATTGGTTCATGCCCACCGGTCAAAGCTCCTCATGGCCTCCAGATCCGGGAGCGGAATACACAGCGGCTATCAGTGACTCTCCATGTTCGACCCAACATTCTACTTCTATCGAAGTTTTGATCGGCGAGATCGATCCCAACGACCCAACTCCGCCAGAAGATCTCACGCTCACCGTCACCGTACCCGGTGGACCTTCCGCGTCTATCGGGTTGGGCGATCCCCTTCAGGACATCGACTCTCCGCCCGGCACGACGCTCGACATCGATCTCACCGGCTTCGACCCCCAGGGCCTCTCCGAGGTGGCACTCGAGTCCCTCCCCCAGGGCATCATAGCCTCCCCCACTTCGAAGCAATCCGATCCCAACATCGTCCCCATACCTCCCCACCTGACTCTGGAGACCACCGTCGAGGCACCACTGCCTTATGAAGCGATCCGCATCACTGCCAATGCTTCCAACTTCAACCCCCCCAGCGGTTCCGTCAATCTCTCTGAGATTCGTGTCCACGGAGAGCACCCCACCCCGGTGCTCTCCAACTTGAGTCACTCCCAGATGTACTCCGACATGTCGCTCACCATCAGCGGTTCCCACCTCCGCTACGACACTCTATCTACATCCGTACATTTCTCCCTCGACCCTCACGATGATGGCCCCCCTGTCAACGACTCGATCTCCGTTAGCTCCACAGGTTCCTCCAACGAGATAGTCCTGAGCCAACTTCCAACTTCTCTTGAGGGGCGCCGGGGACTCCTCTCGGTCTGGGTCGAGACTTCGCACGGAGCCACCACCGAGGTCGGAAACACCCTGAACGTCGAACTCTTCGACCGCGAACAAGGACCTTTCGAGGTCTTCGAAGTCTCCGACTTCAGCGACTCCTCCTCGAACTGTCACACCAGCGGCGGCGACACCGGAAAGATCACCTCCATCACCGTCACCAATGATAATGGTAGCTTTGATCACATCGCGATCTTCGACTCCGACGGCCGCTCAGGCACCGAACACGGCCCCTTCAACATCGATACCCACGGCTACGGCGGCTACGTCGTAAGCGACAACTGCCGCGCCGCCGCCATCTTCAGCTACAACGACGGCTCCTCTGGGCCCATGCTCTACAACCTCCAACTCATTTACTTCCCACCGCTCTCCGATTCTCCGATCACCTACAATGCTGACACAGTCACCCTCCACCGCGAATACAACAACAACGGCACGATGGTTTATGAACTAGTGCTTCGTGCCTTCCGGTTCTTCTTCAGCCCCGACGCCACACTCGCTGCGATCGGAAATCCGAATGCGCTGATCACGAGTGGTGGAACGAACATCCAGGTGACAGGCCGCGTCTTCGACTTTCTCGCCGCGACCGCCGAGTGGAGCGGTCAGGGCGCCTGCAATACCAGTGACTTCTGCGAACCAAAAGTCGAACTCGACGGCAGTGAGGTCGAACTCTGGTATGTTCTGACCACATCACCACCAGATAACATGACCCTCGTATCCGAAGCGCTTCCCTTCCCATGATCAGAAGAACTGCCGTGCTCATGGCCTTCGCCATGCTCTATAGTTGCGAGGACACCGCCCGGGACAACCAGTTCACCTTTGAAGAATTGGAGCCGATCATCCCCGGCGTCTACACCACCTCCCACGAGGTGCATGTCGACGAGTGTGTCCCCGACTTCTGGACGGTCCGAGAGGCCCTCGGTGACTGGCCACCACCAGAGGTCCGTGTCGAAGTTCGCGATGGTTCTCTACACTTCATTCAGGTCTGGTACTACTCTGCTCGAACTGCCCGAAGTCAAAACTTCACTCCCGACATCCAATCCGACAACACCCCCTTCGACGAGGTTCTCCAGTCCGCACAGTGGCCAGGCCAACCCGAGGATGGCTGGGCTTGGACACACTGCGAACACTCCTTCGGCGTCGCACCGTACGTCTCCCAGATCACCGCTCGCGCCCCCTACTCGGGCCGCATCGAGATCGACGTCGAAGCTATTTGGGGCGATCGCTACGACTGTGACGAAGTCCTCAACTTCGACGCCCGGTTCATCCCGGAACACGCCTGCCGCGAATCCTATACCGTCATCTACGATCTCGACGAACCCTGCGCGACCTACGACGGGTGCCGTCTTTCGTGGAACAATGTCGGCCCGGAATCCGAGGAGTTCACCTATCCCGTTACCCCCCGTGACTACTACTGCGACTGCGATCCCTGACAATCATCATCACGAGACGACCATGCACTCCCGCCCGACTTTTCTCTTCCTCCTCCTCCTCTCCATCGTGGTCGGCTGCAGCGACCCCGACCATAACGAAACTGACACCGGTGACCCCGCCGACGACGTGGATGAAGGCCCCGCCTGCACCACCGAAGATTGCTTCGTCGAGATCGCATCTGGTCAAGATCATATGTGCGCCATCGATGGTACCGGTGCGATTTCCTGCTGGGGTAGCAATATCTTTGACAAAGCCGACCCTCCACCGGGTCAATTCAAGTCCCTCGGATTGGGTGGGGACTTGTCCTGCGCCATCGATGTCGACGATCGGCTCCACTGCTGGGGCTCCGAACTCCACGACCAACTCGACGCTCCCGAAGGACGATTCCGTTCCGTCGCCGTTCGCAGGGGGTTCGGTTGCGCCGCCTCTGCCGACGGCGGAATTCAATGCTGGGGTAACGTTCCCAGCGGCCTCGCAGATCCGCCCTCAGGTGACTTTGTCAAAGTCATCACCAACTCCACCACGGCCTGCGGTCTCCTCGTCCAGGAGCAGGTCCGTTGCTGGGGATCCGACGCCTCGGGGATCCACATCCCCGACAATCAGGCGTTTCTCGATATCGCCATCGGCAGCCAACACTCTTGCGCCATTGACTCCAACGGCTCCATCGGCTGCTGGGGGTTCGAGTCTCATACCCACGAAGACCCACCGTCTGGCGAGTCTATCGCGATCGCCGCGGACCACACACACACCTGCGCCATTGGCTCCAACGGCGCCATCCGATGCTGGGGAGGCTCCGGCGCGACCGGTAGACTGGGAACCCCACCGGACGGGCAATTCGTCGCCCTCAGCACCGGAACGGACCACGGCTGCGCCATCGACACCGACGGCGCCATCCAATGCTGGGGCGATCTCAGCAACTTTCCGTAGATCCACCCTGGGAACCCCTCGCGATCCTAGTCCTTCGCCGCCATCGCAACCCTTGATCTCCGCACCGGTGTCGCTACACTGAAAAAGTGTTTAGTGTTCTGTGCCACCCTCCACGAGACCTACGATGGACCGCTGGGCCTGCGTTGACGCCTTCCGCTTCCCCTTGCAGGTCCTCCTCTCCGATCACCCGGAGTGGGTGGGCCACCCCGCGGCGGTCCTCGACAAAGACCACCCCCAGGGCCGCCTGACCTGGCTGAGCCGCCAGGCCCGCCAGGCTCGCCTCACCCCGGGCATGCGCTACGGCCAGGCCCTGGCGCTGGTCCCCCACCTCCGGGCCGAAGCCGTCGACGACACAGCCCTCGGCCCCCACGCAGACCGCATCGCTCGCCACCTCCAGGACTACTCCCCCCGGGTGGAGCGCGACAACGACCGCCCGGGCCTCTTCTGGCTCGACGCCTCCGGCCTGGGCACCCTCTACCCCGACTGGCGCACCTGGGTCGAACCCATGCGCCGATCCCTGCAGGAGGAGCTCGGCTTCCACACCGTCGTCGTCGTCGGCTTCACCCGCTTCGGCACCTTCGCCGTCGCCCGTGCCACGGGCCGCTCCGGTGCCTTCGCCACCCCCGAAGACGAGCGCCGCGACGCCCGGGCCGTCCCCCTGGCAAAGCTCGACCTCGGCCCCTCCTCCCTGGAGCTGATCCGCCGCCTCGGCATCCACACCGTCGGCGACCTCCTCGCTCTCCCCCCGGAGAGCCTCCGCCGCCGCCTCGGACCCCAGGTCTACGCCCTCTACCGCCAGGCCCGCGGCGACCTCCAGCGGCCCTTGACGTCCTTCTCCGACCCCGGCGACCCCACCGCCGTGGAGCACCTCGACCACGAGGAGACCAACCGCGACCGCCTCCTCTTCCTGATCAAGCGCACCCTCCACGGCCTCCTCGACCGCCACACCGACCGCAACGAAAAACTCACCGCCCTCACCCTCACCCTCTCCCGCCGCGACGAGGCCCCCCTACACGCCGAGATCCAGCCCGCCGAACCCACCACCGACACCGTCCTCCTCCTCGATCTCGTCCGCCTCCGCCTGGAGCGCCTCCCCCTCACCTCGGGCATCACGGACATCACCCTTCAATCCCGGGGCCAGCGGGGCACCACCGAGCAGCTCCACCTCTTCTGCCAGGCCCCCCGCCGCGACATCCACGCCGCCAACCGAGCACTCGCCAGGGTCCGCGCCGAGTTCGGCGATCACGCCGTCTCCCGCGTCCTCCTACACCCCGGACACCTCCCGGAGCGCCGCTACGAACTCTCCCCTCTCCCCGAGATCTCCCTCCCCACGGAGCTCTCCGACGCCCCCGACCCCATCGCCATCCGCCGCTTCTTCCCCACCCCCATCCAGCTCCCCGGCCCTCCCCCGGGCACCCCCACAGGACCCCACGTCCTCTCCGGCGGCTGGTGGGTCCGCGAGGTCCACCGCGACTACTACCTCCTCCCCACAGACCACCGCCTCCTCTGGATCTTCTTCGACCACCCTCGCCAGCGCTGGTACCTCCATGGCGAGTACTGACTATACGGAGGTCAGAGGTCAGAGGTCGAAGGGCAGAGGGTGTGCGCGCCAGCGCGCGTGGGGTCGTTGGCGCCGCCCCGCCGCTCAACGAAGCCTCCCCGCGAGCCCCTGCCTGACCAGATGGCCCGTGGAGCAGAACCCCTTCCAGGGGTGCGCGCGCCAGCGCCCGTGGGGTCGCTGGCGCCGCCCGGCCGCTCAACGATGCCTCCCCCGCGAGCCCATGCCTGACCAGATGGCCCGTGGAGCAGAACCCCTTCCACCCACTCGATCCGGTTCGTGGGGGTACGCAATGATGGCGTCGAGTTTGGGGTGCGAATGATGCCGGAACGTCGGGGTCGACGCCGACGATCACCGGGATGTCGGGGTTGGCGGCGGCATTGATCGTGGCGTCGGGGTTGGCGGCGAAGGACATCGGAACGTCGGGGTTCGCGGCCAAGGACATCGGAGCGTCGGGGTTCGCGGCGGTTCATTTCCAGACATAGTTCAGGGCTCTCACGGTCTACCCCCGGTTGAAACCGGGGGCTGCGGTGGGCTGGGCTCCGCTGGGGTCATGACCCCGCTCCGCCTGAGATGTTCTCCACATAGTCGCCCACTTGAGCACCAACCCGGTGCGGAGTTCGACGGAGCGGGAGAGAGATTGGGGCCTGGTTCGGAACGACTCCGTTCTCCGAGACATCTCAGGCGGAGCGGGGTCATGACCCCAGCGGAGCCCTGCCCACTACAGCCCCTGGCTTTAGCCGGGGGTGGACCGTGGGTGCCCTGAACTATGTCTGGAAATGAACCGCCGCGAACCCCGACGCCACGATCCATACCGCCGCGAACCCCGACGCCACGATCCATACCGCCGCGAACCCCGACGCCACAACCTCGATCGCAACGCCCAAACTCGACGCCATCACTGCGTACCCCCACAAAACCCCTGGCTACACCATCACGCACCTGATAAGCTGAACAAATGTACAGCAAACCACCCACCTACGCCCCCCTCTTCGTCCGCTCCAACTACTCCTTCCTCACCGGCGCCAGCCACCCCGAAGAGCTCGTCGCCACCGCCGCCTCCCTCGGCCTCCCCGCCCTGGCCCTCACCGACCGCGACGGCCTCTACGGCGTCGTCCGCGCCCACGAAGAGGCTCGCCAGCACTCCACCCGGGTGATCGTCGGCTCCCAGATCACCGTCGACCACCCCCTCCACGGGGACTCCACCCTCCTCCTCCTGGCCACCACCCTCGAGGGCTACCGCAACCTCTCCGCCCTGATCACCACCGGCCGCCTCCGCTGCGAGAAGGGCACCTCCCGGGTCACCTGGACCGAGGTCGCCGACCACGCCGGCGACCTCATCGCCCTCTGGGGCGGCTCCACAAGCCTCCTCCTCCACGACGACCGCCCCGACCCCACAGCCCACCTCCTCAAAGAGGCATTCCAGGACCGCCTCTACGCCCTCCTCACTCGCCACCTCACCGAAGACGAGGACCGCCGCGAACCCCTCTTCTGGACCCGCGTCGAGCGCTACGGCCTCCCCCCCGTCGCCGCCGTCGAGACCCTCTACCACCACCCCCGTCGCCGCCGCCTCCAGGACGTCCTCACCTGCATCCGCCACGGCGTCTGCCTCGACGACGCCTCCCCCCACCTCCTCCCCAACGCCGAGCACGCCCTCCTGCCCCCCGACGCCTTCGCCCACCGCTTCCAGGACCGCCCCGACGCCATCGAGCGCACCCTCGAGATCGCCCACCGCTGCGCCTACTCCATGGACGACCTCACCTACCGCTACCCCATCGGCGACCTCCCCTCCGGCTACGACGCCGACGCCTGGCTCCGAGAGCTCTCCCTCCGCGGCGCCCGCAACCGCTACGGCTCCCCGCTGCCCACGGCCGTCGAAGACCAGCTCGTCCGCGAGTTCGCCATCATCGCCGACCTCGACGTCGCCGGATACTTCCTCACCATGCGCGACATCGTCGACTACTGCGACGCCCACGACATCCTCTGCCAGGGCCGCGGCTCCGCCGCCAACTCCATCGTCTGCTACTGCCTGGGCATCACCGCCGTCGACCCCGTCGGCCTCGGCC
The DNA here is from genome assembly GCA_007120035.1 of Myxococcales bacterium. Taxonomy (GTDB): domain Bacteria; phylum Myxococcota_A; class Bradymonadia; order Bradymonadales; family Bradymonadaceae; genus SKON01. The sequence goes on from SKON01000172.1 coordinate 14,000, forward strand.
TCCTCTTCGAGCGCTTCGTCTCCCGCGAACGCGCCGAGCCCCCCGACATCGACCTCGACATCGCCCACCAACGCCGCGAGGAGGTGATCCAACACGTCTACGACCACTACGGACGCCACCGCGCCGCCATGGTCGCCAACGTCATCCGCTACCGCCCCCGCTCCGCCGTCCGCGACGTCGGCAAGACCCTCGGCCTCACCGAGGCCACCGCCGACCGACTCGCCAGACTCCTCTCCCACCGCAGCCACCTCACCGAAGACCTCTGGGAGCAGGCCGGCCTCGACCCCACCACCCACCGCCACCGCCTCCTCGAAGAGCTCACCAACGAGCTCCTCGACTTCCCCCGACACCTCGGCATCCACCCCGGCGGCTTCCTCCTCGCCGAAGAGTCCGTCTCCCACGTCGTCCCCGTCGAGAACGCCACCATGGAAGGCCGCACCGTCATCCAATGGGACAAATACGACGTCGAAGCCATGGGCCTCTTCAAGGTCGACCTCCTCGGACTCGGCGCCCTCACCATGCTCGACCAGGCTTTCCGCCTCCTCAGAGAGCACCGACACATCGACCTCGACATGGCCTCCCTCCCCCAGGACGACAAGCCCACCTACGACATGATCTGCGACGCCGACACCCTCGGCACCTTCCAGATCGAGAGCCGCGCCCAGATGTCCATGCTCCCCCGCCTGCGCCCCCGCGAATACTACGATCTCGTCATCCAGATCAGCCTGATCCGCCCCGGCCCCATCACGGGCAACATGGTCCACCCCTACCTCCGCCGCCGCCGCGGCGAAGAAGAGATCGACTACCCCCACCCGGCCCTGATCCCGGTCCTCGAAAAGACCCTCGGCATCCCCCTCTTCCAGGAACAGGTCATGCGCCTGGCCATCGTCGCCGCCGACTACACCCCCGGCGAGGCCGACCAACTCCGCCGGGATATGGCTGCGTGGCGCAAGTCGGGTCGCCTCGAACGCCACCGCGACAAGCTCGTCTCCCGCATGATCGCTCACGGCATCGAGGAGGAGTTCGCCGAGCGTATCTTCCAACAGATCCGCGGCTTCGCCGACTACGGCTTCCCCGAAAGCCACGCCGCAAGCTTCGCCCTCATCGCCTACGCCACGGCCTACCTCCGCTGCCACGCCCCGGTAGTCTTCTCCTGCGCCCTCCTCAACTCCCAACCCATGGGCTTCTACAGCCCCGCCACCGTCGTCGAAGACGCCCGCCGCCGCGGCATCGACGTCCGCCCCATCGACGTCCGCCACTCCCACCGCGACTGCACCCTCGAACCCCTCGACCCCGGCCACCGAGACCCCACCAAAGCCTTCGCCCTCCGCATGGGCCTGCGCTACGTCAAGGGCCTCCGCGACCAGAGCATCGACGACCTCCTCACCGCCCGCGACCACCGCCCTTTCCAGGACCTTCCCGACCTCCTCGCCCGCACCCGCCTCCCCCGCAACGACCGCGACCGACTCGCCGAATGCGGCGCCCTCGAGGGCTTCGGCCTCTCCCGCCGCCAGGCCCTCTGGCACATCGCCGGCCAGAAGGCCCTCGAAGACGCCCCCATCACCCTCGCCATCCGCGACGACGAGGAACACCTCACCCCCGCCTTCGAAGAGCTCCAACACCTCGAGACCATCCGCTGGGACTACCGCACCTCCTTCCACAGCCCCCGCGGCCACCCTTTAGAGCCCCTCCGCCCCGTCCTCCGACGCATGAACCTCCCCACCGCCGAGGAGCTCTGGGACCTCCCCGACGGCACCCGCACCCACTTCGCCGCCCTCGTGATCTGCCGCCAGCGCCCCGCCACCGCATCCGGCGTCGTCTTCATGACCCTCGAGGACGAAACGGGCCTCGCCAACATCGTCATCTTCCCCCACGTCTTCGACCGCTTCCCCGTCATCACCCGCACCGAGTCCTTCCTCGGCATCACCGGCAAGATCCAGAACCACGAAGGCGTCACCCACCTCCTGGCCGAACACCTCTGGGTCCCTCGCCACGACGCCCCCACCACCCCCTCCCGCGATTTCCACTGAACGTTCACCCCACCGCGAACCACAGCGGAAACAGCGAAGCCCGTGACCCCCTCCCCGCCTCCGGGGAGGTGCCCGTAGGGCGGAGGGGTCGTCCGCGCCGCCCGAACCTTCACCCCAACGCGAACTCCGAAGGAAACAGCGAAGCCCGTGACCCCCTCCCCGCCTGCGGGGAGGTGCCCGTAGGGCGGAGGGGTCGTCCGCACCGCCCGAACCCGAGGTAGTCAAACGCAACACCACCCACTAAAATAACCGCAATGAACGAAGAACAGACCACCCACGGGGGGCACCTCGACCGAGCCATCGTGATGGCGATCTGGCTGTCGACCATGGCACTAGTGGCGATCGCCTTGGTGGAGTTCGGATCCGCCCTCGACGGCATCGGCTATGCCCACAAAGAGATTCAGACCCTGGTCACCGTCCTCCTCCTGGGCGGGATCTTAGCGGCGATCGCCGGGCTCTCGGTCTTAGCCTATCGAGGAAAGATCTGGGCGATCACAGCGCTGCTGGTCGCCCCCGCCTTCTGTATAGCCGTAGCCCTGGCCGGCTTCTGGACGGCCTACTGGCACTACGGGCTGGTCTGCGATCGTATCGACGCCCCGAACGCCTGTTACGCCCGAACCTTAGCCCCGGGACCACCATGCCAGCCCGGGCTCAACGACCCCTGCTTCGAGCGACTCGAGAGGGCCTGCGAGCTCGGGCATCGATCCGCCTGCCAACGCCTGGTGGACCAGGAAAGCTGGGACGACGATCAGGTCTGTGAGGCCCTCACAGCCAAATGCCACGAGGTGCGAACCTGCGGGGACATCCCGGCCCCATCATGCTTCACGGAGGTACACTCTTTGGAGGCGTACCGGATGGCCGAAGCCTGTGACGTCTGCGCGATGTGGCCGGGATGTGGCTGTTCTACGGAGCCCTACCTGCAGGCCCAGCTGACCCTCTGAGCCCTACCCCTCCGCAAGGGCACCCTCCACACACCGGAACAACTCCTCCTCCAACCCCGCCCTCACCCTCACCGAGAACCCCTGCTCCCCCATCGACGGCACCAACCTGGCCAGAAGCTCCCTGCGCCCCCGCACCTCCCGCCGCCGCAACGCCCGTCCGGGCTCCCGCTGCCCCACGACCCGCTCCTTCCGCCGGTGATGAATCGCCACGGCGTGGGCAAACCCCGTCGGCGCCTCGTCGAACTCCTCCTCCACCCACCCCCGAGACGCCTCGACCCACCGCCGCCATCCTCGCTCCGCCTCCTCCCGGAGCTCCCCCACCCCCCGGAGCAGCTCCTCCCAGACCTCCGAGACCTCCTCGTCGACCACCGCCAGCCGTCCCACAAGAGCCTCGGCCTCCTCCTCCACATCCTCCACCGTCCACCAGGGCTCGTCATACCCCTCCTCCACATCGACACGGGCCCGCCAGGGCACCCGGCCGTTCAACAGAGACACCTCAAACCCCAGCGGGCCGGCGTCGGCCACCAGAGCTCTCAAGGCCCCCCTCGGGCTACTTACTTCGATGATCGATGGGAAAGACAACGTCGAGTGAACACTCATCACGCCTCCATGGTGCGTTTCGCGCAGGCTGTACCACCTTACCGCTGATTCGGCAGGTTGGTCGGGTTTCACAGGGCCTTCTCCCTCCACCCGTCTGCATGGACCCCTGACTCTAAACACCTCTCACCGACCGTCAACCAACCCCTACCAGGGCCGCGGCTCCTGCTCCACCTCCCGCAGGATCGACTCCAAATCATGGGCATGGGCAAACCCCAGCCGTCTCCGCGCCAGCCCGTCGTCGACCATGCACACGTACTTAATATGGTCCAACTCCGGCACCGGCCAATCGCTGATCTTCAACGACCACGCCGTCTTCAACAGCATCTTCAACACCGGCTCCGGCAGCGGCTGCGGCGACCTCCCCAGCGCATCCAACACAAACGACAGCGGCACCGGCGACGGCCCGGCGATGTTGTACACCCCCCGAATCCCCGGCGTCAGCGCCCGCTCGATCGCCGTCACCACATCCTCCACATGGATCAACTGCAGCATCGGATCAAACCCCATGATCGTCGGCGGCCTCTCCAACCTTAGATACCGACTCGGCGCGTTGTTCACCCGGCCGATGATATGCACAGGCCGCAAGATCACCGTCTCGATCTCCGGATGCCGCCAGAAGAAGGTATTGCAGAACATATCCAACGCGATCAGATCCCGGATCGCCTCGAACTTCTGCCCCCCCATCAGCGCCGACTCTTCCGTCAAAAACTGATTGTTCCTCGCGTCCGGCCCGTACACATCGGCGCTCGACAACACCACCACCTTCGGCACCCGATGCTCCGCACACAACCCGAAGAGCTTCTGAGTCCCCACGATGTTGAACTGGTGATGCTCCTCCTGCCTCGACCGCGGATCGTGCATGATATTCAGGTGCACCACCGCGTCGATCCGCTGCCGCCGAAACACATCCTCCGTTCGCCGCCTCCGAATATCGACTTGCTCGATGTCGATATCCTTCGGCATATGCCTAACCCGCCGCCGATCGATCCCGATCACCTCATAGCTGCGATGCAGCCGCCGGGCCACCGCCCGACCCAGGTTCCCTCCGATCCCCGTGATCAACACCTTCAGCTTTCGCTGACGCCTGGATCGCTTCAAAAGAACACCCCCTCCCGCTCCTCTAGGCCTCGCCCCACCAGCCCTCGAATCGCCCGCCGGACCTCCTCCACGTGCACCCCGATCACCCGATCCTCTTCGTCGGGATCCCCCTCAAACCTCAGGGGCTCCCCGAAATAGATCCGGTACTTCACCGGCAACGGGAGCGCCCCCGCCGGACCCAGGAGCGGCCACGTCGGCGTGATCGGAAACGCCGGCATCCCCAGGATCTTCGCCAGCCACTTCACGTCGTAGATCGCCGGCATCTGTTCCTCAGCCCCCACCACCCCGATCGGCACGATCGGCGTATTCGTATCGAGCGCCAACCGCATGAACCCCAACCCGAACTCCTCCAGCTCATAGGCCCGATCATAGGTCTTGCTGATCCCCCGCGCCCCCTCGGGAAACACCAGGATGCACCCCCCTCGTCCCAGCAACAACCGGGCGTTCGCCCGGGTCCCCACCACCTGCCCACACCTCGCAAAGATCTTCGAGATGAACGGGATCGACGGCACCCACCGCTCCACCATACTCCGCACCATCCGCGGTGGCTTGCGATCCACCAACATCCCCGTGGCGATCATCATCGCGTCCAGAGGAATCTGCCCCGTATGGTTCGAGATCAACAGCACCCGCCCCTCGTCGGGCACGTTCTCGATCCCAAAGGTCTCCACCCGAAAATAATGCCGATACAGCGCCACCGCCGCCGGCGCCACATACTTCAAGTACTCCGGCTCAAACCCAAAGGGATCAAACCCGTACTCGTTCTGGCCGGCGTCCATCGTCCGAATGCGCTCCCACACATCGGGCCGGATCGTCTTGATCAGGGCGCCCTCTAAGCGCTCCCGCATCTTCTCCAACATCAGCCACTGCTCACATCGAAGTCAGGTCAGTTACAATATCCCGTGTCGATGGCGCTCACATCCACAGGCCCAACCCCCGGCGCCTCCCAGGTACTACCTTCGGCGATCAGGAACACCGGGTTCGTGAACACGATATTCGGACGGGCCACCGGAATCGGCGCCGACGGCTGCGGCCCTCCCCCCCAGAACACCACCCACGAGTCTTCCTCCACCTCCACCTCGATGGTCCCTTCAAAGTCCACGTTCGAGCCCGCCGCCCCCGTCCGACCCATGGTCTCCACCACCTGTCCATTCACGATCACATGGACCTCGTCGATCTGGGCCCACGACGGCGTCGTCACCCGCACATTAAAGCTCACCGTACCCCCCTCCACGACCACCTCGTCTCCCGGCAGTCTTCCGTCCGTAAACTCGATGAACCCATGGGTCCCCACCGTGACCTGCCCGGCCCGCAGTACCTCCCGCACGATCTCCCCATCGATCTCCCCGGGCCCCCGATCCATCCTCATGTAGTTCCTCGGCGTCCCGGCCTCCCCGTTGTCCCCGTGCGTATCGGAGTTGCCCAACCCCGTGATCCGATACCCGGCGTTCAACAATCCCGCCCAATCAGCCATCACCTGGCACACATCTCCCAACCGATTGATCACCTCGATCGTATCGATGTCCACTGTAAAGTCCGGGTGAGTCACCTCGTCGGGCCCCAGCTCCGGATCGAACTCCACGTGGTTCAACATCCCCGAGTTGTTCCGCGGGTGATTCATCTGCACCACCGGATCGGTCTCGAAGTTCCGGGCCATCGAGATGATCTCCGGCATCCGACGAATATGCACCTCCCGATCCTCCCGATAGGCCAACTCGATCGACCCCCGACCCCTCAGGTCCGGCCGATAGGGTACGGGATACAGGTTGTAGTGCGCGTAGAGCGGCGAGATCTCGATCCCCGGGAACGTCGACAGCTCGTCGCTCAGCCCCAGCGCGTCGATCGCCGGCTGCATATCGGTCACCACCTCATGATCCGTCGCCACCGCCAGATCCACCCCCTGGGTCGCGTTCTCCTTCACCCGCCGATACACCGACACCCGACTATCGATGCTCGGCTCCATATGCTGATGGAAGTCTCCGGCCCGCCACCCATCGGTGTTCACGTCCCGGGTCAGCATCGCGTTCAGCGTCATCACATCACCGGCTCCCACGGACACCGTCGACTGGTGCAGGTCGTACTCCAGCCCCCGGGTCACCACCATCGTCACCTCCCCGACCGGCAACGTCGTCGACAGCTCCCCCTTCAACGCATACTCGCTCCAGGTCCCCAGCTCCCCATGGGAGAACCGCACCCGCGACGACAGCGCCGCACCCGTATCCGCATCGTTCACCGACAGCAGCACCTGAGCCACCTCCGGCACCTCCAGAGTCACCGTCTCCGCCGACCCCACTACCAGATCCCGCTCCACCATCAGGGGACCGGCAAACCCATACACGCTCGCCAGGTACTCCCCTGCCTCCAGGAAGAACCCCACCTCTCCTTGTTCATCGCTGTGCCCCAGCGTCACTTCCGTCCCGTCGTCGTCGTACACCAGCACCTCCGCACCTACCACGGCCTGCCCCCCCTCATCGACGATCTCCACGGTCACCTCCTGCCCCTCCAGCTCCTCCCCTCTCAGCTCCGCCGCCATGATCCGCAACGAGTCGATCGACCCATCCCCCACCATGAACCACCGCCGAATCACCGCTGGCTGCGAATGGGTGATCAGCGCCTGCTCGATCCGCAGCTCCGCCCACGGAATCCCCTGCGAACCCGCCACTCCCAGCGGCGTCGCCGTGTCCTCAAACACCAACCCGAAGCTGTACCCATCCCCGATCGCCCCCATCCACGGCCGGGCCCCTCCTCCCGCCGCCAATCCTCGCCCCGGCGTCCACGGCTGCGCCCGATCCCCATAGGCAAACCAATCCCCGATCGCCAGCGTGTAGTTATCCGTCGCCGGCCCCCGGAACCGGGTCACCATCTCCACCGCCGCACTCCCCGGCTCCAACCGATACTCCGTAACCACCTCGATCGACCGCTCCGGCAACAGGCTCCGCCCCAACACCCCCGCCAGATGCGCCAGATCGATATCCCACCCCGTCACCCGCAGCACCGCCACCCCATCAGTCCCGTCTCGCACCACCTCCACGTTGTCCCCTGTCACCGTCCCGAAATCCAACAGCGGCTTCACCATATCCAGCACGTCCTCCCCTTCCTGACCATGCCGCCGCGCGTCCACAAATTTCCCCCCCGTGAACGTCTCATACCGATTCGTCGTCTCACTCTGGATGCACACCCGCACCACAGAGTTCACCAACACGAAATCCCCTACCCGACAATGGCTCCACACCCCCTCAAACCCCGTGTCCTCCATGATCCGGCCCACCCGCACCTCATCGAACCCCGGGATCTCCCCCTCCACGTCGGGATGCCCGTTCAGGCTGTCCACATGCGGCTGAAACGGCACCAACTCGTAGGGATCGTGGGCCCCATAATCAAAGCGAGGATCCTCGGACACGTCCTCCTCCGCGTCGGGCTCCCCCGGCTCCGTGTCCCTCTCCCCCACGTCCCCCTCCACGGGATCCTCTTCCGGCCGACACCCCACCACCGCTGTGATCAGCGCTAACAACACCACCACGAAATACACCAGGGGCCGACTCGTCTTCATCGCTCGCTCCACAGGTTCCCGCTTACGACTCTCCATCGGCCGCCAGCAGCTCCTCTTCCTCGTCCACCTCATCCTCCACGTGGGCGAAGATCCCTCGACCCACGCTCACGATCCCCCCGCCCAACCCCAGCACGATGTACGCCGCCATCACCAGCACCAACGTCACGCTCGGCTTCAACAACACCGACAGGCCGATCACCACCCCCAGCACCGCCAGCACTCTCAACACCCCCTTGCCCCGCAACTGCAAATCCTTAAACGTGCGGTACTTCACATTGCTCACCATCAACCCCGACAGGAGCAACGCCATCGCCGCCACACTCAGCCCCGCACCGGTCGCCGCCGTCTCCGTAAACGACAGATGGGCCAACACCACCGACACGATCGTCCCCGCCGCCAGAGGCGTCGGCAGCCCCAAAAAGTATCGCTTCGACTCCGGGCTCGACGACTGCGCCAGCACGTTGAACCGGGCCAACCGCAGCACCGCACAACACACGTACACGATCGCCACCCCGAACCCCAGCCACCCCCACTCCGACATCCCCCAGTGGTACAACAAAAACGCCGGCGCCACCCCGAAGCTGATCGCGTCCGCCAGGCTATCCAACTGGATCCCCAGCTCGCTCTCCGTCCGCGTCATCCGGGCCACCCGCCCGTCAAACCCGTCGCACACCATCGACACCACGATCAACCACGCCGAAAGCGTCACCTCCTCCACGCTTTGCGCCGTCGTCGACAGATGGATACTGTACACCCCGGCCGCCACGCTGCTCAGAGTGAAGAGATTCGGAAGAATGTATTTCGCTCTGCGAAGGTCCATGCGGATTCAGAGCTTGAGAAGGTCCCCGATCTCGAGGTCCGAAAAAAAAGCCGCTTTCGTAAGCCGCCAAGGGCCTTATCTTTAGTGATGGCACCGTCGAAAGTCAAGAGGTCGACCGATGCGTGAACTCACAATACAATCCCTCGAAGGGCTCCAAAACTCCTTCGATGACGCCGTCCGGCGCACTCCGGACATCGATCGCTTCTGCTCCTCCTCCTTCTGGGTCCTCCCCGCCTGGCGAGCCTTCCTCCCGGACCACAAACTCTGGGCTCGCCAGACCGACCACGGCTTCATCCTCCTCGGCATCGGCACCGACGCCACCCTCGGCACCTACGTCCACCCCCTGGAGGCCAGCTGGGCCCTCGCCTCCCCCTTCATCGGCGAACAGGTCGAACCCCTGATCTTGGACTTCGTCTCCCTCTCCCAGAGCGAACCCGACTGGGACATCCTCTTCCTCTCCGGCATCTGCCCCGACTCCAACCAATTTCACCACCTCATCCGCGGCTTCCGCGGACACTACTCCCTCGGCCTCGGCCCCTCCTCGATCCGCCGCATCGCCAGCCTCCAAGACGGCATGGACGGCTTCTTCAGCCGCCGCTCCTCTTCCTTCCGCCACAACCTCCGCCGGGCCCGCCGCCGCGGTCACGACGCCGGCATCCGCCCCGAATTCCACCGCCAGGTCACCCCCGACCAGGCCCTCTCCCTCCTCCAACGAGCCCTCGACGTCGAGCACCGCAGCTGGAAAGCCGACGTCGACACCGGCATCATCGACGGCCCCATGAAGGTCTTCTACCGCGACATGCTCCCCCGACTCGCCACCCGCGGCGCACTCCGCTTCCTCTTCCTCACCCTCGACGGCGTCGACATCGCCTACTGCTTCGGCGGCGTCTTCGACGACACCTTCCGCGGCCTCCAGATGAGCTTCGACGACGACTACCGTCCCCACTCCCCCGGCAGCCTCGCCCAACTCCACATGATCGAAGAACTCACCTCCGAGGGCATCCTCCACTACGACCTCGGCTCCGACATGGAATACAAACGCGACTGGGCCGAAAAAAGCATGGAGACACTCGCCGTCATCGTCCGCCGAATCTAGCCCCTCCCAGGCCCCCTCTCCGCGAACCCCCCAGGAAACAGCGAAGCCCGTGACCCCCTCCCCGCCTGCGGGGAGGTGCCCGCAGGGCGGAGGGGTCGTCCGCACCGCCCACACGATCACCCCACCGCGAACCCCTGACGAAACAGCGAAGCCCCTGGCCCCCTCCCCGCCTGCGGGGAGGTGCCCGCAGGGCGGAGGGGTCGTCCGCACCGCTCGAACGTGCGAGTTGATCGCGAACCCCCGAGGAAACACCGAAGCCCCTGGCCCCCTCCCCGCCTGCGGGGAGGTGCCCGCAGGGCGGAGGGGTCGTCCGCACCGCCCACACGATCACCCTCACTCCAAAAACAAAAACCCCGACTCCAACCGCCCCCTCCGACCCGTATACAGCCACCCCTCATCATCCACCTCCAACCGCCCCTCCCCCGCCCAATACCCGTCAAAGATCACATCCCCCTTCACACAGATCTCCCCCACCTCCCCGGTCTTCACCCCATCGATCTTCACCGCCACCCCCTCCACAGGCCGCCCCACGGACTGCCGCCGCCGAGCCTCCGGATGCTCCACATGGGTCAACCCCGCCTCGGGCAACCCGAAATGCCCCAGGAGCGCCACCCCCGCACGATTCAGGATCTCGTGCAACCCCTCGTCAGCCCTCCCCTCCCACACATAGAGCGACCTCAACTGCCCACCGAAATCCGCCCGAATCGGATCGTACAACAGCCGCCGCACCGCCCGCTCTCCCACAGACCCCACAGACCCCAGGGTCCTCAGGATCGCCGTGCTATCCGCCTCGGGATCCCCCGTCTCCCCCGCCAATCGCCGCAGCAGATCCGGCGCGTCATCCAGCCGCCGCTGCCACTCCTTCCCCAGGTCCTCTAGATACGCCGGACCGCACACAAGATGGGTCGGCCGCAACGTCTTCGACGCCTCTGACAGCTGCCGCAACGACGGCGCCACCGCCACCGAGTGCCCGTTGACCAACGCCGCCACGGTGAACAAAAAACTCGAAAACCACCCATAGGACAGCGCCGACGCCACCCTCACCCCCTCGTCCTCCGCCTTCAGCCCCATCTGCCCCGCGATAGCGTCCAACTCCCACGCCACCTTCTCCCCCGAAAAAAAGCACCCCTGCGACCCCTCATCGGGCTCGGGATCAAAGAAGATCACCGTCGGATCCTTCGCCTTCAGCCCGTAGATCCGCTCCGCCAGGTTCCGCGTCCGCCCCCGCCTCACCAGGCTCCGCCCCTCCTCCTCCAACCCCTTCAGGTCGTACTCACCCTCCCCACTGGCCTCCCCGTCCACGTACACCCACCGCAGATGCCCCGGTAGCTGCCCTCCCGGCCCTCGCAGCTGTTCAAACGCCCCCCGATCCGCCACGGCGATCCAATCGCACCCGCTCCGCCCCAGGCAACGCAACGTCTCCCGCCGCTCTCGCCCCGGCACCAGCGGCACCACGCACCCCCCGACCAACCACGTCGCCATCGCCAGGTCCAACCATCCCCGGCTGTTCGGCGCCACCAAACCGAGCCTCGTCCCCGGCTCAAACCCCTCCTCCATCAACGCCACCGCCAGGTTCTGCAGCCGCCGCGTCCACTCCCAGAACGTCACCTCCACCCGCTTGCCCTCTTCCACCACATGCAGCGCCGGTCGCTCCTTGTACTCCTGAAGCCGACCCCAGAATTGCGTCGCAAAATTCTTCATCCTTCCATCCTCCTGGTCACTGCCTTCGCTGCGGCACCATCACTCGCTCTCGCACCACTTCCAGATTCATCCGTCCCCGCCCCGGGCGCTCCACCGTCAACCGCACCCCCTCCCCGGCGTTGCCCCGCAGCATCTCCACCACCTGTTCCAACATCAAGTCCTGAACCCCCCGGCCATCCACGGCCACCACCCGATCTCCCACCTCCACACCGCTCAACGCCGCCGCCGAATCCTCCGTCAACGCGATCACATCAAACCCATCGTCGCCGCGCCCCAGCACCGCCCCGATCCCATGAAACGCGAACCCCCCCTCCCCACCGGACGCCGTCAACGCAAAGGTCACCGCCCTCGTCGGCAAGGTCACCGTAAAGTGCTCCGTCACGTACTCTCCATGCCCCACCTGCACAGACTGCCGACCCGACGGCAGCTGCCCCAGCACAAACCGCCCCTCCCCATCGGTCGTCGCCGAACTCTGCGCGTTGGGCACCAGGTACCGCACCGTCGCCCCCACCACGGGCTCCCCGGTCTCCCCGTCCACCACCACCCCTTCCAGACTCTCGCCAGCCTCCAGCACAAACCGCATCTCCCGCGTCTCAGCTCCACCCCGCACCCGGACCGAATCGCTCTGCAACGGCGCCCACCCCTCGGCCTCCACCACCAACCGATACCGCCCCGACGGCAGCGGCCCCAACCGAAACCGCCCGTCCTCATCACTTCGCCCCGGCGCAAACTGCTGAGGCCGCACGCCCTCTCCTCGATCCATCTGGGCACTCCCCACCCGCACCTGGGCGCTCACCCCACGCCCCCGAGAATCCACCACTCGCCCCCGAACATACCCCCCGGCCCCCAACTCCAGCACCACCTCCTCCCCGGGCCGGACCCGCTGCCTCTCCGACCCATCAAACCGCGGCGACGACGCCCTCACCGTCCACACCCCGTCCCCGGGCTCATCCCACCAGAACACCCCCATCTCATTGGCCTGCACCACATGACGCTCCGACCCCTGCTCAAAGAACACCCGCGCCGCCGGCACCGGCTCACCCCTGCTGTCCACCACCCTCCCGAAGAACCGATCCTGAGACTCCAACACCACATCGAGCTCTCGCACCTCATCGTCATCCAGCACCAACCCCTCGAACACCTGCTCCCCGTACCCCGACCCCGACACCTCCACCACGTAACGACCTGCGGAGAGCCCCTCCAGCCGATACAATCCCCGCTCCGACGTCCGCACCACCCAATGCCGCCCGTCCACGTCCCGCGCCACCACTCGGGCCCGCTCGATCGGAGACCCATCGCTCCCCACCACCACCCCCTCGAACCCCGCCGCCGGTGCGATATTCAACTCCAGATCCCCCACCACCTGACCGGGCCGCAAAAAGATCTCCTCGCTCTCCCAGAACGCGAACTCCTCGGCCTCCACCAGGATCTGCAACCGCCCCGGCGCCACCGAACCCAACGAAAACTCCCCTCTTCCCCCACTCTCCACCACATCGGACACGATAAACGGATCCACCGGCCTCCCATCGATCCCGTCGGCAAACGCATACTGCAGGCTCAACGACGCCCCCTCCACGCCTCGACCATCGGCCACCACCCGCCCCGACACCGACGCCTCCCGCGGCACCACGAGTTCCACCGACACCCCCTCAGACCTCGGCATCTCCACCCGCTTTCGCCCCAACGACCCCACCCCTGGCCTCACCACCCCGGGCCCCTCCACGTCGAGCTCCACCTCCCCGGCCTCCACCTGGCCCAACCGAAACCACCCCGCCTCGTCCGTCGTCGCCTCTCGATGCCCCACGGTCACCACCGCCCCCTCCACCGGTCGTCGCCCATCGTCTACCACCCGCCCCTCGATCACCCCGGCCTCAGGCCCTCCCGCCGCCTCCCCCGGGCCCTCTACAACACTCTGCTCCTCACCATCCCCGCTCCACCACAGAGCGAGCACCGCCACCACAATCACCCCCAACAACCCGACTGCCAGCCCTCTCTTCATCGTCTTCGCTTCCACCTGTCTTCGCTTCTCACCCTCCAACCAGGCCCGACCGCCCGAATCCTAACACCTGCCCCTCCCAAACGCATCCACACCGCCACACCGGTTGTCATCCTCCGATCTCAATGATACCAAATCTCCCAGAAACCAGCCGCGAAACGGCACCCCACGAGGTCGAACATGGGCGCACAAGCTACTCCCACCAACCTGCACGAAGCCATGCAGGAGCGGTACCTGAACTACGCCATGAGCGTGATCACCAGCCGGGCTCTCCCCGACGTCCGCGACGGCCTCAAGCCCGTCCAACGCCGCATCCTCTACGCCATGTTCACCAACCTCCGCCTCACCCACGACGCCAAGCACCGCAAAAGCGCCGCCATCGTCGGTGAGGTCATGGGGAAATACCACCCCCACGGCGACCAATCCATCTACGACGCCATGGTCCGCATGGCCCAGGCCTTCTCCCTCCGCAACCCCCTCGTCGACGGCCACGGCAACTTCGGCAGCATCGACGGCGACAGCGCCGCCGCCATGCGTTACACCGAGGCTCGCCTCACCCCCCTCTCCTCGGAGCTCCTCACGGAGATCCGCAAAAACACCGTCGATTTCCGCCCCAACTACGACGGCACCGTCTTCGAACCCGTCGTCCTCCCCTCCCAGTTCCCCAACCTCCTCGTCAACGGCGCCACCGGCATCGCCGTCGGCATGGCCACCAACATCCCCCCTCATCACCTCGGCGAGGTCATCGACGCCCTCATCGCCGTGATCGACCGCCCCGAGATCACCGTCGACGAGATCGTCGGCGACATCATCCAGGGCCCCGACTTCCCCACCGGCGGCGTCCTCCTCAACACTCCCGAGGAGCTCCGCGAGATCTACAACGAGGGCCGCGGCACCCTCCTCACCCGCGCCCAGTGGGAGATCGAAAAAGACGGCCACCAGAAATACATCGTCATCACCTCCATCCCCTACTACGTCAACAAGTCCAGCCTCATCGAGAAGATCGCCGGACATATCATCGAGGAGAGCGTCCCCCAGCTCCGCGACGTCCGCGACGAGTCCACCGAGGACATCCGCATCGTCCTCGAGCTCAAGCGCAGCGCCGACCCCGAGGCCGCCATGGCCTACCTCTTCAAACACACCCAGCTCGAAGACCGCTTCCACGTCAACCTCACCTGCCTCGTCCCCTCCGACAACCCCCACGTCGCCCAGCCCGCCCGCGTCGACCTCAAGGAGATGCTCCGCCATTTCCTCACCTTCCGCATGGAGGTCCTCACCCGACGCCTCACCTACGACCTCGAACAGCTCCGCCACCGCATCCACATCCTCGAGGGCTTCGAGATCATCTTCGGCGACCTCGACCGCGCCATCGCCCTCATCCGGGCCTCCGAGGGCAAACGGGACGCCGCCGACAAGCTCATGGCCGAGTTCGGCATCGACGACGAGCAGGCCGACGCCATCCTCGAAACCAAGCTCTACCGACTCGCCAAGCTCGAGATCGAATCCATCCGCAAGGAACTCGCCGAAAAACGCGCCCAGGCCGCATATTTAGAGGGGTTGCTGGCCAGCGACGAGAAGCGCTGGGCCGAGATCCGCCGCGAGCTCACCCACCTCCGAGACGCTTACTCCGACCCCCGCCGCACCCTCGTCGACGTCCCCGTCCGCGAGCTCGAGTACTCCGAGGAGGACTACATCGTCGCCGAGCGCGTCTGGGTCATGATCTCCAAAAACGGCCGCATGAAGCGCCAGAAGTCCTACACCGACCTCTCCACCATCCGCGTCAAAGACAACGACGAGATCCGGTGGGTCCTCCCCGCCAACACCCGCGACACCGCCGTCTTCTTCACCAACCGCGGACGGGCCTACACCCTCCGCGTCGACGACATCCCCTCCACCACCGGCTACGGCGACCCCCTCCAGGCCACCTTCCAATTCGACGACGGCGAAACCGTCGCCGGCGTCGCCGTCACCAACCGACAGGTCCTGCGCCCCTGGCAACCCGAGCAGGTCTCCCTCGTCGACGACTCCGCCGACACCGCCGAGGTCGACTACCACTTCGTCGCCCTCTCCGAGTCCGGCCAATCCATCCGCTTCTCCCTCGACTCCTACGAGGAGCCCTCCACCGTCAACGGACGCCTCTTCATGCGCCTCGACGACGACGACACCATCGTCAACGTCGAGCAATGCGACGGCACCGAGCTCGTCGCCGTCGCCAGCCGCAACGGCCGCGGCCTCATGTTCCCCGTCCGCGAGATCTCCCACGTCAAGGGCCCCGCCAAAGGCGTCCGCGCCATGTCCCTCGACAAAAACGACACCCTCCTCGACTTCACACTCGCCCGCGAACGCCTCGACGGCCTCGAAGTCGAGACCAACCAGGGCCGCCGCGAAATCATCCGCGCCACCAAATCCAAATTCGCCCCCACCTCCCGCGGCAACAAAGGCCGCCTCATCATCCTCCGCGGACACCTCATCCGCTCCCACCGCCCACCCCTCGAAATCCCCCGTCACGCCGACGACGACTCCGACGA